>JBDHQQ010000129.1:0-6839 GCA_039807145.1 Pseudoxanthomonas sp. | reverse complement strand
GGCTCATTGCGATCGCCTTCTTGGAAACAGGCTGCAAGTCTAGCGGCCTCGACCAGTCGACGCTTTCGGCAACGCAACAGGTGATGGTGGTGGCGGACGTTGCCGGACGAGTAGATGGTGCCGCTTGTCCGAATCGAACGGACGACCTACCGCTTACAAGGCGGTTGCTCTACCGGCTGAGCTAAAGCGGCGCGAGTGGAATTCTAGCGCAGCGCGACGCAGTCGATCCGGCGAGCCTGGCCGACCGCGGCATCCGCGGCCACGGAAACATCGGCCCACCATTTCGACGCGCCCGTCTGCCCGACCGGCTGCAGCTGCGGATTGAAGCCGGCTTCCCGCAGCGCCGCCTGCCTGCGCAATGCGCTGTCGCGGTTGCGGTAACGGCCCAGGGCGATGCCGTTGGCGAGTTCGCCATTGGCGATGACCAGGAAATCGTCGAAGCCGGCCGCGCCGAGGCGCTGTGCGACGGTCTGTGCGACATCCCGGTCGGCGGCGGGCGGCAGGAACACCGTGTAGGCGCTGGCCGCGGCCGGTTCCTCGCGGGTGCGCGTGGCCTGCGCGCCAAGGCGCACGGCGGCGGCGCGGGCCGCGGCCTCCTCATCGAACGGACCAAGCGCATAGCAGTGCTGCGGAGATGGTGCTGGCGGCGCCGTGACGGCAGGCGTCGCTGGTGCCTCCTGCGCCGCGGCCGGATTTGCGATTCCGGCCGCAGCGGCAACCGGCGCTTCATCCGGCAGTTGCAGCCGCGGAACGCCCTGCGGCTGCGGCGGTACGGCCGGCGCGACGGCGTCGGGACGCGACAGCCACCACGCGGCAATGCCCAGGTTGAGGATGGCGAGAAGGACGATCAGCGCGCGAATCAGCATGGCGGGATTCTATGTGCATTCCTTCGCCTGCCGGGAGGAGAAAAGCTCAACTGCGTCCCGTTTTCGCCCATATCGCAAGTCCGTGCAGCACCAGCGATGGCTGCCATGCCGCCTGCGGGAAATGCGTCCGCAGCGCTTCCGCGCCGCCGCCGTGCAGCAGCAGGCGTGGCGTCGCGCCGAGCAGGCGTTCGCCTTCGCGCAGGCTGCGTTCGATCAAGCCCAGCGCCGCGCCTTCGCAGCCCGAGGCCAGCGCGTCCTCGGTGTCGGCGGCGAACTCGCCGAACGCCCCGCCGGTATCCGGCAATTGCGACGCGGCGTCGCGCAGCGCGCGGCGCATCAGCGCAGGCGACGGTGCGATGCGCCCGCCGACATGCCGGCCCGCGCCATCGAGCAGGTCGATGGTCAGCGCGGTGCCGACACCGGCGATCAGCCACGGCGACGGGTCTTGCGCATGCGCAGCCAGCAGGGCGAGAAAGCGGTCCACGCCCAGCTTCGCCGGCTGCGCGTAGGCGATGCGCACGCCGGCCAGGCGCGGCTGGGTGCGGGTGATGGAAATCCGGTCGAAGCGCGCGGTCAGCGCGTCGAGCACCGCGACGGTCAGCGCGGACGAGGCGACGCTGGCGATGTACGCACAGCCGCCGTGCGTCGGCAGCACGGCGTCGAGTGCGGCGACGACACGGCCTTCGTCGTGCCCCAGCGCCTGCGCCTCGCCCGGCGCGCCGTCGTCGCGCAGCGGCGCGCATTTGAGCCGCGAATTGCCCAGATCGAACAGCCACTCGCTCATTGCATCCTCACGCTCACGTCGCCGGCGTACAGCCGCTGTTCGCTTCCGCCGATCTCCACGCGCAGCGCGCCATCCTCGGCGATGCCGCGCGCCAACCCGCGGCGCGTGCGCACGCCTTCATGCACGTCGACTTCGCGACCCGCCAGCGCATCGAGCGCGGCATAGCGCGGCAGGAACGGCGCCAAGCCCTCGGCATCGAATCGGTCGAACGCGGGCAGCAGCCCCGCCAGCAGCGCGGCGGCGATGCGGTTGCGCGAGGGCGGCGCATCGGCCAGCGATTGCAGGTCGATCCAGGGCTGGTCGATGCAGGCCGCGAAGGCTTCCGGCATGCGCACGTTGATGCCCAGCCCGACCACCGCGCGCACCGGGCCACCGTGTTCGCCGCCCCCCTCGACCAGCAGACCGCCGAGTTTGCGCAAGCCCGATGGCGAAGCAACGACCAGATCGTTCGGCCATTTCAGCCGCACATTTTCGAAACCGATGCCGCACAGCGCTTCGGCGGCGGCGATGCCGGCCACCAGGCTGAGTCCGCCCAGCCGGGCCAGGCCACCGCCGAACTGCCGCGCCAGCGACAGGTAAACGTGCGCACCCAGCGGCGAGGCCCATGCACGGCCGCGACGGCCGCGGCCGCCGGTCTGGCGCTCGGCCAACAGTGCATCCGTGCCGCGCACAGGCGTGCTGCGCCGCAACAGTTCGGAATTGGTCGAATCCGGCGACCAGGCGATCTCCAGCCCCGCCAGACCGGCGCGCACCGGCGCGGGCAAAGCGGCGCGGATCTCCTCCGCATCCAGCCAGTCGGGCGGCCCGTCCAGCGCGTAGCCCAGGCCCGGCTTCGCCGCGATGCCCACGCCCGCCTCGCGCAGGGCCTCGATCCGCTTCCATATCGCGGCGCGGGTCAGGCCGGTCTCGCGGGCCAGTGCGGCCCCGGAAACCGGCCCCGCCGCCAGCCGCAGCAGCAGGTCGCGTTCCACGGTCATGCGGTCGGGATGAACAGGCGGAAGGCGGACATGCGGGCATTATGCGCGACGAACGCCGCCGCCCCGCCCGGCTGCCGGGGTTTCGCGCTATATTCCGCAGGCTTTCTGCCCGCCTCTGCCGAAGGATTCGCCATGCGCCGCACCGACCGCCCGTTGCACGCCGCCAGCCTGGCCGTATTGCTGCTGTGCGCCGCCTCGCCGGCCATGGCGCGGAACGCCACCACGGTCGCCAACGGCGAAAGCGCCTGCCCCGGCAACGAGGAAACCTCGACGGACCGCGCGCGCCAGGCCGCGGAATCGCGCGCCAAGCCGGCCGCGACGACCGCCGCCAAGCCGACCACGCGCAGCACCGGCACGGCAACCAGCGGCAGCGGCGACGATGGCGCCGGATTGCGCCAGCACGGCGCCAAGTGGCACAGCTTCCTGCCGGGCATGTTCCGCTGAGCGGACGGTCCTGGCTCGACCGGCTGCGCGGCAAGCCGGCTCCCCTTCCGAACGAATCGTGGCGCGACCTGCGCGCCGGCATGGCGTGGCTGTCGCGGCTGGACGACGCGCGCGCCGAACGCCTGCGCGAACTGACCGAACGCTTCCTGCACGAAAAGACCGTGACTCCGCTGGGCGGGCTCGCTCTGGACGCGCGCCAGCGCGCGCAGCTGGCTGCGCTGTGCTGTCTGCCGCTGCTGGAATTCGGCGCCCACGGCCTGCGCGGCTGGTCGCAGCTGCTGGTGTACCCGGAGGCCTTCCGCGTGCACCGCAGCCATGTCGATGCGGCTGGCGTGCTGCACGAATGGGAAGACGAGTTGATCGGCGAGGCCTGGGACAGCGGCCCGCTGGTGCTGTCGTGGGCCGACGTGCAGGCCGACCTGGACGAACCCGACGCGGGCTTCTGCGTGGCCGTGCACGAGATGGCGCACAAGCTGGACGCGCTGGACGGCGCGATGGACGGCACGCCGCTGCTGCCGCGCGAATGGCAACGCGAGTGGGCCCGCGACTTCCAGCTCGCCTACGACGCTTTCTGCGCCAGGGTGGATGCCGGCCGCAGGACCCGCCTCGATCCCTACGCGGCCGAGTCGCCCGAGGAGTTCTTCGCCGTCGCCAGCGAATACCACTTCTCCGCGCCGCGCGAACTGCAGGCCGAGCTGCCGCAAGTAGCCGCGCACCTGCGCAGGCTGTATGGCGAATCCCCGTTCGCCTAGCGGTTCCCGCCCTGCCGAGGCTTGCGATGCGCGGCGCCAGCCGTCAGGCTATCCGGTTTGGGGGTCCGGCGGCCGCATGCCGCCGTAGTATGGGGGGATGCGGTGAGCGGCAAGAACATCCACTGGGCGGTCGCGCTGAACTGGCGCAACCGGACCTTGTCCTTTGCCCTCTCGTTCGTGGTGATCGGCTCCTACCTGCATGGGGCGGGCGCCGGCCCATGGCAATGGACCCTGCTGGCGCTGCACCTGCTGGTCTATCCGCAGCTCGCGTACTGGCGCGCCGCGCGCGCGCCGCAACCGGTGCGCGCGGAAATGCAGAACCTGCTGCTGGACGGCACGCTGTTCGGCGCGTGGTGCGCGTTCTGGGGCATGCCGCTGTGGATCTGCTTCCTGTTCTTCATCTGCGTGTGCCTGAACCTGATGGTCTATACCGGCCTGCCCGGCCTGGCGCGCGCGCTGGCGGCCATCGGCCTCGGCATCATTCCCGTCGTGCTGATCCGGGGCCTGGAATTCCGGCCGGACACCACCCTGGTCACCAGCCTGCTGTGCATTGCCACCCTGTCGGCCTACCTGCTGACCTTCGCCTTCGACGCCTACCGGCGCGGCCTCGCACTGCGGGAAAGCGGCGGGCAGCTGCGCGGGCAATTGGAAGAAATCACCGTGCTGCAGAAGCGGCTGCAGGAACAGGCCGCCCGCGACCCGCTGACCGGCCTGTTCAACCGGCGCCACTTCGACCGCGAGCTGGCCGGGACGCTGACACGCTGTCGCCAGCAGGACCGCCCACTGGCGCTGGCGATGACCGACATCGACCACTTCAAGGACATCAACGACAGCCATGGCCATCTCGCCGGCGATGAGGTGCTGCGCCGGCTGGCCGACCTGCTGGCCGGACGCGTCGGCGATGCGGGCATGGCGTGCCGCTTCGGCGGCGAGGAATTCCTGCTGATGCTGCCGGGCATGGACGCGGACGCCGCCTGCGCCTTCGCCAACGAGATCCGCCATGCGTTCGAGACTTCGCGGGTATCGGTCGGCGACAGCGAGATCGGCGCCACGCTGTCGTTCGGCATCGCCGTCGCTCCCGCGCACGGCAGCGAACCGCACGCGCTGCTGCAGCGCGCGGACGCGGCGCTGTACACGGCCAAGCTGCGCGGACGCAACCGCGTGGTGCTTTCCCCGGAGGCGGATTTCGCGATGGAAGACGCGCCCTGAGGCGCGCGCGATGTCCGGCCCCGCGCCGCTACAGGCCGGCCGGCAGCGATACCTCGAAACGCGCGCCACCCAGCTCGGCCGAACGGCCGACGCGCAGTTCGCCGCGATAATCCCTGACCAGGTCCTGCACGATCGACAGCCCGATGCCGTGGCCCTGCACGCGCTCGTCGCCGCGCACGCCCCGCTGCAGCACCTTGGCCACGTCTTCCTCGGCGATGCCGGGGCCGTCGTCGTCCACCGCTAGCAGCAGGCCGGCGCGGCGGTTCGGCAAGCCCGCGATCGGTGCGACGGTCAGCAGCACGCGCGAGCGCGCCCACTTGAACGCGTTCTCCAGCAGGTTGCCCATCAGCTCCTGCAGGTCGCCGGTTTCGCCGTGGAAGCGCGCGGCCGGGTCTATCTCGAATTCGCAGATCACCCGCTTGGCCGCGTAGACCTTCTCGAGCCCGCGCACGATCTCCTCGGCGTGCGGCTCGACCGGCAGCGGCGCGGAGAACAGCTTGTGGCCGCCGGATGCGGCGCGCGCCAATTGATACGAAACCAGGTTGTTCATGCGCCGCAGCTGCATGTCCAGCTCGTCGCGCAACGCGGTGGCATGGACGCCGTCGTCCAGCTGCGCGCGCAGCACCGCCAGCGGCGTCTTCAGGCTGTGGGCAAGGTCGGCCAGGGTATTGCGCTGGCGCTCCAGGTGCTCGCGCTCGCTCTCGATCAGCGCGTTGATGCTTTCGGTCAGCGGCTCCAGCTCGCGCGGATGGCGCTGGCTCATGTGCTCCAGCTGGCCGCGCTGCACCTGCTGCAATTCGTCGATCACGCGGTTCAGTGGGCGCAGGCTCCAGCGCAGCACGTACATCTGCAGCAGCAGCAGCACCGCGCCGGCGCCGCCCAGGTACACCCACAGCGCGCCGCGGAACACCCGCAGCTGCGCAGCCAGCGCGCTGGTGTCCTCGAGGATGTACACGGTGATCGGGAACTCGTTGCCGGTGTTGCTGGGCGATGTCCAGATCAGGCCCATGCCGTAGCGATACACCTCGCTGGGGCTACCGTCGATCTGCACGATCGGCAGCGGACCATCGAAGGCTTCCTGCTTCGGCGCCAGCATCGGCCCGACCGGCAGTTCGGGACCTTCGCCGGAGCGGCTCACCCAGTGCGAATCGCCCAGCACCACCTGCGCGTAAAGTCCGCTGCCAGGCCTGACGAAGCGCGGGTCCGGCGGATTGGTATCCACCACGTAGTCGATCACCGCGTTCTCGCGGTCGAAGTCGATGCCGCCGACGTAGGCGCGCGCGTAGCTGAGCATGCGTTCGCGCATGTTGCGCTGCGCGGTCTGCTGGAAGGCCTTGTCCAGCGCATAGCCGGCCAGGAACAGGAACGCGACCAGGCCCAGGCTGGCGGCCAGCAGCTGGCGCGCCCGCAGCGAACGCGGGCGCCATTGGAACGCGGGCGGATGTGCTTTCATCGTCCGCGGAACCTCATCGCCGCCGGGGAACGGAGTTCGGCATACGCTACCACCGGGCCATGCGGATCACCCGCGACATGCGCCCGAGGCGTGTGCCGATGCCGCGCGGTCGCCTCGTGCTCGTTGCGGCCGCGCGAAGCGCGCGCGGCGTTCGCCAAGGCGTGCGGCGGCGGCGCACAAGCGCTCCGACTCGTTCCAGCCCCGCGAAGCACGCGGGGCGTTCGCCCGAGGCGCGCGGCGATGCCGCGCAAGCGCCTCGTGCTCACCCCTCGTTGCGGGCGATGGCGAAGCGGTACCCGCGGCCGCGCACCGTCTCGATCGGCTTGATCTCGCCATCGGGGTCCAGCTTCTTGC
>JBDHQQ010000128.1:0-6865 GCA_039807145.1 Pseudoxanthomonas sp. | reverse complement strand
CCGCGCCGAGGAAAAGCGCCAGCGCGATGCGGCCGAACGCGAGGCGCGCACCGCCGCCGCGGAAGGCCGGCCGGTGCGCAAGCCGCCGCCGCCGAAGGTCGCCAGCGCGCCGGCGCTGAAAGTCGGCGGGCTGGGTTGGCCGGCTTCGGGCAACCTGCTGGCCGGCTTCGGCGGGCGCATGCCCGATGGCCGTACCAGCTCCGGCGTGCTGATTGGCGCGCCGGTCGGCACGCCGGTCACCGCGGTCGCCGACGGCACCGTGGTGTTCGCCGAATGGATGACCGGCTACGGGCTGATCCTGATCGTCGACCACGGCAACGGCTACATGAGCCTGTACGCGCACAACGACACCCTGCTGCGCAACGCTGGCGATACGGTGAAGCGCGGCGACACGGTCGCGCGGGTCGGCGGTTCGGGTGGGCAGGGCACGCCGGCGCTGTACTTCGAATTGCGCCGCAACGGCGCCCCGGTCGATCCGTCGACGTGGTTGCAGCGTCGCTAGGAAATCCTTCGCCGGTGGAATCCTTCTCCCCTCGTGGGAGAAGGTGGCGCGTAGCGCCGGATGAGGGGGCGCGAGCGCAGCGCGCTGAGTAACCCTCAAAAGCCAAAGCGTTCCGCGCTGACGCGCGGGTTGCTTTCTTTGCTTGTGCAAAGCAGTGCTTTCCAACAGCCGAATGGCTGGTCCAGTAGCCAAAGAAACGCATCCCGCGGCACGCCCCGCGCTATGCGTGGGGTTCGCCAGCACGGCGGGAATTTCCGGAAGCCGCATCCCCGTATCGAGTACGGGGCAGGCTCTGCGGCTCCGAAAACGGCGTACGTCCCTGTGCGCCGCCCCTGTGGGGTTTGCCCACCGTGCTAACCGTGCCTCAAGGGCCCCAGAGCAAAAAACAGCAACGGCCAGCGTTGGGCGGCCAGGATTAAAAACCCGTTGCTGCGGCGCCATTCATCGCCGCTTCGCGCATAATCGCGCGACTCGATTCGTCCGGAGCGGTGCATGCGTTCGTCATTGTGGTGGGTCCTGTTGCTCGCGGCCGCGCCGGCCTTCGCCCAGGAAACGCCGAAGCCGCCGGACGACGAGCCGGTGGTCGCGTCCAGCGACGACCCCGACGCGGCCGAGACTGCGCCGGCCAAGGTGCCGCTGGACGAGATCCGCCGCTACGTGTCGGTGTTCAACGCGATCAAGGAAGCCTACGTCGAGCCGGTCGACGACAAGACGCTGATGCATTCGGCGATCCGTGGCCTGCTGCTGGACCTGGATCCGCACAGCGCCTATTTCGACAAGGCGGACGCCGAGGAATTCGACGAGCAGGCCACCGGCCGTTATGCCGGCATTGGCGTGGAACTGATGACCGAGCCGGACAACACGTTGCGGGTGGTCGCGCCGATCGACGACACGCCCGCGCAGCGCGCCGGCATCCTGGCCGGCGATCTGATCGTCGCGATCGACGGCAAGCCGTTGCCCAACGACGACAGCATGTCGCCGCTGCGCGGCGAGCCGGGCAGCAAGGTCCGGTTGAGCATCGTGCGCGAAGGCAAGGCGAAACCGTTCGATGTGGAACTGGTGCGCGAGACCATCCGCATCGCCAGCGTGAAGAGCCGGCTGCTGGAGCCGGGCTATGGCTACGTGCGGATCAGCGCGTTCCAGGCCGACACCGGCGCCGACTTCCAGAAACAGATCGACGCGCTGCAGGCCAAGGGCAAGCTGCAGGGGCTGGTGCTGGACCTGCGCAGCAACCCCGGCGGCCTGCTGACCGCGGCGGTGCAGGTGGCCGACGACCTGCTGGACAAGGGCGTCATCGTCAGCACGCGCGGGCGCATCCCGATCAGCGATACCGAATTCAAGGCCACGCCGGGCGACCGCCTGGCCGGCGCGCCGGTGGTGGTGCTGGTCGATGCCGGTTCGGCCAGCGCCTCGGAAGTGCTGGCCGGTGCCCTGCGCGACAACAAGCGCGCGCGCATCGTCGGCAGCCGCACCTTCGGCAAGGGCTCGGTGCAGACCGTGCTGCCGCTGGACAACGGCGATTCGGTCAAGCTGACCACCGCGCGTTACTACACGCCCAGCGGCAAGTCGATCCAGGCCAGCGGCATCGTGCCGGACGTGGCGTTCGAACCGGCAGAGAAGGCGCCGACGCTGATCAAGGACGGCGACAAGACCGTGCAGGCGATCGACGACAAGGGTTCGGTCGTCGACTTCAGCGAAGCCGCGCTGCCGGGCCACCTGCGCGGCGACGACGAAGGCAAGGACGGCTACACCCCCGGCGAAGTGCTGAACGGCGACGAATACATCGCCAAGGCGCTGGTCGAACTGAAGCGACCGGGCGCGACCGCGTTGGCCGGGAAAATCGCACCGGCGAAGAAGTAGGTTGGGGCCACGTCCCCGACAAGTGCGCTGAAAAGCATGTCAGCAAAATAGGTTGGGGTGAGCTCGCGAACCCCAACGTCGCCACGTGCCAGACGACGGGATGTTGGGGTTCACTTCGTTCACCCCAACCTATTCCGCAAGCGGACATGATGGTTAACCCGATTGGGCGGTGCTAATTGCAGTGATATCAGCGTTGACAATCATTCACGCCGACACGCGATCACCCGCGCGCACCAGAATCCTCACCTCGGCTTCGCCGGCACCGGAAACGGCGTCACCACCTTCTCGCCGCTCTGCGCGTCGCGGATCGCCGACTGGCCCTTGTGGTCCACTTCCTCCACCCGGACGATGCTCTGCATCGGCAGGTGCAATACGCGGGTGCCGGCGAACTCGTCGCGCAGGCGCTCCTCGGTCGGATCGATCACCACGCCCTCGTTGACGTCGAACACCAGTTCGCCGACTTCGGTGAAGCCCCACAGGCTGCTGGCGCCGACCCGGCGCGCGTACAGCTCGTAGATCTTGCCGGCGTTGAAGAAGGTGACCTTGTAGAGAGGTTTTTTCGACATCGGCGAATTATAGGACCGTCATCCCGGCTTTCGCCGGGATGACAAGCAATGGGCGGTTCTCGCCCTCGCCACTCCCGAATCTTCGCCTCAATACCCCTGCCGCTGGCGCAGCCGCCGCGCGATGGCCGCGCGCACGAACAGCGCGTAGATCACGCCGAACAGGAAGCCGGCGATGTGCGCCGACCACGCCACCGCGCCGAACGCCGGGCCGATGTAGGCGAACACCACCTGCAGTACCGCCCACAGGCCGATCAGCAGCGATGCCGGCGCCTTGATGAATTCCAGGAACAGGCCCAGCGGCAGCACCACGCCGAGCTTGGCGCTCGGGAACAGCGCCAGGTAGGCGCCGATCACCGCCGACACCGCGCCGCTGGCGCCGACGATGACCTGGTCCGGCGTACCGACGCTGAGTACCGCGGCGAGGTTGGACACCGCGCCGCCCAGCAGGAACAGCAACAGGAACCGCCACGGCCCCATGGTGCGCTCGGCCGGCGGGCCGAAGATCATCAGGAACACCAGGTTGCCCAGCAGGTGCGCCAAGTCGGCGTGCAGGAACAGCGCGGTGAACAGGCGCAGCGCGCTGCCGTCGCGCAGGGCCGCCCACCATGCGTCGGGCGTGGCCAGCCCGCCCGACAGCGCGCCCCAGTCCAGCCACAGGTTGTGCAGGGCCTGCTGCGGGCGGGTGTAGGCCCACAGGAACGCCAGCGACAGCAGGATCAGCAGCACGGGCGCCGCCCAGCGCAGGGCCGGCTTCTTGCGGGAGGGCAGGGAAACGAACATGGACGGGACTGTACGCGGTACGGGGGCCGGGCCGCGACCGGGTTCACCAGGGTGAACCGCGGACGAACCGGGGGACAGGCAATTGTTACTTTTTTGTTTGCCCGGCCGGTTATACTGCATACGGCGTCGTATGTCGGGAGGGGCTTCCGGCCCGGGCGGGTTCCAGTGAAGGAACCGCCGGAATGATGGCGCAACGCTTTTCCACATATGTCTTTGGAGAGACATCCATGCAGATTTCCAATCGTTTCGCCCAGATTTCCGCGTTGGCGTTCGGCATCGCCGGCGCCCTGGCCGTCGGCCAGGCCCAGGCTTCGGCCTTCCAGCTCAAGGAAAACAGCGTCAAGGCCCAGGGCCGTGCGATGGCCGGTTCGGCGTCCGCCAAGGGCGACGCGTCGGTGGTCGTCAACAACCCGGCCGTCATGTCCACCTTCACCCAGAAGGCCGCGCAGATCGACGTCTCGGCCATCGACTTGTCGTTCAAGTTCGATGGCGGCGGTTCCGCGGCCGCGGGCACCGCGCTGGCCCAGCCGCTGACCGGCGGCAACGGCGGCGACGCCGGTGCGCTGGCTGCCGTGCCGGCCATGTCCTTCGTGCTGCCGCTGGACGGCGCTTTCGACCGCCTGACCCTGGGCGCCATGGTCAGCGCGCCGTTCGGCCTGAAGACCGACTACGACGCCGACTGGGTCGGCCGCTACCACGCGCTCGAGTCGGACGTGAAGATCATCGACCTGACCCTGGCCGCGTCGGTGGCCGTCACCGACCGCTTCTCGGTCGGCATCGGCGCGATCTACGAGCGCGCCGACGTGACCCTGTCGAACGGGGTGGACTTCGGTTCGGCCATCTGCCGCATCAACCTGGCCGCCTGCATCACCCCGAATCCGGTCGCCGCGCCGTTCGGCCCGCAGAAGAACGACGGCACCGCCAAGATCGAAGGCAGCAGCAATAGCCTGGGCTGGCTGGTGGGCCTGAACTGGCGTCCGATCGACAGCCTGTCGCTGGGCTACAGCCATCGTTCCGAGATCGACCACGACCTGCGCGGCAACGCGACCTTCGAGGTGCCGGGCAACGTGAAGGCGCTGCTGGCCATCGCCGCGCCCAACCAGTACATCGACACCCCTGCGGGCGCGGCCCTGACCACGCCCAGCGTCGATACCCTCAGCGCCACCTGGCAGGCCACCGACCGCTTCGCCCTGATGGCCGAAGCCTCGAAGACCGACTGGCATTCGCTGAAGGAAATCCGCATCCAGTTCGACAGCGCGCAGGCCGACTCGGTCGAGGATTATTCCTGGGGCGACAGCTGGTTCTACTCGGTGGGCGGCGAATACCGGTTCAGCGACCGCTTCACCTTCCGCGCCGGCGTGGCCCGCGACGATTCGCCGGTCAGCCTGCCGCACCGCACCCCGCGCATGCCCGACCAGGACCGCATGTGGTACTCGGTCGGCCTGACCTGGAACGCCACGCCCAACTTCGAAGTCAGCGCCAGCTACACGAAGGTGGACATGGCCGACACGCCGAAGATCGATCTGGTGTCGTCCAGCGGCTCGCGCCTGGTTGGCGAGTTCGACGGCGGCGCGGACATCCTCGGTGTTTCCGCGCAGTACCGGTTCTGAGCGCGACGACATCGCAAGCCACGAAAAGCCCCGCTTCGGCGGGGTTTTTCGTTAGGCGGCTGGAAGATGCTGCGTGCCGGTGCCTTGTAGCGCCGGATTCATCCGGCGCTACAAAAACAGGTCAGTCGTCGAGGGTCAGCAGCGAGGCGTTGCCGGCGGCGGCGGTGGTGTTGATGGTGACGGTCTTCTCGGTGGCGAAGCGCGCCAGGTAGTGCGGGCCGCCGGCCTTGGGGCCGGTGCCGGACAGACCCTGGCCGCCGAACGGCTGCACCCCGACCACCGCGCCGATCTGGTTGCGGTTGACGTAGACGTTGCCGACCTTCACCCGCGCGGCGATGCGCTCGATGGTCTCGTCGATGCGCGAATGCACGCCCAGGGTCAGGCCGTAGCCGGTGGCGTTGATCGCGTCGATCACCGCGTCGAGCTGGTCGGCCTTCCAGCGCAGCACGTGCAGGGCCGGGCCGAACACCTCGCGGTGCAGCTGATCGAGCGACTTCAGCTCCCACGCGCGCGGGGCGAAGAAGGTGCCGTGCGCGGTTTCGTCGCCAAGGCTGGCCTGCTTGATCAGGCGCGCTTCGCCGGCCATGCGCGCGGCATGGTCGTCGAGGATCTGCAGCGCGTCGGCGTCGATCACCGGACCGACGTCGGTGGACAGCAGGCCGGGGTCGCCGACCTTCAGTTCGTCCATCGCGCCGGCCAGCATGGTCATCACCTTGTCGGCGATGTCGTCCTGCACGAACAGCACGCGCGCGGCCGAGCAGCGCTGGCCGGCCGAGGTGAACGCGGAGGCCAGCGCGTCCTTCACCAGTTGCTCCGGCAGCGCGGAACTGTCGGCGATGAAGGCGTTCTGGCCGCCGGTCTCGGCGATCAGCACGGCGATGGGGCCCGCTTCGCGGCCGGCCAGCGCGCGGTTGATCGCGCGCGCGGTCTCGGTGGAACCGGTGAAGGCCACGCCGGCCACGCGCGGGTCGCGGGTCAATGCCGCGCCGACGGTGGCGCCGTCGCCGGGCAGGAACTGCAGCACCGCTTCGGGCACGCCGGCTTCGTGCAGCAGCTTGACCGCGTGGTAGCCGACCAGCGTCGTCTGCTCGGCCGGCTTGGCGATCACGCTGTTGCCGGCGGCCAGCGCGGCGCTGACCTGGCCCAGGAAGATCGCCAGCGGGAAATTCCACGGGCTGATGCAGACGAACGCGCCGCGGCCGTGCAGCTGCAGCTCGTTGGATTCGCCGGTCGGGCCGGGCAGCCTTTCCGCCGCGCCGAACTGCTCGCGCGCCTGCGCGGCGTAGTAGCGCAGGAAATCGACCGCCTCGCGCACTTCGGCGACGCTGTCGGGAATGGTCTTGCCGGCTTCCTTGACGCACAGCGCCATGAATTCGGGCATGCGCTGTTCCAGCAGCTGCGCGGCCTGTTCCAGCAGCGCGGCGCGGCTGGCCGCGGGCGTGCGGTCCCAGGCCGGCTGCGCGGCGACGGCATTGTGCAGCGCCCTGTCCACCGTGGCGGCGTCGGCCGGTTGCCATTCGCCGACGCGCTGGCGGCGGTCGGCGGGG
>JBDHQQ010000127.1:0-6936 GCA_039807145.1 Pseudoxanthomonas sp. | reverse complement strand
CCGACTTCCCGCGGCTGGTGCGCAGCGAGCCCGGCTGCATGTGGGCCGCGCTGGCGCTGTTCGCGCTGCCGCTGGTCGGCTTCTTCGTGCTGCTGCAGTTCCAGCCGGAATTGATCCACAGCCTGATGGACCCGGTGCAGGTTGCCCGGATGGAGCGGATGTACGATCCGAGCAGCGACGCGCACCGGCTCGGCCGCGACAGCCAGACCGACTGGTACATGTTCGGCGTGTACATCATGAACAACATCAGCATCGGCCTGCGCACCTTCGCCGGCGGACTGCTGTTCGGCGTCGGCGCGATCCTGGTGCTGATCCAGAACGGCGTCGGTATCGGTGCGGTGTTCGGCCACCTGCAGCAGATCGGCTACGGCGACCCGCTGTGGCGCTTCGTGTGCGGGCACGCGCCGTTCGAGCTGACCGCGATAGTGATTGCCGGCGGCGCGGGCCTGCGCCTGGGCATGGGCCTGGTCGCGCCTGGCCGGCTGGGCCGCGGCGAAGCGCTGCGGGTGGCCGGCGTCAAGGGCGCGAAGCTGTGCCTGGGCGTGGCGATGATGTTGCTGGTCGCGGCCTTCATCGAGGCGTTCTGGTCGTCGATCGGCTCGATTCCCGCCGTGGTCAAGTATTCGGTGTCGGCGGTGCTGTGGGCATTGGTGCTGGCGTGGCTGTTCTTCGGCGGGCGCAACCGGGCAGAGGCAGCCGATGCGCCTTGAGCAACTGACCGTCAACCTGCGCGCGCGTTCGCCGTGGGAAGCGGTGGAACTGGGCACCGCGCTGGTGCGCCGGCACGCGGCGGCGATCTGGCAGCCATGGCTGCTGCTGAGCCTGCCGTTGTTCGCGCTGTGCAATCTCGCGGCGTGGGCGCTGGACGCGATGTGGCTGGCCGGGCTGGCGATGTGGTGGTTGAAGCCGGCGTTCGACCGCATCCCGCTGTTCGTCATCTCGCGCGCCACCTTCGGCAGCGTGCCGACCCGGCGCGAAACGCTGGTGGCGCAGTTGCGCTGGGGCTGGAAGCCGCTGCTGCACTACCTGACGTGGCGGCGCTTCAGCTTCGCCCGCGCGCTGTACCTGCCGATCGATCTGCTGGAAGGCGTCGAAGGCGCGCGCCTGCGCGAGCGTCGCCGCGTGCTGGGTGGCGCGGTATACGGCAACGCCGCGCTGCTGGGACTCGTCTGCCTGTGTTTCGAGGCCGCGCTGAACCTGGGCGCGATCGCCGCGATCCTGATGTTCGTGCCCATCGACGAACTGCCGGAAACCGCGCGCGCCGGCTGGGCGCTGATCGGCGAGCAGACGCCGTGGTGGGCCGGGCTGGGCCTCAACGCCATCGCCTGGACCGCGATCAGCGTGATCGAGCCGTTCTACGTCGGCGCCGGTTTCGGCCTGTACCTCAACCGACGCACCCAGATCGAAGCCTGGGATGTCGAGATCGCCTTCCGCCGGCTGGGCGAGCGCCTGCGTGCGGCGTCGATGACCTTCGCCGTGCTGTTGGCGGTGGCGGGGGTATTCGCCTTGCCCGCGCGTGCGCAGGACAGCGATCCGCTGCCGCACAACGCCGTGCCGGTACAGGCACAGGCCGAAGACGATGCGACCGACGAGAAAAAGGAAGACGCGGCCACGCCGGCCAGCGTGTTCGGCGACCAGCGCGTGGATGACGCGCGGTTCCGCAAGGCGGTGGATCGCGCCTACGCCGATCCGCTGCTCAACGCCAAGCGCAAGCAGACCCGCTGGGAAAAACGCCGCGCTTTCGAGCAACCGAACCAAGACAAGCCGCCGGACCTGTCGTGGATGGCGGCCTTGGCGAAGTTCTTCGCCCTGGTCGGCGAATGGGGGCTGTGGATCATCGCCGGCATCCTGTTGCTGGTGCTGCTGGCCACCGCGCCGCGCTGGTGGCCGTGGATGCGCGGCTCGCTACATCGTCGCGGCGCCGAAACGGTAAGCGAGGTCGAAGTCGAGGCGATGCCGCTGCCCGATGCGCTGCCGGAAAACGTCGTGGCCGTCGCACGCCGGCTGTGGCGCGAAGGCCGGCCGCGCCACGCGCTGGCGCTGCTGTATCGCGCCAGCGTGGACAGCATGACCGCGCGCGCCGGGGTGGTGCTGCCGCCGGGCGCGACCGAATCCGAATGCCTGCGCGCGTCGCGGCGCATGCCCGACGCCGACGACCGCGGCCTGTTCGCGCGCATGGTCAAGGTCTGGCAGTACGCCGCCTACGCGCAGCGCCTGCCGGCCGAGGACGAATTCGAAACCCTGCTGGGCGAACTGCGGCAGCGCTACGGGTGGGCCGCATGAGCGCGGTGGCGAAAAATGGCGGCACGCGCGGCGCGCGCGCCGGCCTGGTCGTCGTCGCTGCGGCGGTAGTCGCGTTCGTGGCCACGGCGTGGTTCCTGCACAACTATCACCGGGTCGAGCGCGAGATCGACCTGCCACCGCGCGGCGAGGCCGCGTACAACCCGCTGTACGCGCTGAAGCAGTCGCTGCGGGCCGACGGCGTGCGGGTCGATTCGCGTCAGCGCCTGAACCTGGCCGCGCACGCGCTGGGCCAGCGCGACACCCTGCTGATCTACAGCGATCCGCGCAGCCTGTCGCCGCCGGAAGTGCGCCGCGTGCTGGAATGGGTCGAACGCGGCGGCCACCTGATCGTGCGCACGCCGGGCTGGCGCGATGGCAACGACGAAGCCGACATCGCCCTGTTCGACGAACTCGGCGTGGTGCTGAAGGGCGAGGACGGCAGTCGCGACTGCCTGCCGTTCCAGGTTGCCGGCGAGAAGCCGCACGTCGAATTCTGCGGCGACCAGCGCTTCGTGTTCGTCGAGGACGAAGTGCCGGAGCTGGCGTGGGGCGACCTGAAGAACGGCTACGCCTATGCGCGGCAGGGCTGGGGCGAAGGCCACGTCGACGTGCTGGCCGATTTCGGCTTCCTGAGCAACGGCAATCCTCCCGCCGGCCTGGCTGGTCTGTTCGGCGGCGGCGGGCAAGGCGAAGGCCTGCGCGAGGCCACCCACCGCGCGCTGGCGCGGCAGGTGCTGGCGCCGAACTACGGGCACGGCGCCGTGCATCTGGTGTACGCGGCGCAGATGCCGTCGCTGTGGCGCGTGGCGTTGGTTCGCGGCTGGCCGGTGTGGCTGCCGCTGGCGCTGGCATTGTTCGCATGGCTGTGGCTGCGCGCGCAGCGCTTCGGTCCGCTGCGACCGGCGCCCGCGCCGGAGCGGCGGTCGCTGCTGGAACACGTGCGCGCCAGCGGCGACCTGCTGTTCCGCTACGGCAAGGCCGCGATGCTGTACGCGGCGGTGCGCCAGGCCTTCCTTGCGCGCCTGCGCCGCCGCGACCCGCTGGCCGCCGCGTTGACTGGCGAGGCGCAGGCCGACGCCATCGCCCGACGCCTGCGCGTCGCCCCGGTCGCCGTGCTGCAAGCGCTGCAAACGCCCGCAGCGCACGACAGGCACGCCTTCCGCGAGCGCATTTCCCTTCTGATCAAACTGAGAAACCAGCTATGAGCGACGAAACCGTTCCGTCCATCGTGCCGCTGGCCGGCGAAGCGCTGGCCCAGCGCGCGGCGCAGGTCCGCGACGAGGTCGCGAAAGCCTTCATCGGCCAGCCCGACGTGCTCGACCAGGTGCTGATCGCGTTGCTCGTCGGCGGCCATGTGCTGCTGGAAGGCGTGCCCGGCCTTGGCAAGACCCTGCTGGTGCGCGCGCTGGGCCAGGCGCTGGAACTGAACTACGCCCGCGTGCAGTTCACCCCCGACCTGATGCCCAGCGACGTCAGCGGCCACGCGGTGTACGACCCGAAGACCGAGAGCTTCAAGATCCGCCGCGGCCCGGTGTTCACCAACATCCTGCTCGCGGACGAAATCAACCGTGCGCCGGCCAAGACCCAGTCGGCGCTGCTGGAAGTGATGCAGGAAGGCCAGGTGACCATCGAAGGCAAGCCGTTCGCGCTGGATCCGCCGTTCATGGCGCTGGCCACGCAGAACCCGGTCGAGCAGGAAGGCACCTACCCGCTGCCCGAAGCGCAGCTCGACCGCTTCCTGCTGAAGGTGCTGATCGGCTACCCGTCGCTGGACGAGGAAAAGCGCATGGTCGATGCGGTCACCTCCGGCCGCAACGCCAGCGACTTCGACCTGTCGCAGGTGCAGCGCGTCGCCAGCGCCGCCGACATCCTCGCGATGCAGCAAGGCACGGCGCGGGTCGCGGTGGACGCGCAGGTGGTCGACTACGCGGTGCGCATCGCCGCCGCGACGCGCAAGTGGCCGGGCATCGCGCTGGGCGCGGGTCCGCGCGGCAGCATCGCCCTGGTTCGCGCCGCGCGCGCGCAGGCGGTATTGCAGGGGCGCGACTTCGTCACCCCCGACGACGTGCGCGACGTGGCCAAGCCCGCGCTGCGCCATCGCATCACCCTGTCGCCGGAGCTGCAGATCGAAGGCCAGTCGCCCGACGACGCGCTGCACGCGCTGCTGGCGAAGGTGGAGGCGCCGAGGAAGTGAGTTGGCAAGGACTTCATATTGCCATTGACGTTTCCCTCTCCCCGCATGCGGGGAGAGGGTGCCGAAGCCTGCCCCGTACTCCGATACGGGGGCGGGTGAGGGGCCGCGAGCGCAGCGAGCGGCTGCTTTTGCTGTTGCCTTTGCTTTTTGCCGAGCAACGACAAGATCAAAAGCACGCCTCATCCGGCCTTCGGCCACCTCGTATCGAGTACGGGGCAGGCTCTTCCCCCCGTAACAGCGACGGGGAGAAGGATTGGATGGCCTGCGCATGAGGCCCGCGCCACCGCTGATCGCGCTGCTGGCGCTGTGGGGCCTGTCCGGCCTGGCCGTGCTGTTCCTCGGCGTGCCGGCGTGGGCGTGGTGGGCCGCGGGCGGCGCACTGGCCGCGTTTACGCTGTTCGACGCGTGGCGCCTGCGCGCGCGCGCAACGCCCGAGGTGGTGCGCGAGATTCCCGAAGCCCTGCCGCTGGGCGTCGAGCGCGAGGTGCACCTGCGCGTCGAATCGCTGGCGCGGCAGCGCGTGGACGTGTACGACCTGCATCCCGGCGACTGGCCGTCGCAGGGACTGCCGCGGCGGCTGGCGCTGGCGCCGGCCTCGGTATCGCGCTTCGGCTACCGCCTGCAGCCCATCGCGCGTGGCGATGCGGTGTTCCCCGGCGTGCAACTGCGCCTGCATTCGCCGCTGCGGCTGTGGCGGCAGTCGCGCGTTGCCGGTGCGGCGCAGAGCGTGCGCGTGTATCCCGACTTCGCCCCGCTGGCGCGCTATGCGCTGTTCAGCGCCGAACAGGCCTCGCGGCTGATGGGCGCGTACCTGAAGCGCCGCCGTGGCGAAGGCACCGATTTCCACCAGATGCGCGAGTACCGCGTCGGAGACAGCCTGCGCCAGATCGACTGGAAGGCGACCGCGCGCTCGCGCAAGCTGATCTCGCGCGAATACCAGGACGAGAAGAACCAGCAGCTGGTGATGCTGATCGACACCGGCCGGCGGATGATGGCCCGCGAAGGCGAACTGGCCCACTTCGACCACGTGCTCAACGCCTCGCTGGTGGTGTCGTACCTGGCGCTGCGCCAGGGCGACGCGGCCGGGCTGATGGCCAGCGGCGGACAGTCGCGCTGGGTCGCGCCGCTGCGCAGCCTCGGCGCCATCGACACCCTGCTGCGCGCCAGCTACGACCTGCAACCGCAGCCGGTCGCCACCGACTATCTTGCCGCCGCGACCGAGCTTTCGCTGCGCCAGCGCCGCCGCGCGCTGGTGATGCTGGTGACCAACGTGCGCGACGAGGACATCGAGGACCTGCTGGCTGCGGTGCGCCTGCTGCAGCGCCGCCACTTGGTCTGCGTCGCCAGCCTGCGCGAACGCGCGCTGGACGAGGCGCTGCGCGAGGAAGTGCACGACCTGCCCGGCGCGGTCCGCGCCGGCGCGCTGGCCCGCTACCTGGAACAGCGCAGCGCGGCGCACGACCTGCTGCGCAGCCACCGGGTGATGGTGCTGGACGTGACCAGCGAGGAACTGCCCGCCGCGCTGGTCGAGCGCTACCTGGCGGTCAAGCGGGACGGGTTGTTGTAAGGCGGGCCCGGGCCCGCCATCGCGCCATGCGTGACGAAAGCGGTGGGCCAGGGCCTACCCTACAGAAGGCGCTTCGGCGCCTTGCGCGCCCAGGCCTTGCGCAGCAGCGATTCGACGAACTTCGGTTTTGCCTTCGACAAGGTCACGCGCAGGCCGACGACCTGCTTGCCCCAGTGCAGTTTCTCGAGGCAGCCGGGCTCCATCGCCAGCGCGGTTTCGCGCTGTTCCTCGTCCACGAACACGTGCAGGTGCGCGCCTTCCGGCGGCGCGGTGGCGAAGATCTTGCCGGCCACGCGGAACGAGGTGTAGTTGAAGTGCGGCGCCTCGGTGGTTTCCGGCAGCGACAGGGCGAAGCGGCGGGCCTGTTCCAGCTTCACGGCCGCGTCGCCGCGATCAGTCCGCCGTCACCAGCGACGCGTTGTGTCCGCGCAGCGATGCGTACACCGGGTCGGTGTCGGGACGCGTGCCGTGCCACACGGCGAAGCTTTCCGCCGCCTGCTCCACCAGCATGCCCAGGCCGTCGACCACGTCGCGGCAGTGCGCCGCGCGCGCCCAGGCGAGGAACGGGATCGCCGCCTCGCCGTAGTTCAGGTCCACCGCCAGCGTGCGCGAGGTAGTGATCGAGAACGGCAGGCTGAATTCGCCGTTGCCGCCGCGCGCGGCCGAAGTCGCGTTGACGATCAGTTCGAATTCGCCGAGTTCGCCCAGGTCGCCCCAGTAGCGCGAATGCGCGCGCTTCGGTTCGCCCAGCGCATCGGCCAGCGCGTCGGCGCGTTCCGGTGTGCGGTTGCTGACCACCAGTTCGGCGATACCGGCGTCCAGCAGCGCCGGGGCCACGCCGCGCGCCGCGCCGCCGGCGCCCAGCAGCAGGGTGCGGCGGCCGCGCAGGTCG
>JBDHQQ010000011.1:0-32104 GCA_039807145.1 Pseudoxanthomonas sp. | reverse complement strand
GGAGCGCGTGCTGTCGATGGTGGACTCGGTGCTGCTGCTGGTCGACGCGATGGACGGACCGATGCCGCAGACCCGCTTCGTCACCCAGAAGGCCTTCGCGATGGGCTTCAAGCCGATCGTGGTGGTCAACAAGATCGACCGACCCGGCGCGCGGCCCGACTGGGTCGTCGAGCAGGTCTGGGACCTGTTCGACCGCCTCGGCGCCACCGCCGAGCAGATGGATTTCCCGATCGTCTACGCCTCGGCGCTGAACGGCTACGCCAGCCTCGACCCGGAAGCGCGCAGCGGCGACATGACGCCGCTGTACGAAGCGATCATGCAGTACACGCCGCAGCCGCCGGTGGATCCGGACGGCCCGTTCCAGATGCGCATCAGCCAGCTGGACTACAGCAACTTCGTCGGCGTGATCGGCATCGGCCGCATCCAGCGCGGCAAGCTGAAGAAGAACATGCCGGTGACGGTGATCGACCGCGAGGGCAAGACCCGCGCCGGCCGCGCCGGCCAGGTGCTCGGCTTCATGGGCCTGGAGCGCATCGAGCAGGACGAGGCCGGGGCCGGCGACATCGTCGCCATCTCCGGCATTCCCGAGCTGACCATCTCCGACACCCTGACCTCTCCGGAGCACCCGGAAGCGCTGCCGGCGCTGACCGTGGACGAGCCGACCATCTCGATGACCTTTCAGGTCAACAACTCGCCGTTCGCCGGGCAGAAAGAGCACTCCGGCGGCAAGTTCCTGACCAGCCGGCAGATCCGCGAGCGGCTGGACCGCGAAAAGGTCCACAACGTCGCGCTGCGCGTGGAGGACGGATCGGACGCGGACAAGTTCCTGGTCTCCGGCCGCGGCGAGCTGCACCTGTCGGTGCTGATCGAGAACATGCGCCGCGAAGGCTACGAACTGTCGGTGTCGCGCCCGGAAGTGATCATCAAGCAGATCGACGGCCAGCCGATGGAGCCGTTCGAGCAGCTGGTGGTGGACGTCGAGGAAGAGCACCAGGGCCCGGTGATGGAACGGCTGGGCATCCGCAAGGGCCAGCTGAAGAACATGGAGCCGGACGGCAAGGGCCGCGTGCGCCTCGAGTACATGATCCCGGCGCGCGGACTGATCGGCTTCCAGAACCAGTTCAAGACGCTGACCCAGGGGTCCGGCCTGCTGTTCCACGTGTTCGACCATTACGGTCCGAAGGAAGAAGGCCAGATCGCCAAGCGCCCAAACGGCGTGATGATCTCCAACGGCGCCGGCCCCACCCCGGCCTACGCGCTGAACATGCTGCAGGAACGCGGCCGCCTGCTGGTCGGCGACGGCGACGAGGTCTACGAGGGCCAGCTGGTCGGCATCCACGCCAAGGACAACGACCTGACCGTCAATGCGCTGCGCGCCAAGCAGCTGACCAACATGCGCGCCTCCGGCAAGGACGACGGCATCCAGCTGACCCCGCCGATCCGCATGTCGCTGGAGCAGGCGCTGGACTTCATCGACGACGACGAACTGGTCGAAGTCACGCCCAAGGCGATCCGCCTGCGCAAGAAGTTCCTGTCCGAGAACGATCGCAAGCGCGCCAGTCGCGCCGCCTGATCCGGCGTTCGCAGTGACCCAGGACCACCCCCCCTACAACCCGGATCCGCACGCGCATCCCGGGTTGCACGTACTGGCGGTGTTCGAACTGGCCAAGGGGCTGCTGGCGCTGGTCGCGGCGGCCAGCCTGGAAGTGTTCGGCCCGGACTCGATCCGCCGCGCGATCCACCTGCTGATCGCGCACTTCAACCTGGACCCCAACCACGGCGCGCTGCCTGCCCTGCTGCGCGCCGTCGATCCTGCCGCCGTGCACCTGGCCGTGCTGGTGGTGCTGATGTACGCCGTGCTGCGCATCTTCGAAGCCTGGGGCCTGTGGCGGGCCAAGGCCTGGGCCTCGTGGCTGGGCTGCGTCGGCACCGCCGCCTACCTGCCGCTGGACGGCTATGCCCTGTACCACCACCCGGGCTGGCACACGTGGCTGGTGGTGATCGTCAACTTGGTGGTCGTCGCCGTGCTGGGGCGCGACCTGCTGCGCCGCCGCGACCGCTGAACCCGCCGCGCGTTGCAAGCGCGCCTGTGTCTGGTTAGCCTGCCGGCGGGTTGCCGCGGAACAAAAGACATGCACCGGATGCGATGGCTGCTGGTCGCGATGCTGCTGCTGTGCGGGTGCCGGGCGCAGGCCCCCGCCGACGCCGCCGCGCACGCGGATTTCCCCTATGCCGAACTCGACATCACCGACCTGCAGGAACGCATGCAGCGCGGCGAACTGGACAGCCGCACCCTGACCCGGGCCTACCTCGACCGCATCGCCGCCATCGACCGCGCCGGGCCGGCGCTGCACACGGTGATCGAAACGAATCCGGCCGCGCTGAAGGAGGCCACCCTGCGCGACGCCGAGCGCAAGTCGGGCAAGGTCCGCGGCCCGCTGCATGGCATCCCGATCCTGCTGAAGGACAACATCGACGCGGTGCCGATGGTCAATTCGGCCGGTTCGCTGGCGCTGAAGGACTTCCGGCCGGCGCGCGACGCCGCCCTGGTGCGCCGCCTGCGCGATGCGGGCGCCGTGATCCTGGGCAAGACCAACCTCAGCGAATGGGCCAACTTCCGTTCCGGCCATTCGACTTCGGGCTGGAGCGCGCGCGGCGGCCAGACCCGCAACCCCTATGTCCTGGACCGCAATCCGTGCGGCTCCAGCGCCGGCAGCGCGGTCGCCGTTTCCGCCAACCTCGCCGCCGCGGCCATCGGCACCGAAACCGACGGCAGTATCTCCTGCCCGGCCGCAGTGAACGGCCTGGTCGGGCTGAAACCGACGGTCGGCCTGGTCAGCCGCAACGGCATCATCCCGATCTCCTTCAGCCAGGACACCGCCGGGCCGATGACCCGCAGCGTGGCCGACGCCGCGTTGCTGCTGGGCGCGATCGCCGGCCGCGACGACGCCGATCCCGCCACCGCACGCGCGGCGTGGAACGTGGCCCTCGACTACACCGCGCGCCTGCAGGCCGACGCGCTGAAGGGCGCGCGCATCGGCGTGATGCGCAGCAAGTTCGCCATCGATCCGGACGCCGGCGCGGCGATGGAAGCGGCGATCGAAGTCATGCGCGACGCCGGCGCCACCGTGGTCGATGCCGAAATTCCCACCGACGGCCAATGGGACGACGACGAGTTCACCCTGATGCTGTACGAATTCAAGTCGGGCCTGAACCGCTACCTTGCTTCGCATTCGGCACCGGTGCGTTCGCTCGAGGAACTCATCGAATTCAACCGGCGCAATGCCGACACGGAAATGCGCTGGTTCGGCCAGGACCTGTTCGAACAGGCCCAGGCCAAGGGCGACCTGAGCGATCCCGAATACATCGCCGCGCGCAACCGCGCCAGCCGCCTGGCCGGGCCGGAAGGCATCGACGCCGCGCTGAAGGCGCAGCGGCTGGACGCTTTGATCGCGCCGGCCACCGGCGCCGCCTGGCCGACCGACTTGGCCCACGGCGACCGCTTCCCGGGCGCCGGCTACGGCGCGGCGGCGGTTGCCGGCTACCCCAGCCTGACCGTGCCGATGGGCGACAGCCGCGACGGACTGCCGCTGGGCATCGTGTTCATCGGCAGCGCGTGGAGCGAGCCGAAGCTGATCGGCCTGGGCTACGCCTACGAACAGCTGACCCGCGCGCGCAAGCCGCCGCAGTACCTGCCCGGCGCCGGCAATTCGGGCAGTCGCTGAAAACCGGCCTCAGCGCGGCGCGGCGGTCGCGCGCTGGTTCTGCTTGCGCACGATGCACATCGCGATTTCCAGCGACTGCTCGTAGTTGAGTCGCGGGTCGACGGTGGAAAGGTACGCGCGTTCCAGGTCGGCGTCGGTCAGTTCGCGCGCACCACCGGTGCATTCGGTCACGTCCTCGCCGGTCAGCTCCAGGTGCACGCCACCCAGGCGCGTTCCCGCCGCCGCGTGCAGGTCGAATGCCTGCTCGACCTCGCCGCGGACGTTGTCGAAGCGCCGGGTCTTGTAACCGTTGGCCGTGCTTTCGGTGTTGCCGTGCATCGGGTCGCAGACCCACAGCACGCGGCGACCGTCGCGCTTCACCGCGTCCAGCAGCGTCGGCAGCTTCTCCGCGATCTGCGCCGCGCCCATGCGGTGGATGAAGGTCAGCCGGCCCGGTTCGTCATCCGGGTTGAGGATGTCGATCAGGCGCAGCAGCTGGTCCGGATTCACCGACGGGCCGACCTTCAGCGCAATCGGGTTGCGCACGCCGCGCAGGTACTCGACGTGCGCGCCATCGACCGCCGCGGTGCGCATGCCGATCCACGGATAGTGCGTGCTCAGATTGAACCAGCCCCACTGCCGCGGCACCTCGCGGGTCAGCGCCTCTTCGTAGGGCAGCAGCAGCGCTTCATGCGAGGTGTAGAAGTCGATGCGGTTGAGGTTGTGCACCTGCGAACCGGACAGCGTCTCCATGAAATGCACCGCGTCGCCGATGGAGTTGACCATCCGCTGGTAATCGCCGGCGTTGGGCGAATAGTCCATCCAGCTGAGGTTCCAGTATTCTGGATGATGCAGGTCGGCGAAACCGCCGTCGATCAGCGCGCGGACGAAGTTCATCGTCATCGCCGAACGCGCGTGCGCCTTGATCATGCGGCGCGGATCGGGCACTCGCGCCTCGGCGGTGAACTCGGGCCGGTTGACCACGTCGCCGCGGTAGCTGGGCAGGCTGACGCCATCGCGGGTCTCGGTGTCGGCCGAGCGCGGCTTGGCGTACTGCCCGGCGAAGCGCCCCACGCGCACCACCGGCAGGCGCAGGCCGTGCACCAGTACCAGGCTCATCTGCAGCAGCACCTTGAGCCGGTTGGTGATCAGGCCGGACTCGCAGTCACTGAAATTCTCGGCGCAGTCGCCGCCCTGCAGCAGGAATCGCTTGCCTTCCTGCGCCTCGGCCAGCTGCTGCTTCAGCGAGAAGATTTCCCACGAGGTGACCAGCGGCGGCAGCCGGCGCAATTCGCCCAGCGCCGCTTCCAGCGCATCCGCGTCGGGATAGGTCGGCATCTGCAGCGCGGTGCGCGAGCGCCACGACGAAGGCGCCCAGTCGGCGGGAAGATTGACGGCGCGCAGGCTGCGCTCTGTACTGCTCATGGCGGACTCCTCAAGACCCGCCATGTTGCCAGATTGCTGCGCCGCAAGAAACTTTGGTTACTGCTGCAACGTCCCGCTACGCACGACGCGCCTTGAACCCCGCGTACAGCGCCCACGCCGCCAGCGCGACGAACCACAGCAGGCTCCACATCGGCATCGACAGGCCGAGGAAACTCCAGTCGATGGTGCTGCAGTCGCCCTTCGCGCCCAGCACCTTGCGCACCACGCCCAGCCAGGTGCTGGTTTCGACCAGGTAATCCCAACCCGGCCCGCAGCTGGGCATTTCCGGCGGGAACACCTGCACCCACACGTGGCGGCCGGCGATGCCGATGCCGGTCGCCGCGGCGAGGAAAGCCAACACGCCATAGGCGCGCCGTCCGCCGGTCTTGCCGGGTCCGTGCAGCGCCCCCAGCAGGAACAACAGCGCCGCCGCCGCAAACGCGATGCGCTGGAAGATGCAGAACGGGCACGGCTCGATCTTCAGCGCGAACTGTACGTACAGGGCATAGCCCAGCAGCGCAACGCACACCAGGAAACCGAGCAGGAACTGCGCACGGAACGACCAGCGGAAAGGATTCATGGCGCGGGGCTTGTGGAGGAAGACGCTAATTTACCCGATGTCGACGCACTGACCGCGGCGTCGGCACGCGAGTTCCTTCCGGCGCAGAAACGAAAACCCCGGCCTGGGCCGGGGTTTCGGAAAAGCTTGCTGCGGAACGCGCGATTACTCGGCCGCTTCCGGCCGATCGACCAGTTCGACATAGGCCATCGGCGCGTTGTCGCCGGCGCGGAAGCCGCACTTCAGGATGCGCAGGTAACCGCCCGGACGGGTGGCGTAGCGCGGACCCAGCGTGGTGAACAGGGTGCCGACCGCTTCCTTGTCGCGCAGGCGCGAGAACGCCAGGCGGCGGTTGGCGACGCCGTCGACCTTGGCCAGGGTGATCAGCGGCTCGGCGACGCGGCGCAGTTCCTTGGCCTTGGGCAGGGTGGTGCGGATCAGGCCGTGCTTGATCAACGAGACGGCCATGTTCTGGAACATCGCGTCGCGGTGGGCGCTGGTGCGGCTGAACTTGCGGCCGGATTTCTGGTGGCGCATGGGAATGGTTCCTTACGAATGAATGTTGTGACGTTGAACTTCACTGTCGCCGTCGCTGGCGTTGTGCCCGTTGTTCCGGGCGGTCGGACTGCGCTGGTCCTGGCCGGCCTTCCTGGCCGGACGCGCCGCGGGCTTGTACCCGTCGGCTTGTCTCGTAGGGCGGGCCCTGGCCCGCCTTCGGACAAATTGCTTTGGCGATGGCGGGCCGGGGCCCGCCCTACTTCACTTTCAGCCGAGCATGCCGTGGGCCGAAACACCGGCCGGCGGCCAGTTTTCCAGCTTCATGCCGAGCGACAGGCCGCGCTGGGCCAGCACTTCCTTGATCTCGGTGAGCGACTTCTTGCCCAGGTTCGGGGTCTTGAGCAGTTCCACTTCGGTCTTCTGGATCAGGTCACCGATGTAGTAGATGCTCTCGGCCTTCAGGCAGTTGGCCGAACGCACGGTCAGCTCGAGGTCGTCGATCGGGCGCAGCAGCACCGGGTCCACGCCGCCGGTTGCCTGCTTCGGCGCGCCGCGGTCGCGGTGGGTGAAGTCGCCGAACACCGACAGCTGATCGGTCAGGATGTCGGCGGCGGTGCGCACGGCTTCCTCGGCGTCGATGGTGCCGTTGGTTTCGATTTCCAGCACCAGCTTGTCCAGGTCGGTGCGCTGCTCGACGCGCGCGGCTTCCACCGCGTAGGCGACGCGACGCACCGGCGAGAACGAGGCGTCCAGCACCAGACGGCCGATCGCGCGGCTTTCCTCGTCGGGACGGCGGCGGGCGGCGGCCGGCTGGTAGCCGAAGCCGCGCTCGATCTTCAGGCGCAGGCTGAGCGCGGTGTCCTTGGTCAGGTGCGCGATCACGTGGTCGGGATTGAGGATCTCGACGTTGTGGTCGGTCTTGATGTCGCCGGCGGTGACGACGCCCGGGCCCTGCTTGCCGAGGGTCAACGTGGCGCTGTCGCCGGTGTGGATGCGGATGGCCACGTCCTTGAGGTTCAGCAGCACTTCCAGCACGTCTTCCTGCAGGCCTTCGATGGTGCTGTATTCATGCAGCACGCCGTCGATCTCGACTTCGGTGATGGCGAAGCCGGGAATGGACGACAGCAGCACCCGGCGCAGGGCGTTGCCGAGAGTGTGGCCGTAACCGCGCTCCAGCGGTTCGATCACGACCTTGGCGCGGTTGTCGGCGATGCGTTCGATTTGCGGGCCGCGCGGGCGCAGCACCTGCTGAGTGGTAACCGTCATGTAGCTTGGTCTCCTGCAGCCCCCCGCGGGGGACGGGGGCGCGTGAATGGATTACTTCGAGTACAGCTCGACGATCAGCGCTTCGTTGATGTCGGCGGGCAGGTCGGAACGCACCGGCACGGCCTTGAACACGCCGCTGAACTTCTTGGCGTCCACTTCCACCCACGACGGGCTGAGGTCCAGTTGCTCGGCCACGGTCAGGGATTCCTGCACGCGCAGCTGCTTCTGGGCCTTTTCCGACAGCTCGATCGCGTCGCCGGCCTTGACCTGGTACGAAGGCAGGTTCACCGGCTTGCCGTTGACCAGCACGCCACGGTGCGAAACCAGCTGGCGGGCCGACGGACGGGTGACGGCGAAGCCCATGCGGTAGATGACGTTGTCCAGGCGGGTTTCCAGCAACTGCAGCAGGTTCTCGCCGGTGTTGCCCTTCTTGGTGCTGGCCTTCTTGTAGTAGTTGCGGAACTGGCGCTCCAGCAGGCCGTAGATGCGCTTGACCTTCTGCTTCTCGCGCAGCTGGGTGGCGTAGTCGGACAGCTTGCCCTTGCGCGCGGTCGCGCCGTGCTGGCCGGGCTTCTGCTCGAGCTTGCACTTGGAATCCAGCGCGCGCGCCGGGCTCTTCAGGGACAGGTCGGCGCCTTCGCGGCGCGCGAGCTTACAGGTAGGACCGATATAACGTGCCATTGTCTTATCGCTCCCTTAGACGCGACGCTTCTTCGGCGGACGGCACCCGTTGTGCGGGATGGGCGTCACGTCGATGATGTTGGTGATCTTGTAGCCGACGTTGTTGAGCGAACGCACGGCCGATTCGCGGCCCGGACCCGGACCCTTGATGCGGACTTCCAGCGACTTCACGCCGTAGTCCAGCGCGGCCTTGCCGGCCTTCTCGGCGGCGACCTGCGCGGCGAACGGGGTGGACTTGCGCGAACCGCGGAAGCCCGCACCGCCCGACGTGGCCCACGACAGGGCGTTGCCCTGGCGGTCGGTGATGGTGACGATGGTGTTGTTGAAGGAAGCGTGGACGTGGGCGACGCCATCGGTGACGACGCGCTTGATCTTCTTCTTCGGTGCCTTGGCGGCAGACGGCTTGGCCATGATGTGCGCCCCTTACTTCTTGATGGCTTTGCGCGGACCCTTGCGGGTACGGGCGTTGGTACGGGTACGCTGGCCGCGCAGCGGCAGGCCGCGACGATGGCGCAGGCCGCGGTAGCAGCCCAAGTCCATCAGGCGCTTGATCGCCATGCCGACTTCGCGACGCAGGTCGCCCTCGACCACGTACTTGCCGATTTCGGCGCGCAGGCGCTCGACTTCCGGCTCGGACAGGTCGCGGATCTTGGTGGTCGAGGCCACGCCTGCGGCTTCGCAGACCTGCTTCGAACGGGTACGGCCAATGCCGTAGATGCTTTGCAGCCCCACCCAGACATGCTTCTGGGCAGGCAGGTTGACACCTGCAATACGCGCCATGACGCGGTTCTCCAACGGGTTGATTGGCCCGGACGCGGCGCTGGACCCTTGCGGGCCGCCGGCATTCGGGCGGAGTGAACACAAAATTTTAGCAAGATCCCGGAGGGTTGGGAAGCCTGAATCCGTCGGAGACGAATCCCTGCCCGGCATGGGGAGTGTGCCCATGCTCCGGCGCCGGAACCGGCCTGGCGCCCCTTCCGGGGTACCGCCCCGCGCTACTCTGGCGCAGGGACCGACCGATTCTCACCTGCGCCCGAGATCGCCGCGCAGGTCGCCCATCAAAGCCCCCGGCACTGGACGGCCGGCGGCGGGTGAACGTTGGGCCTGCTTGCCACAAGCAAGCCCGATTGGATGATGCATTCGCCAGCCTTGGCGTTGTCGCAGGGGCTTCCTTCGAAGCCCCGCCCGGCCCTCCCGGCCAGGCGTCTCATGCGGTGCATGTGCCGCGCGTCAGCGCGCGCCGCCCCGCCCCTTCAGGTTGGCCTTCTTCAGCAGGCCCTCGTAGCGGTGCGACATCAGGTGCGCCTGCACCTGGGCGATGAAGTCCATCACCACCACCACCACGATCAGCAGCGAGGTGCCGCCGAAATAGAACGTGGTGTTGAGCTCCATCCGCATCATGTCCGGCAGCAGGCACACCAGCACCAGGTACAGCGCGCCCACGCCGGTCAGGCGGGTCAGCACGCCATCGATGTAGTTCGCCGTGGCCTTGCCCGGCCGGATGCCCGGAATCAGCGCGCCCGACTTCTTCAGGTTGTCCGCGGTTTCCTGCGAGTTGAACACCAGCGCCGTATAGAAGAACGCGAAGCCGATGATCATCGCGGCGAGGATGATCATGTACAGCGGCTCGCCCGGCGCCAGTGCGTTGGAGACGCGCAGCAACCAGTTGCTCGCGGCGCCGCCACCCTGGCCGGACCACATGGCCACGGTGGCCGGGAACGACAGGATGCTGAAGGCGAAGATGGGCGGGATCACGCCCGACATGTTCAGCTTCAGCGGCAGGAACGAGGTCTGGTTCATGTACGCGTTGCGGCCGCCCTGGCGTCGCGCGTAGTTGACCGTGATCCGGCGCTGGCCGCTTTCCATGAACACCACGAACCAGGTGAAGCCGAACACGATCAGCGCGATCAGGATCAGCGCGATCGGGCTGATGTCGCCGTTCTGCGCCTTCTGGAAGGTGTCGATCACCGCGTGCGGCAGGCCCGCGACGATGCCGGCGAAGATGATCAGCGACACGCCGTTGCCGACGCCGCGCTCGGTCACCTGCTCGCCCAGCCACATCAGGAAGATGGTGCCGGCGGTCAGCGCGATCACCGCGGTCAGCAGGAAGCCCATGCCCGGCGCGTACACCACGGGCGCGCCGCCCGGCGCGACCTGGTGCTGCAGCGCCGATGCGATGCTGCCGCCCTGCACGACGGCCAGCAGCACCGCGCCGTAGCGCGACCACTGGTTGATCTTGCGCCGGCCGGACTCGCCTTCCTTCTGCAACGCCTTCAGGCTGGGGAAGATGTGCACCGCCAGCTGCATCACGATCGACGCCGAGATGTACGGCATCACGTTCAGCGCGAACAGGCTGAAGCGGCTCAGGGCGCCGCCCGAGAACATGTTGAACATGTCCACGATGCCACCCTGGTTCTGCATCAGCTGCAGCATCGCGTCCGGGTTGACGCCGGGCACCGGCACGTAGCAGCCGATGCGATAGACGATCAACGCGCCCAGCACGAACAGCAGGCGCTGGCGCAGTTCGGTGAACTTGCCCAGACCGCCCAGACCCGTCGCGTCGCCTTGCGCCATGCCCGGGTTACTCCTGCACGCTGCCGCCGGCGGCTTCGATCGCCGCCTTGGCGCCGGCCGTGGCCAGCACGCCCTTCAGCACGAAAGCCTTGGTCAGCTCGCCCTTCTTGACGATCTTGGCGCGCTTGGCCTTGGCCGGCACCAGCTTGGCCTCGCGCAGCGCGGCGAAGGTCACCTCGCCGGCGGCCAGCTTGTCCAGCTGGTACGACAGCACTTCGGCGGTGTCGTCCTTCAGCTTGGAGCGGAAGCCGATCTTCGGCAGGCGCTTGATCAGGGGCATCTGGCCGCCTTCGAACTTGGCCTTGATCTTGCCCTTGCCCGCGCGCGCGAACGAACCCTTGTGGCCGCGACCGGCGGTCTTGCCCAGGCCGGAACCGATGCCGCGACCGACGCGGACGCGTTCGGTGCGGGCGCCCTCTGCGGGCTTGAGAGTGTTGAGACGCATACGATTACTCCTCGACCTTGACCAGGTAGTGGACCTTGTTGATCAGGCCGCGAACCTGCGGGCTGTCCTTCAGTTCACGCACGTCATTGAGCTTGTTCAGGCCCAGCGCGCGCACCGACAGACGGTGGATCGACTGGGAACCGCGCAGGCCGCGCACCAGGCGCACCTTGACCGTGCCGCCGTTGTTGGACTGCTTAGCCATGGCTGAGTTCCTCCACCTTCTTGCCGCGCTTGGCCGCGATGCGGGCCGGCGACTGCATTTCGCTCAGGCCGCGCAGGGTGGCGCGCACCAGGTTGATCGGGTTGCGCGAACCGGTGGCCTTGGCCAGCACGTCCTTCACGCCGACCGCTTCCAGCACGGCGCGCATGGCGCCGCCGGCGATCACGCCGGTACCTTCCGAGGCCGGCTGCATGAACACGCGCGCCGCGCCGTGGCCGGACTTCACCGTGTGCCACAGTGTGCCGTTGTTCAGGTCGATGTTCAGCATGCCCTTGCGGGCGTACTCCATCGACTTCTGGATCGCGACCGGCACTTCGCGCGCCTTGCCGTAGCCGAAGCCGATGCGGCCGTTGCCGTCGCCGACCACGGTCAGCGCGGTGAAGGTGAACTGGCGACCGCCCTTGACCGTCTTGCTGACGCGGTTGACCGCGACCAGCTTCTCGATCATGCCGTCGTCGATCTTTTCCTCGCGGGGGCCGCGGTCGCGGCCACGCGGTGCACGTTGTTCTTCTGCCATTTTCGTTGACTCGTCAGATTGAGGGATTTGCGGCTTGGCCGCTTATGGTTGTGGTGTGCCGCGGTGGATCGCCGCTGCGGACAGAAGCCGCAGGGCGCCCGGCGCAGCCCGCGCCGGCGGATCAAGTCGTGGGGACGCGCCCCACGCGATTCAACTCAGAACTGCAGGCCGCCTTCGCGCGCGGCATCGGCCAGCGCCTTGACGCGGCCGTGGTAGCGGTAGCCCGAGCGGTCGAAGGCGACCTTCTCGATGCCCGCGGCCTTGGCGCGCTCGGCGATGATCTTGCCGACGCGGGCGGCGGCCTCGCTGTTCTTGCCGTTCTTCAGGCCTTCCTTGACGTCGGCCTGCAGGGTGTTGGCGGCGGCGATGACCTTGGCGCCATCGGCGCTGAACACCTGCGCGTAGAGATGCTGGCCGGTGCGCAGCACGCTCAGGCGCGGCACGCCGAGTTCGCGGATGTGCGCGCGGGTGGTCTTGGCGCGGCGCAGGCGGGCGTTGTTCTTGATGCTCATGTTCGGTTTCCTCGAAGCCGAAGGCGTTATTACGCCTTCTTCGCTTCCTTGCGGATGATGGTTTCGTCGGCGTACTTCACGCCCTTGCCCTTGTACGGTTCCGGCGGACGGAAACCGCGGATCTTGGCGGCGACTTCGCCCACGCGCTGCTTGTCGGCGCCCGAAACCACGACTTCGGTCTGGGTCGGGGTGGCGATGGTGATGCCTTCCGGGGTCTGGAACAGCACCGGGTGCGAAAAGCCCAGCGACAGGTTCAGGTCCTTGCCCTGCATCGCGGCGCGGTAACCCACGCCGACCAGTTCGAGCTTGCGCTCGAAGCCTTCGGACACGCCCTTGACCATGTTGGCCAGGATCGCACGCACGGTGCCGGTCATGGCGTCGTGCTCGGGCGCGGTCGGCGCCAGGTTGACGGTGCCGTCCTCGACCTTGACTTCGACGCCGGCCGGCTTGGCCATCGACAGGGCGCCCTTCGGGCCCTTGACGGACAGGCTGTCGGCCTGCTGGTTGAATTCGACGCCCTTGGGCAGGGAAATCGGCTTCTTGGCTACGCGAGACATTGCGGTTTCTCCCTTAGGCCACGAAGCACAGGACCTCGCCGCCGACGCCCTGCTGGCGCGCCTGCGAATCGGTCATGATGCCCTTGGAGGTGGAAATGATGGCGATGCCGAGGCCGTTGAGCACCTTCGGCAGGTCGGCCTTGCCGCGGTACTGGCGCAGGCCCGAGCGCGAGACGCGCTGCAGCTTCTCGATGACCGGCTTGCCCTCGAAGTACTTCAGGACGATTTCCAGTTCGGCCTTGTTGTTCTCGGCCTTGGTCACGCGCGAGTCGGCGATGTAGCCCTCGGCCTTCAGCACGCCGGCGATGGCGACCTTGGTGTTGGAGGACGGCATCTTCACCGTCGGCTTGCCGACCGCGGCCGCATTCTTGATGCGGACCAGCATGTCGGCGATGGGATCAGTCATGCTCATGTTCGATTACCTGTTTATGAGTAGCACCGATATCCGCTTTCGCGAAAATCTTGGGGAAGCCGGCGGCCGGTCGCCCGGTGCCGGCGGACGGGGTTACCAGCTCGCCTTGCGCAGGCCCGGCACGTCGCCGCGCATGGTGGCTTCGCGCAGCTTGTTGCGGCCCAGGCCGAACTTGCGGTACACGCCGCGCGGGCGGCCCGACAGTTCGCAGCGGGTGCGCTGGCGGCTGGGGGAGGAGTCGCGCGGCAGCTTCTGCAGCTTGGTCGCGGCTTCCATCTTTTCTTCGTAGCCGGCCGTGGCGCTGGAGATCGTCTTCTTCAGCGCGGCACGCTTGGCGGCGTGCTGCTTGGCAAGCTTGGCCCGCTTGATATCGCGGTTCACCATCGAGGTCTTGGCCATTGCGGTTTTCCTGCGTCTATCAGTTGCGGAACGGGAACTTGAACGCTTCGAGCAGCGCCTTGGCTTCGGCGTCGGTCTTGGCGGTGGTGGTGATGGCGATATCCATGCCGCGGACCGCGTCGACCTTGTCGAAGTCGATTTCCGGGAAGATGATCTGTTCCTTCACGCCCATGTTGTAGTTGCCGCGGCCGTCGAACGAACGGCCCGACACGCCGCGGAAGTCGCGCACGCGCGGCAGCGCGATGCTGACCAGGCGGTCGAGGAATTCGTAGGCGCGGCCACGACGCAGGGTCACCTTGCAGCCGATCGGCCAGCCGTCGCGGATCTTGAACGAAGCCACGGAAACGCGCGACTTGGTGGTGATCGGCTTCTGGCCGCTGATCGCAGCCAGGTCGGCCACGGCGTTTTCCAGGATCTTCTTGTTGGTGGCCGCTTCACCGACACCCATGTTGATGGTGATCTTGGAGATCTTCGGCACTTCCATCGGATTGGCGTAGCCGAACTTCTTGATCAGAGCCGGTACGACCTCTTCCTTGTAGATTTTTTCCAGACGAGTGGTCATCACTTCATTCCTCAGGCGTCGAGCGCCTCACCGCTGGAGCGGAACACACGCAGTTTGCGTCCATCCTCCAGCACCTTGAAACCAACGCGCTCGCCCTTGCCCGAAGCCGGGTTGAAGACCTGCACGTTGGAGATATGGATCGAGGCTTCGCGCTCGACCACGCCGCCGGCGATGCCCGCCTGCGGGTTCGGCTTGGTGTGGCGCTTGACCACGTTGACGTTGGACACGACCACCCGGTCGCCATCCACGCGCACGACGTCGCCCTGCTTGCCCTTGTCCTTGCCGGCGATGACGACCACCTGGTCGCCCTTCTTGATGCGGTTTGCCATTTTCGTGTCCTCCGCTCAGAGCACTTCGGGTGCGAGCGAAACGATCTTCATGAACTTCTCGGAGCGCAGTTCGCGCGTCACCGGCCCGAAGATGCGGGTACCGATGGGTTCCTGCTTGTTGTTCAGCAGGACCGCGGCGTTGCCGTCGAAGCGGATCAGCGAGCCGTCGGCGCGACGCACGCCCTTGCGGGTACGCACGACCACGGCGTCATAGACTTCGCCCTTCTTGACCTTGCCGCGCGGAATCGCGTCCTTGACGGTCACCTTGATGATGTCGCCGATGCCGGCATAGCGGCGCTTGGAGCCGCCCAGCACCTTGATGCACATCATTTCCTTGGCGCCGGAGTTGTCCGCGGCCTCGAGGTAGCTTTGCACCTGGATCATGATCTGGCTCCCTTATTCGGCCGCGCGGGCGACGATCTCGACCACGCGCCAGTTCTTGGTCTTGGACATCGGCGCGATCTCCTGCACGCGGACGACGTCGCCCTCGTTGCAGGTGTTGTCGGCATCGTGGGCGTGCAGCTTGGTCGAACGCTTGATGTACTTGCCGTACAGCGCGTGCTTGACCTGGCGCTCGACCAGAACGGTGACGGTCTTGTCCATCTTGTTGCTGACGACCCGGCCTTCAACCGTGCGCTTCGCTTTCTCTGTATTGTTGTCGGTCATGTCGGGTCTCACTTGCCGCCGAGCAGGGTCTTGACGCGAGCGATCTCGCGGCGGACACGGCGGATGTCATGGGTTTTCGGCTGCTGGCCGGTGGCCTTCTGCATGCGCAGGGAGAACTGCTCCTTGCGCAGGTCGCCCAGGTGAGCGTTCAGCTGTTCGGCCGACTTCTCGCGGAGTTCCTTGAGTTCCATTAGCGCACCGTCCGGGTCACGAAAGTGGTGGTGACCGAGAGCTTGGCGGCGGCCAGGCGGAACGCTTCGCGCGCGGTGGCCTCGTCGACGCCCTCGATTTCATAGATCATGCGGCCGGGCTGGATCTGCGCGACCCAGTACTCGACGTTGCCCTTGCCGGAGCCCATGCGGACTTCGATCGGCTTCTTGGTGATCGGCTTGTCGGGGAACACGCGGATCCACATCTTGCCGCCGCGCTTGACGTAGCGGCTGATGGAACGGCGCGCGGCCTCGATCTGGCGCGCGGTCAGCTGGCCGTGCGCGGTCGCCTTCAGGCCGTACTCGCCGAAGCTGACGAGGTTGCCGTTCCAGCTCAGGCCCTCGTTGCGGCCCTTGTGCATCTTGCGGTATTTGGTTCGCTTGGGTTGCAACATGGTTATTCCCTCGCCTCACGGTCGCGGCGCGGGCCGCGCGGACGGTCGGCACGATCGTTGCGGTCGCCACGCGACGGCGCGCTGTCGTCCTGCTTTTCCTGGCCCACCTGGCTGAAATCGAAGACTTCGCCCTTGTAGACCCACACCTTGATGCCGATGATGCCGTAGGTGGTCTTCGCCTCGGCGAAGCCGTAGTCGATGTCGGCGCGCAGCGTGTGCAGTGGCACGCGGCCTTCGCGGTACCACTCGGAGCGCGCGATCTCGGCGCCGTTCAGGCGACCTGCGACGTTGACCTTGATGCCCAGGGCGCCGAGGCGGATCGCGTTGCCGACGGCGCGCTTCATCGCGCGGCGGAACATGATGCGGCGCTCCAGCTGCTGGGCGATCGATTCGGCCACCAGCTGGGCGTCGAGCTCAGGCTTGCGCACTTCGGTGACGTTGATGTGCGCGGGCACGCCCATCACGTCGCTCACTTCCTTGCGCAGCTTCTCGATGTCCTCGCCGCGCTTGCCGATCACCACGCCCGGGCGGGCGGTGTGGATGGTCACGCGGGCGGTGTTGTTCGGGCGCTCGATCAGGATCTTGCTGATGCCGGCCTGAGCCAGCTTCTTGCGCAGCATGTCGCGGACCTTGAGGTCGGCGGCGAGGAAGCCGGCGTACTGCTTCTTGCCGGCGTACCACTTGGAGTTCCAGTCCTTGGCGATGCCGAGGCGGATGCCGGTGGGATGAACTTTATGACCCATGATTATTTGCCCTCGCCCACGACCACGGTGATGTGGCTGGTGCGCTTCAGAATGCGCGTGCCGCGGCCCTTGGCGCGGGCCATGAAACGCTTCAGCGTCGGACCTTCGTCGACCATGATGGTCTTGACCTTCAGCTCGTCGACGTCGGCGCCGTTGTTGTTCTCGGCGTTGGCGATGGCCGATTCGACGACCTTCTTGATCAGCGCCGCGGCCTTCTTGTCGGAGAACTTCAGCAGGTTGACGGCGCGTTCGGCCGACAGGCCGCGCACCTGGTCGGCGACCAGGCGGGCCTTCTGCGGGGAGATCCGCGCGGTGCGCAGGATGGCTTTGGCTTCGTTGCCGGTAGTCATTGCTCGTCTCCCTTACTTCTTGCCGCCGGCGGCCTTCTTGTCGCCACCGTGGCCCTTGAAGGTGCGGGTGACGGCGAACTCGCCGAGCTTGTGGCCGACCATGTTCTCGTTGACCAGCACCGGAACGTGGTTCTTGCCGTTATGCACGGCGATGGTGAAGCCCACCATTTCCGGCAGGATCATGGAGCGGCGCGACCAGGTCTTGATCGGACGCTTGCTGCCGCCCGCGGCCTCCACCTTCTTGACGAGGTGGTGATCGACGAACGGGCCCTTCTTGAGTGAACGTGCCATGGTCGATTAGCCCCTACGATCGCGGACGATGAATTGCTGGGTGCGCTTGTTCTTGCGCGTCTTGTAGCCCTTGGTCGGCACGCCCCACGGGGTGACCGGGTGCGGGTTGCCCTGGCCGGCCTTGGCTTCGCCGCCACCGTGCGGGTGGTCGACCGGGTTCATGGCCGCGCCGCGGACGGTCGGGCGCACGCCGCGCCAGCGCTTGGCGCCGGCCTTGCCCAGCTTCTCGAGGCTGTGCTCGTCGTTGCCGACTTCGCCGACGGTGGCGCGGCACTCGGCCGGCACCTTGCGCATTTCACCGGAGCGCAGTCGCAGCGTGGCGAAGCCCTGCTCGCGGGCGACCAGCTGCACCGAGGCGCCGGCGGCGCGGGCCAGCTGCGCGCCCTTGCCGGGCTTCAGCTCGATGCCGTGCACCGTGGTGCCGACCGGGATGTTGCGCAGCGGCAGGGTGTTGCCGGCCTTGATCGGCGCGTCGCTGCCCGCGATCACCTGGTCGCCGGCCTTCAGGCCCTTCGGCGCGATGATGTAGCGGCGCTCGCCATCGACGTAGCACAGCAGAGCGATGTGCGCGGTGCGGTTGGGATCGTATTCGATCCGCTCGACGCGCGCCGGGATGCCTTCCTTGTTGCGCTTGAAGTCGATCAGGCGGTAGTGCTGCTTGTGACCGCCGCCGATGTGGCGGGTGGTGATGCGGCCATGGTTGTTGCGGCCGCCGGTCTTGCCCTGCTTTTCGACCAAGGCGGCGTGCGGCGCACCCTTGTGCAGGCCGGGCGTGACCACGCGAACCGCGCTGCGGCGGCCGGCGGACGTGGGTTTGAATTTCATCAATGCCATGTGGGTCTACCTCAGGCCGTGGCCGTAACGTCGATGGCCTGGCCATCGGCCAGACGAACGTACGCCTTGCGCCAGTCGCCGCGACGGCCACCGCGGTTGCGGAAGGACTTGTTCTTGCCCTTCACGTTGACCACGTTGACGGCCTCGACCTTGACGGAGAACAGCTGCTCCACCGCGGCCTTCACATCGGCCTTGGTCGCGCTGTTCGCCACTTCGAAGACGTATTGGTTGGTGACTTCCTGCAGGCGGGCGGTCTTTTCGGACACGCGCGGCGCACGCAGGACGCTGAAGATTTTCTCGTTGGCGCTCATGCCAGCCACTCCTCGATCTTCTTGACCGCATCGGCGGTGATGACGACGGTGTCGGCACCCACCAGCGAAGCCGGGTCCAGGCCCTGCACGTCGCGCACTTCGACATACGGAAGGTTGCGCGCGGACAGGTACAGGTTTTCCGAGGCGTCCTCGGTGACGATCAGCGGACGCTTGCCGACATCCAGGCCCTTCAGCTTGGCGGCCAGGCCGGCGGTCTTCGCCGCGTCCACGTCGAACGCGTCGACGACCTTCAGACGGTCCTGGCGGTTCAGTTCCGACAGGATCGCGCTGATCGCGGCGCGGTACATCTTGCGGTTGACCTTCTGCTCGAAGCTACGCGGCTTGGCCGCGAAGGTCACGCCGCCGCCGACGAAGATCGGAGCCGTCAGCGCGCCGTGACGCGCGCCGCCGCCCTTCTGCTTCTTCGACTTCTTGGTCGTGCCGTTGACTTCGGCGCGGGTCTTCTGCGCCTTGGTGCCGGCGCGACCGGCGTTGCGATAGGCGACGACGACCTGGTGGACCAAGTCTTCGCTGAATTCGCGGCCGAACACTTCGTCGGAGACCGACAACTTGTTGGCGCTGCCGTTAATGGCGAGTTCCATCGTCATTCTCCTCAAGCCTTGCTGGTCGGACGAACGACCACGTCGCCGCCGGGCGCGCCCGGGACGGCACCGCGGATCGCGATCAAACCGCGCTCGGCGTCGACGCGCACGACTTCCAGACCCTGCGTGGTCTGGGTTTCGGCGCCCATGTGGCCGGCCATCTTCTTGCCCGGGAACACGCGACCCGGAGTCTGGCGCTGACCGATCGAACCCGGAGCGCGATGGCTCAGCGAGTTGCCGTGGGTCGCGTCGCCCATGCGGAAGTTGTGGCGCTTGATGGTGCCCTGGAAGCCCTTGCCCTTGGTCACGCCCTGGACGTCGACGATCTGGCCCACCTCGAAGATGTCGGCCTTGATCTCGCCGCCAACGGCGAAATCACCCAGCTTGTCGGCTTCGACGCGCAGCTCCCACAGGCCGCGGCCGGCTTCGACCTTGGCCTTGGTCAGATGGCCGGCTTCGGGCTTGGTCACCAGCGAGGCGCGGCGCGAACCGACGGCCACCTGCACGGCGCTGTAGCCGTCGGTTTCCGGAGTCTTCACCTGGGTGATGCGGTTCGGGGTGGCTTCGATCAGGGTGACCGGGATGGACTGGCCATCCTCGGTGAACACCCGGGTCATGCCGGCCTTGCGGCCGACGATGCCCAACGAATATTTCTTCGCAGTCATGGTCGGGGCCTCAGGTCAGCTTGATCTGCACGTCGACGCCAGCCGCGAGTTCGAGCTTCATCAGCGCGTCCACGGTCTTGTCGTTGGGGTCGACGATGTCGAGCACGCGCTTGTGCGTGCGGGTTTCGTACTGGTCGCGCGCGTCCTTGTCGGCGTGCGGCGACACCAGGATGGTGTAACGCTCGATCTTGGTGGGCAGCGGGATCGGGCCGCGCACCTGCGCGCCGGTCCGCTTGGCCGTTTCGACGATCTCGCTGGCCGAGCGGTCGATCAGGCGATGATCGAAAGCCTTGAGCCGGATCCGGATCTTTTGGTCCGCCATGACGGAATTCCTTCGTTAAAAGAGCGACGGGCGCGGCCTCTGGGTGTGCCGAACCCCATTCAAGCCCCCGGCTGCCGGGTATCGCACCCTGCCGCTTCGGGCCACATCCAAGAAATACAAGGCAGGCCGGTTACCCGACCCGCCCAGACGGAGAACTGCAAGCGCAACGAAATGCCCCGCCATCGATGCCCCGGAAACCTCCGGAGCGGGCGGAGCGCATGCCGCGCGACATGATCCCTGTCTGGCGAAAACGAGGGGCTTCCTGTCCCTCATTTCGCAGTGCCCGGGCCATCGGCAAAGCCGTTTGCCCGGGTGAGCTCGGCATTATGCGGCAACTTCCGCGGCAGCGCAACTACCCGGCAGACGCATCGTGGCCTGGCCGAGGCCGGGCCGCTCAGCCCGCCGGCTTGCGGTAGTCCAGCGGCGGCACGTCGCCTTCGATCAGCGAATTGTAGCGGAAGCCGGAACCGCGGCGGCACTCGAATTCCGCCCTGGCGCGTTCGACGATGGCCGGATCCCGGTACAGCCTGGCCGCTGCCAGCGCCAGGGTCTTGGCCGCGACCAGCCCGCCCTTGGCCCCTATCGGATGCCCGGACGCTGCGGTCGCCTGCCAGCTGTGGGCCGTGGTCCCCGGCACCCAGGCCGCAGCCGACAGCCCGACAGTCGGAACCACCCAACTGACGTCGCCGACATCGGTCGAGGCGCCTCCCAGCAGGGGCGGCCGGTCATAGGCGCCAATCTCGGTGGCGAGCGCCAACGGGGGCGGATCGGACAAGGACGCCTGCAACGCACGGGCAAAGGCGACATCGTCCCCGTCGTAGGTCACCCCGCCCACCTGGTGCAGCGCATCGTCCATCACCCGGCCCAGCACGTCGTTCGGCAGCAGGCTGAACACGCCTCCGATCTGGCGGAACGACACGCGGGTACCGGTGCCGCGCGCGGCCCCTTCGGCCGCCTCGCGCAGGCGCCCCATCACCTCGCGGACCACGACCGGATCGGGATGGCGCACGTAGTAGTAGGCCTCGGCGCGGGCGGGCACCACATTGGGCGCCCCACCCCCATCGCTGATCGTGTAGTGGATGCGGGTCTCCTGCGGCACGTGCTCGCGCATCAGGTTGGCCATGAAATTCAGCGCCTCCACCCCGTCGAGCGCCGACCGCCCCCGCTGCGGCGACATCGCCGCATGCGAGGCCACGCCGTCGAAGTGGAACTTGCCGCTGATGTTGGCCAGGCTGGTGCCCTGGACCGCGGAATTGATCGAATCCGGATGCCAGTGCAGGACCACGTCGACATCGTCGAACAGTCCGCGCTTGACCATGAACACCTTGCCCGAGCCGCCCTCTTCGGCCGGCGTGCCGTACAGCCGGATTTCGCCGTCTGTCCCCGAAGCGCGCAGCCAGTCGCCGATGGCTATCGCCGCCGCGACCGAAGCCGCGCCGAACAGGTTGTGGCCGCAGGCGTGTCCCGCGTCGTTGCCAGGCAGCGCCTGGCGCACCGGCGTGGCGGCCTGGCTGGCGCCCGGCAATGCGTCCATCTCCGCAAGCAGCGCGATCACCGGACCTTTGCCGCGCCTGCCGGCACGGGCGACGAAGGCGGTGGGCATCCCGGCCACGCCCGCCCCCACTTCGAAGCCGGCGTCGCGCAGCTCCTGTTGCAGCAACGCACTGGACGCCTGCTCCAGATAGCCCAGCTCCGGCCGTTCCCATAATGCGAGCGCCGTCGCGCGCATGCGCGGCGCGTAGGCGTCCACGCGTTCGACGATGTCGATTCCAGCCTCGTCCTGCGCGGCCCCCGCTTCGCCGACCGCAGCCACTGCCAGTACCATCGAAAGCGCGATCATCGACCCTCTCATGGCATGCATCATGGCGTTTCCCCGGCTTGCATCAGCGCGTTGAACAGCAGCCTGAAGCCGCCGTGCATCTGCGCGCGGAAGGTGATGTCGGTCGAAAACGCGGTCAACCTGCCCTCGCCGATGTCCGCCTCGTACGCCAGCACGCCGCCCTTGACGTGTTCCTGCCCCCAGGCCCAGCCACTGCGCAGCGGACGATCGCTGTCGACGCGCAGGATCGGCCGGATGCCCGCCTCGCCGGCGGGCAGGTCGAAGACCGGCGCATTGTCCCAGCGGCCATCGGAGAAATAGACGTTCAACCTGTGCGGCACGCCCCGCGCCACCGGCAGCGAGGTTTCCACACCGACATCGAGGATGCTGCCGGGGATGTAGTACTCGCGCGGACTCAGGGCCTTGCGCACACCATCCTTGCCGGTAACCCGCAGATGGCTTTCAAGCGGCAGGCCGAGCCGCAGGCCCAGCCCCGACGACGAACCCGTGGCCACCACCTGGCCGCCCGAAGCAATGAACGTCCGCAGCGCTTCCAGCGCCGCCTCGCCCTCCAGGTCGCCGAGCATGTGCCGGTAGCGCTCGGGAATTTTCGCTTCGTCGGGTGCGCGCCTCGCGCGGGGCTCCTTGCCCTCGACCGCCAGCGCTTCGGGCAACTGCAGCGCGCCGCTGGGCAGGATCAGCACATCGTATCGGCCCGCCAGTCCGCCCGAGGCGATCTGCTTCGGATACACCACGTCGTACTCGAACCCGAACGACTCCAGCACCAGCCGGGTCCAGCCGGACACCATCGAGCCGCCGTAGACGTCCCACAGCGCGATCCGCGGCCTGCGCAGCGGAATCGATCCATCGGGCGCCGCCTGCAGGCGATCGATCCCGATCCCGCGCTGCGCCGACAGCACCCGTGCAGCCTCGTCCGAAGCCGGAACGACGAACCGCCCCCGCGCATCGCGCGACACCGCGACACCGGCATCGAACAATGCGTTGACCGCGGCGAAGGCGTCGTTCGCCCCGGGCTGGATCGCCCAGCCGTACCTGGATGCCGGCACTGTCGCCGCTGGCGCCTGTTGCGGTTCGCCCAGCGGCACCGACGCAAAGGGGCCGTCGAAGTCGTCGAGGATACGGTCGAAGACCACGCCCATCTGCAAGGCCAAAGTCCAGCCCGCCGAATCGTAGGGCGCGATCGGTGGCCCGCCCGGGTATTCGAAATCGTGCGGATGGTCCTGCGGCTCGAACATGTCCAGCACGTGCGGCCGGAACGCCTGATCGGCGCGCACCACATACGACCCCGCCGGATAGCGCCTGACGCCGATCGAGAACGCGCGCTCGGCACGCTGCACCTCGACCCCGGCCGACAGCAACGCGTCGACGAACTTCACCGCGGTCCCGAAGTCGCCCTGGTCCGCCGGCAGGACATAGCCGCGCGGATCGCGGCGATCCGGCTGCCGCAGCCAGGCATCGCGCTGTTGCACGGTCAGTTCGCCGTCCCACTTCCCGCCGCGCGCCTCGGCTTCGGCGCGCGCCCGTTCGCGTGCGGCGGACAGCGCCGACGGGCTGGGCGTCCAGTGGTCGCGGCTGCCGCGCTCGATCGAGTTGCGCCCCATCCGCCAGATATTGAACAGCAGTTGCTCGCAGTGCCGCGAGGCGTAGTCGAGGATCGCCCAGTTCGCCGTCAGGCTGTAATCGATCGACCGCCGGAAATGCCAAAGCTGGCCGGGGACCGGCAGCGGCAGGTTGCTGTCGGGCAACTGGCGGTCGGCGAGGAACGGCATCTGCATTGGCGTGGGATTGCCGGTGATCTCGGTCAGCACACCCAGGATGTTGTGGAAATACGGCATGGTGCGCAGGCCGCCGTTCCACCAGGTGGAGTACACGCTGCCACCCTTGGATACCGCACCCGGCTTGTCCTCCTGCAGGAAGCGCGTGTTCAGTGCCGCGCCGAGCGCCTCCAGCCCCACCGGCACCATCGCGTCGAGGGTGTAGTTGAAGGGGTCGCGGTAAGGCGGAATCACGATCGCCGTGCCGCGCGGCGAGGACTGGTGATGGTTGTAGAGGATCTGCGGATACCACTGGGCATAGGCCACGCGATTGAGGTTGCGGGTCTCCTCCAGCGCGGCCATGTAGAAGTCGCGGTTGTTGTCGTGGCCGGCGTACTTCTGGTACAGGCGCGGCGATGGATCGAGCACGCGCTTGCTCGGCACCGGCTCGCGCATGTACCAGTCGGCGATCAATTCCTGCCCGTCCGGGTTGGCATGCACCAGCAACACGATGGTGTCGTCGAGGATCCGCCTCGTCTCGGCGTCGTCGCGCGATGCCAGCTGCCAGGCGGTTTCGATCAACTGGTGCGACCCGACCGTCTCGCTGGCGTGCAAGCCGCCGTCGATCCAGACCACCGCCTTGCCCTCGGTCGCCAGCCTTCGCGCGGTGGCCTCGTCGTCGCGCGCACGCGCGAGCCGCGCCGAGATCCGGCGGAACTCGTCCAGCCGCGCCAGGTTGGCCGGCGAGGAAACGATCAGCATCAGCTGGCTGCGACCCTCGGATGTCTTGCCGATCTCGACCAGTCGCATGCGTTCCGAAGCGGCGGCCAGCTTGTGGAAGTACGCCTCGGTCTGGCTGTAATTGGCGAGTTGGTAGTCGTCGCCTATGTCGAAGCCGAAATGCTCGCGCGGCGACGGCACCTGCGCTTGCAGCGCGCCGGCCAGAACGGCAAGCAGGACGAACAGGACGAGGTTCACGCTTCTGGTCGGACGGCCTAGTATCACGGTTGCATTGCTCCCCGGAATGGAATGCGGCGGCTGCGCCGTCGCGTCGGACGACGGCATGATGGCGTTCCGCCGGAACGTCATCATGCCTGCACGGGCCGGCGTGTCCGCCGCGTCAATAGAAGCGGAGATTGTCCAGTTCGTACCAGAGCTGCCCACCGGGCTCGCCGCGCGCAGCGACCACCAGTTGCAGCAGGGCCTCGCCGTGCCACGGCGCGGCATCCGCCCCGCGCTGGCCGCGCCAGTCCGACACCCGCGCCTGCGCGAAATCGATCCGCACCCGGCGCCACTCCGGCCCCACTTCCGCCACCTCCGCCTGCCACTGGCTGCGCTCCAGTCCGCGCAGCTGCAGCCCCAGCGACGCGATATTGCCGCGCACCTCGAACTCGACGCCGCGGAAACCGGTCACATCGACCGGCAGCACCGAGCCGCGACTCAGCGGAAACACCACGTTGGCGTAGGGGGATGCCTTGTTCGACAGCGTGGCGGTCACCAGCAGCGCCTGCCCGCCGCCGGCGCGCGGCACCGGCTCGACCACTTGCCAACTGCGATCATTGCCGCCATCGGCCTCGTCGGTGCGCAGCGTATCGAGCGCGGTGCGGCCGTCGTCACGTTCGAAATCGTCCACCAGCGCGCCCGCCGGCGGCTGCGGCGCCGGCCATGCCTCGGCGTTCGGACCGTCCGCGGTCGCCACCGCCTGCGGCAGCGGCTGGCCACCATGCACCGGACGGCCACCGAGGAACACCTGGCGCACGCGCCGCATGTCGCTCACGTCGCGCCAGGGAGTCCCCTCGACCAGCACCAGATCGGCACGCTTGCCGACCTCGATCGAGCCGACGTCGTCCGCCAGGCCGAGCGCGCGCGCGCTGTTGATGGTGCCGGCACGCAGCGCCTCGACCGGGCTCAGCCCCGCGCGAACCAGCAGTTCCAGCTCGTGCAGCGTGGAGCGCCCATGCGGCGTGCCCGGCATGCCGGCATCGGTACCCAGCGCGATGGCCACGCCGCCGCGATGCAGGGCGCGGACGTTGTGCAGGGCGTTGGCGAAATTGCGTTCGCGCGAGACGATCACCGGGTCGTTGCGGTCGACCGTGGCCGGGTTCTCGCCGACGCGCACCGGCTCGTACACCGCAAGCGTCGGCGCGTATGCGGTGCCGTTTGCCCGCATCAGCGCGATCAGTTCGCGATCCGCCTGCGTGTCGAGCACGCTGTGCGCGATCACGTCCACGCCCGCGCGGGCGGCCAGCTTGGCCCGCTCCAGCGTGACCGTATGGGTCAGCACCTTCAGTCCGTGCGCGTGCGCTTCCTCTGCCAGGGCCGTCAGCGTCCATCCGTCCATGCTGGTGTTGTCGGCCACGCGGCCGTAGCGCCAGCCGTCGGTGAAGGCCTTGATCACGTCCGGGCGGTACGGCAGCAGCTCGCGCACCGCGCGGCGCGCGGCATCGGGCGAATTGACCCACTTGGTGGTGTTCGGATCGGCCCAGTCCGCGCCGTGTCCCAGCGGCGTGCTCACCCGCGCCGCGAACAGCACCCGCGGCGCGACCAGCGAATCCAGCCATTCACGCCGCGGCGCCCACGATTCCGGTGCCTGATGGAAATCGCTGAGCGTGGTCACGCCCGCGGCGAGATAGGCATTGGACACCAGCGCGCTCGACGAGGGATCCATCGCCGGCGTCCAGTGGGTATGGACGTCGAACAGGCCGGGCAGCAGCGCCAGTCCCTGCGCATCGATCACGGTGGCGCCCTCCGGCGCCACCAGTCCACGCGCGATTTCCGCCACCCGGCCGTCCCGCACCAATACATCGGCCTGGTAGGGACGTGCGCGAACCGCGTCGAACACGGTCGCGCCGCGGATCAGCAATTCGGCCGCCGCGGCGCTGCCGATGCCCACCAGCAACAGCAACGCGCACAGCAACATCCGGACGCCAGCGTACATGGTCGATACCGTCACCTTGAAATTCCTTCCGGTCAGAAGTCCTTGCTCAGGGTGACATACCAGTAGCGCGGTGTCGCCGAGTACAGCGTGGACAGGTAGCCGCGCGAATCGGCCGAGATCGGCGGGCGGCGGTTCTCGATGTTGTTCACGCCCAACTTGACCGAAGTGCCCGAGAACCAGCCGTCACCGGCGAAGTTGTACTTGGCGTATCCGTTCCAGAAGGTGCTGGAACCCGGCTCCCAATAGCTGCCGTCGCTGTACTGCAACGCGGTGTCGTAGTAATTGCCGACGTAACGCGCACTGGCGCCGGCCTGGAAGTTGCCGAGCGTCCAGGTCAGGCTGCCGGTCCACTTCCACTTCGGCTTGCCATCGAGCATCAGCAGGTTGCCGCCGCCGCCGATGGACGTCGCTGCATTGATGATCCCGGCGTCGCGCGCGTCGATCAACTCCTGGATCGCGGGCGATATCTCGCGGTAATACTCGATCAGCCGCGTGCCGTTGACCGCCACGTGGAAGCGACCGGCACGGGTGTCCCGGGACTGCCAGGTGGCGCCGAAATCCATGCCGCGCACAGTCTGCGGCAGCAGGTTGACGTACTGGTCGAGCACGTACAGCACCTGGCCCGCCGGCTCCAGCCCGGTACCCTCGAAGCGCGCGATGTCGTCGGCGTTCGGTTCGGCGCGGATCACGTTGGGATTGCTGCTGCCCTGCATCCGCATCACGTAATCCAGGATCAGCGCATTGCCTTCGCCGTACAGGCCGACGATGCCCTCCTGCTGGTACTTGTAGTAATCCAGCGAGAACTGCAGCTTGCCGACCGCTTCGGGCAGGAACTTCGGTTCGAACACGATGCCGGCACTGGTGTTGTCGGAGGTCTCGGGCTTGAGGTTCGGGTTGCCCGAACGCCGCGCCGAGGTGCTGTAGCTGTGGGCGCAGTTGTTGTAGGTGGCGATGGTGCCGTTGCGCAGGTCCGCCTCGCACTGGATGTGGTCGCGGCGCGAGTTGGCCCGGGTGATCACCGTGGCGTTGACCTGCTCGAGGTTGGGTGCACGGAAGCCCTGCGACCAGGATGCGCGCAGGCTCAAGCCGTTCAGGATCTCCCAGCCCAGCGCGATCTTCGGCTTGGCGACGCTGCCGAAATCGCTGTAATGCTCGGCGCGGCCGGCGATCTGCATGTCCAGGTTACGCACCAGCGGGATGTTCCAGTCGCGTGCGACCAGCGGCACGTACAGTTCGGCATAGATGCCGGCAACGGTGCGCGAGCCTTCGGTGTCCGGAGTCGGACTGACGCCGTACTGGTCGGTCGGATATTCCTGGCCCGACAGGCTCACCCAGGTGATGGTGCCGTCCACGCGCGGATCGCGGTCGTCCAGCTGCTTCTCGTGGCGGATTTCCACGCCTGCGGCCACGCCCAGGTTGCCCGCGGGCAAACGGAACAGGTCCGGGCGCGAGGCCTTGAAGTCCCACAGCGCCAGGGTGTTCTGGCTCTTGCGCACCGATTCGTACATCACCGAGTCGATCGCGGCCTGGCTGTTGCCCGCGCCGAACGGGTTGTAGGCGTCCGGCGTCGACCCGGCCATGGATTGCTCGAACAGGGTCGCGCTGACCGAATTCTGCGAATCGCGTACCTTGGCCTGCGAGAACAGCAGCGCGGTTTCCCAGTCGTAGCCGAAATGCAGGCCGCGCAGGCCCGCCAGCGCACGCACCTGGGTATTCTCGACCTCGATCCGGGTCGGCTCGTCGAACCGGTAGGTGCGGATGGTGAGATCCACGCCTTCCTCGGGGATGTTCAGCCCGGGCAGGCGGTTGGGATTGAGCGAACCGTCCGGCAGGTACATCGCGCCGAACGGATTCCAGTATCCGCTGGCCGCGACCGTCGCCGGCAGCGATGCTATCGAGTTCACCGGCTGTTGCAGCGAACGCGAGCGCGAGCGATAGAAACCCAGCTCGCTGAAAAAGCCGATGCCGTTGTCGAATTCGTACTTGCTCGTGCCGAACAGGTTGAGCCGGTTCAGCTCGGGCTGGAAGGTCACCGGGATGGTCTGGTTCGCGTCGTAGCGCAGGTTGCGGTCATCGCCCGAAGTCGTGGCCGAGCCGGACTGGACGCACACGCCTTCGCTGATCGTCGCACCGCAACCCGTATTGGTGGTGGGCTGCACATGGAAGAAACCCGCCGCCGTGGTCAGCGCCGTGCCGCCGGAACGGACCACGCCGGGATACAACGCGGTGAACTGACCCCAGCGCCCGGTGGTCACACGCAGGTCGAGGCTATTGGACCCATCGAATTCGGTCCCGGCGAAATCGAACCAGCGCAGGTGGGTATTGGTCCAGGACTGGTCCCAGGAGTCCAGGCCGGTGCTGTCCTGATAGTTGTAGGCCAGGGTGAAATTGCCGCGCATTTCGGCGAAATTCTTGCCCCACAAACCGTTGATGCTGCGGTCGCGCAGGCCGGTGCCTTCACCGACCCCGTATTGCACGCTGACCGAACCGCCGTCCACGTCGTCGCGCAGCACGTTGTTGACCACGCCGGCCACCGCATCGGTGCCGTAGATCGCCGATGCGCCGTTGAGCAGCACATCCACCCGGCGCAGGTTCGCTACCGGAATGGCGTTGGCGTTGTAGGTCAGCACCGGCACCAGCTGCTCATCGGCCTGGCTGGTCGGATGGACAACGGTACGGCGCCCATTGATGAGCAGCAGGGTGTTGCCGGCACCGAGCCCGCGCAGGTTGATCGAGGCGATGTCGCCACGCGCATAGTTGCTGCTGTTGGTGCCGAAGCCGTTGCGGAAGGTCACGTCGCCCATCTGCGGAATGGAGCGGAACAGTTCGTCGCCGCTGACCACGCCCAGCGCCTCGATCTGCTCGGCCTGCAGGCCGACGACGGGCAGCAGGGTCTCCGACGCCGCCACGCGCTTGATCTGGGTGCCGACCACTTCCAGCGTGGACATCGTGGTCACAGGTTGCGACTGCGCCGCGGGGCGCTCTTGCTCCTGCACGGGAGCGGCCTGCCCGGTCGGCGCCGACTGGGTGGTGGTCGCGACGACTGTCGTCGTCGCAGTCGCCTTGCCGACCGTCGCCGGGCCAAGCGATGCCGTGGCCTGCGACGGGGCGCGCAATGCGATCGTGTGGCCATCGTCGGAAGCGATCGAGATTCCCGTACCCTGCAGCAGCATCGCCAGCGCCTCGCGCGGATTCATCTCGCCCTTGACCGGCCTGGTGCGGACATTGGCGATCGCGCCCCCCGGCGCCACGATCTGCAGCCCTGCCTGTCGCCCGAACTCAGGCAAGACCGAGCGCAGCTCCGCCGCCTGAAGATCGAAATTGACTTCCTGCGCCACGGCCGGCGCGGCATGCGCCATTCCACCGGCCAGCAGCACCAGGGCGACGGCACTGGACAACGACTTGCATCTCAACTCGCGCTTCATTCGAATCACTCCCGGCCATTACCAGCAAATTCGGTTTGAACATTGCGCCACGACCTGCCGCAGCGCACCCCACTGCAATGCACACATCACGTCATTGCGATGCGCGCAGATGCACGCCATCCGGCGACGTTTCCACTTTCAGGCCGAAGCTGTCGGCCACTGCCTTGGCGAAGCCTTCCGGATCCGCCGACGAATACACACCCACCACCCGACGACCGGCGATTTCGGGATCGTCGATCAGGATGCGCACATCGCTGTAACGCGAGAACTCCTTGACGGCCTCGGCCAGCGTATCGCCCTCGAACGAGATCAGGCCCTCCCGCCACGCCATGCGACGGCGCACGGCCTCTCGCGACAAGGGCTCGATCCTCACATCACGGCCGCGCGTGGACACCGCCATGAAATTGGCATGCACCCGCAGCGGTTCCAGCCATGGCTGCGGCTGGCGGATGTCGACCACGCCCTCTTTCACCAGCACCTCGAAAGTCTCGCCCGCGCCCTTGCGCACGCTGTAGCTGGTGCCGACCGCAACCACGTCGGTCGTGCCCGAGCGGACCACGAACGGTCGCGACGGATCCTTCGCCACGTCCACCAGCGTCTCGCCATCCAGCAGGGTCACCAGGCGCACCTCGTCGCGATAGCGCACCTGTACACGCGTCCCTGAGTTGAGCGTCATCACCGAACCGTCCTGCAACGGGACGCGCAAGACTTCTCCCACCCCTGTCGCGTATTCGACACTGCCACCGGCATCGGGCGGCAGCGGCCGCTGGCCCAGCAGCATCGCGACAAGCAGCCCCGCAGCCGCAAGCGGCAGCCACTTGCGTCGCCCTTCCCGCGCCGGGATCGCTGTCTCCCTGGCGTCGGCGGTGCCGGTGAAGCTGCGTCCCAGCGCATGGGCCCTGCCGGCGCGCAGGAACACCGCCTGCGCGCGCAGATAGGCGCCGCGATGCCTCGGGTCGGCGGCGAGCCATGCGTCGCGCTCGCGCAATGCCTCCGGCGCCAATACTTGCCTGTCCTCGCGTGCCACCCAGGCGGCTGCGATGTCGTCAGTGTTCGTCGCGTCGTTCATGTCGGTCGGATCGTCGTGTTCCATCCCCGGCGCATCCAGCCTTGCTGGCATGCGGCCCATCCTTCATTTCGTCCATCAGCACGCGCAGCCCCTTGCAGATGTGCTTCTCGACCGTGTTCTCGCTGATCCCCATGCGTCCGGCGATCTCGCGCTGCGACAGTCCATGCACCTTGCGCAACACGAAGGCGTTCCGACATTTCTCCGGCAGCGCCATGATCAGCGCAGCGAGCCGGCGCAGTTCCTCGCCGGCAACCGCATGCCGCTCCGGATCGAATTCGTCGTGTCCCAGCTCCAGCCGTTCGAATTCGGCGACGGTTTCGAACGAAACGACCCGCGCGCGCCGGATCTGCTGCAGGACCACGGATTGCGCGGTCGCGAACAGATACGCCCTGGGATTGTTCACATGCGAAGCATCCACCAGCCCGGCAAGGACCGCATAGGTTTCCTGGACGATGTCGTCCAGATCGAAAGTCTGCGGCATGCGCGAGCACAACCAGCGTCGCAGATCCGGCTCGTGGGGCAGGATGTGATCCGCGATCCACTGCGCCTGCGCCTTCATCCCTCCGCGCACTCCCGGGCCGGGATGAACGACCCGATATCCGTCCGGCATCCACAGCAGGTTTCGCGATGTACTGGCGCACTGATCACTGGCGTGCCCACTCTCCCCGTTTTCCCGCAGTCCCGGCAATGCCGGGCGCGATGCATGGCCCTGTCCCGTTACATGATGCACGGGAGAGGACGTTCCGCCATCCACGGACGGAAATTGGGCAAATGCGCCTTCCGGCCCTCGATCAATGGATCGGCCGCGGATGGGCCACCCACACGAGACGGGCACCGTGAAGGATTGCCGCGCCCTTTCGCCTGGCCGGGCTCAGAAACGCGGAACCCGCCTTGCGGCGGGTTCCGGGGTCCAAGCCATCCGGCGGCGGTCAGGCCGCCGGCATCGCAGGGGGCTTACTTGATGATCTTCGCCACCACGCCGGCGCCGACCGTACGCCCGCCTTCGCGAATCGCGAAGCGCAGGCCCTCG
>JBDHQQ010000126.1:0-6953 GCA_039807145.1 Pseudoxanthomonas sp. | reverse complement strand
GGCGGGCGTGGACAGCAGCGGCAGCCTGTCGCGTGTCCATGGGGGGACGCCGAGCCCGAGCAGCGCGTTCTTCAGCGTGGTCGAATGCGTGCGGCCCGGCAGGACGATGCGTTCGCCGCCGGCGCGTGCGTGCGCGATCACGGGCGAGGGCAGCGCATCGGCGCCTTCGAGCGCCAGCGTGCCGCCGCCGGGCAGCACCAGCGGCAGGCGGCCGTCCCATTCCTGTCGCCATGCCGATGGCAGCGGTGCGCGTAATGCGGAGGCGTGCAGCAGATCGCGCCAGCGGCGGACGCTGGCGCCGTGCCAGTCGAAGCGTGCATCGACATCGGCGCGCGCCGGCAGCAGTTCGCTCTCGATGCGGTCGACGCCTTCGGCGGGCAAGGGCGGCAGGCGCAGTTCGCGAATCCAGCGCCGCAGCGCGCGTGCGCGGCGCGGCGCCGGCAGCGCGAGCAGGGCGGAGACGGAAAGCGTTTGCGCATCGATCGTCGCTGCCGAAGCGAGGGCGCGCGCGTCGTCTTCGTGCAGCAGCTCCACCGCTTCCGCATTCAGTCCGGCGCTGCGGGCGAAGGCGGCGTCGGCCTGCGGCCAGCGTTCGCGCAACAGCGGCAGCACGCGCTGACGCAGGAAGTTGCGATCGTAGTCGGTGTCGGCGTTGCTGGGGTCCTCGATCCAGTCGAGGCCGTGCGCTTTCGCATGGGCGAGCAGTTCCGAACGCGGCGTTCTCAGCAGCGGACGCCAGTGCCAGCCTTGCGCGAACGCCTGCCATTCGCGCATCGCCGCCAACCCGTCGGGCCCGGAAGCGCGCAGGGCGCGCAGCAGGAAGGTTTCGGCCTGGTCGTCGCGGTGGTGCGCGGTGACGAGGACTTCGCCGGGCTGCAGTGCGGCGAGAATCGCGGCATAGCGCGCCTGCCGTGCGGCGGCTTCGGGCCCCTGGCCGCCGTCGCGTGCCACCTCCACGCGGACCACGTGCAGGGGGATGCCCAATGCATCGCAGAAGCGCCGGCAATGGGCGACCCATTCGTCCGCCTGTGGATGCAGGCCATGATGGACGTGCAGCGCGCGCAGGCCATTGCGGCGACTCGTGGCGTCGTTCGCCAGCAGGTGCAGCAGCGCTGTCGAATCCAGCCCGCCGCTGAAGGCGACCAGCATTCGGGCGTCGAGATGTTCTGCCGGCAGAGGCGAAAGCATGGGGGAAGTCTAATCTTCCCTTGCAATTCCGCGAAGGCGGGAGTCATCCGTTTTCGGCGGTTTTCCGGGCAGTTTGGACGCCCGGAAAGCAATCCCCTGCTTCATGGGCGTAGTTTCCTGGCGTTGTTCAGGCCGGAATATTGCGGGCGGCTTGCGTTGGTGTGCTTGCGGGGTGTGCCAGCGGCTTGCGTGCGATGTACGCGATCGAGTCGTCGGAAGTGGCATCGCGCACGTGCCGTCCGTTCAGGTCGTAGGCTTCGGCGTCCGGCTCGAAGCCGACCCTCATCAACTGCTGGCGCTGTTTCTCCATCGTCACGTAGTACAGCATGGTGCCGTAGTGGTGGCAGACGTCGTTGATGATGGAATATTCGTCGTCATGCACTTCATGCGGTCGGAATCGCTTGCGATTGCGCAGGCGCTGTACGGTCTCGGTGGCGAAGCGCAGGGAGCGTGCGACCAGGCGCAAGGGGTTCGCCGACCATGCGAATGGCGGGAAGCGGAACCCGCGGCTGAATTCGGGCGAATTCCGGTTGTGGTTCGAGAACACGAAAATTCCACCCGGCTGCAGCACGCGGTAGACCTCATCCAGGATTCGCAGGCGGTCGGCATGCGACACCATGCCGATGCCGTTGCAACTGAACATGGCAAGGTAGATCGATCCGTCTGCCAGGCCGGAAAGTGCGCGTGCGTCGGCAAGCTCGAACCTGACGCCCGGGAAGCGCTTGCGGCAGGCGTCGATCATGGCCTGGCTGTTGTCGATGCCCAGGTAGTCCCGACTGATGCCGAGTAGCGCCTCGACGGTGCGCCCACCGCCTACGCCGATGTCGAGGACCGGCTTGCCCTGGGCGGCGGCGGCCACGCGATCGAGCGTGGCCTGCTCGGCCGAACTCAGGCCGGAAGGCCGCGAATACTGGGCGACTACCGAGGCGTCGCTCATGGTCTGCATGTTGATGCGGTCTATCGACTCGCTCATTTCCCCTTCCCCCTGCGCGCGCCGTGACGCGTCGCTACGTTTTGTTCCCGCGGCAGATCATGCAGTTTCGTACGCGCCGTAACCCCTCAGGCGCCGGTAGCGGCGCGCCAGCAGTTCGTCCAGCGGCAACTGCTCCAGTTCGTCCAGCTGGTTCAGCAGCACCGCCTTCAGGCGTGTGGCCATCTGCCCCGGGTTGCGGTGCGCGCCGCCGATGGGTTCGCGCACGACCTTGTCGACCAGGCCCAGTCCGTGCAGGCGTTTCGCGGTCAGGCCGAGCTGTTCGGCCGCATCCCTGGCCTTGCCCGAATCGCGCCACAGGATCGATGCGCAGCCTTCCGGGGTGATCACCGAATAGGTGCTGTATTCCAGCATCAGCGTGCGGTCGCCGACGCCGATGGCCAGCGCGCCGCCGGAGCCGCCTTCGCCGATCACCGTGCAGACGATGGGCACCTTCAGCTCGGCCATTTCCATCAGGTTGCGGGCGATGGCCTCGGACTGGCCGCGCTCCTCGGCGTCGATGCCCGGCCACGCGCCGGCGGTGTCGATGAAGGTCAGCAGCGGCAGCTTGAAGCGCTCGGCCAGCTTCATCAGGCGCAGCGCCTTGCGGTAGCCCTCGGGCTTGGGCATGCCGAAGTTGCGGCGGATCTTTTCCTTGGTGTCGCGGCCCTTCTGGTGGCCGATCACCACCAGCGGGCGGCCGTCGATGCGGGCCAGGCCGCCGACGATGGCGTTGTCGTCGGCGAAGGCGCGGTCGCCGGCCAGTTCCTCGAACTCGTCGCAGATCGCCTGCACGTAGTCCAGCGTGTACGGCCGCATCGGGTGGCGGGCCAGTTGCGAGACCTGCCACGGGCTGAGGTCGCGGAAGATGTGCGCGGTGCGCACGCGCAGCTTGTCCTGCAGGGCGCGGATTTCCTTGTCCAGGTCCAGTGCCGGGCCGGCGTTGGCGCTGCGCAGTTCCTGGATCTTGGCCTCCAGGTCGGCGATGGGTTGTTCGAAATCCAGGTAGTTCGGGTTCATCGGCTAGCGCAGGGCCGTAAAGCGGGCAGTTTAGCCGATGCGGGGCCCGGAACCCGTACGCAGGCGGACGGGCGGGGCACCCTGGGGCCCCGCCCGGCCTGGCTTCACTTGCGCGGGGTCAGGATCGGCGTCAGGTAGTCCGGCCGGCCTTCGATGCGCTCCAGGTGCGGATAGCGCAGGCCGCCGTGGTAGTCCAGCTTGACCGTGCGGTAGCGGTCGAACTCCTTCAGCATCAGCTCGATCGGCGCCTTGTCGTCCTTCGCCGCCTTGACCGCGTCCTCCAGCACGTCGCCGCTGTAGGCCTCGCCGTTGACCGCGACCACGGTGGCGCCGCTGCCGATGCCGGCGTTGAAGGCGGGGCCGTCCCAGCGCACGTCCGAGATTGCGCCGTCCTTGCCGACCGACAGGCCCAGCGAATAGGTGAAGTCCGCGCCGCCGCCGCGCGCGCTGCCCTTGGCGTAGGCGCTGGGCTTGTCCTTGTACACCAGCTTCCAGCCGGCGGCCTCGATGCCGCCGGTGAGCCCCTGCTTGCCATCGAGCCGCTCGCGCAGGAAGGTGGACCAGTCGTACGGCATCACGCCGTTGAGCGCGGCCACCACGTCCTCGAAGGTGTAGGTGTTCTGCACTTCCCATTCGCCGTCGTTGACGCCGAAGAACGCCCTGGCGAAGTCGTCCAGCGATTTCTTGCCGCCGGTCTTGCCGCGGATCAGCGCGTCGGCTTCCAGCCAGATCATCTGTCCGCCGGAGTAGTAGTCCTCGCTCATCTGGTAGTTGCGGTAGGCGCGCGGCGAGCGGCTGGCGATGATCGGGTCGTTGGTGGTGTCCTGCACGTTGCGCCACTGCAGGCCCGGGCGATTGTCGGCGTAGGTCGCCACGACCAGCGCCAGCGCGTCGCGCGAGGCGTCCAGCGGGCGCAGGCCGCTGCGCGCGGCCAGCACGTTGCCCCAGTACTGGGTCTGGCCCTCGTACACCCACAGCAGGCTGTCCTGCATGGGCACGTTGAAGTTGGGCGTCCACAGGTCCTTGCCGCGGCGGTACTTGCCGTTCCACGAATGGGTGTATTCGTGCGCCAGCAGGTCGGTGAAGCCGGTCTTCTCGTTCCAGTCGGTGAAATAGCCGGTGCCCACGCCGTTCTCGCTGGAACGCTGGTGCTCCAGGCCGCTGCCGCCCATCTGCCCGGACAGCGAGAACAGGAACTGGTAGTGGTCGTAGTGCTGCGCGCCGTACAGCTTCAGCGCCTGCTCGACCATCGCCTTGTGCTGCTCGATCTGCTTGGGCTTGGTTTCCAGGTATTTCGGCGCGTCGGCGACCACGCCCAGCCGCACCGGCACCTTGCTGCCGGCGGGGGTCAGGTCGATGTTCTTCGCGTAGCGGCCGGCGTACACCGGCGAATCGACCAGGATGTCGAACGGCACGTCCTTGTAATCGACGGTGTCGCCGCTGCGGCCTTCCTCGTGCAGTGCGGTGAACGCGGTCCAGCCGGCGGGGTAGGTGACGCGCGGATCGAACACGATCCGGTGGGCGTAGTGGCCGGCTGGATACAGCGCGGCCGACAGGAACTGCAGGTTCAGCATGTTCGGCGTCATCACCACGCGGCCCTGCGCGCCGGTGGTGGGGGTGAGGTAGTCGAACTCGACGGTGATCTCGGAGACGCCGTCGGGCACGGTGACGTGGAAGGCGGCCACGTCCAGCGGGTCGCGCTTCCAGTCCAGCTTCGCGCCGCCGGCCTTGAATTCGATGCCGGCGATCTTGTCGATGGCGTTGCGCGGGGTGTGTCCGCCCGGTACCCACATCGGGTACAGCAGGGTCAGCTCGCCGGCCTGCACCGGGATGGTTTCCTTGACCCGGAAAATCCGCTGGCTCAGGTTGGTCGCGTCGATTTCCAGGCGGATGGTGCCCGGCGCATAGGGCGTGTCCTGCGGCTGCGCGATCGACGAAGCCGCCTGCTGGGCGGAGGCGGCCAGCGGCAGCGACAGGGCAACGAACAGGGCGCAGGCGAGGCGGGACGGGGTCATGGGCGGCTCCGGGGCGGTAATTCGGAATTCAGCAGTGTCGTTTCCGGGACAGGGGCCTGCCTGTGCCGATGGTCAGGGTTGCGCCCGGTTAAGCGGGAAAAGGCGCTAATTCGCCCATGGCCGCGCAATGGCGACCTTGACCGTGCGGATGCCGGGCTGCGCGCGCAGGGCGTCGATCAGGCCGCTGTCCACGCGCACCGATTTCGGCCCGTTGAGGTCGAGCAGGCCGCCGACGCGGCGCTCGCGGCCGTTCACCAGCAGGTCCAGGCGCAGCGGCGTGGCGCCGGGGCGGTGCCGGGCCAGCAGCGTGTCCACGCGCTCCATCAGGCCCGGCTCGCGCAGGTCCAGCCGCAGCGACAGCCGCTGCGCATGCTGCGCGCACAGCTGGTCGTAGTCCCAGCACTGGCGGATGCGCAGGCTGTAGCCGCCGTTGAACTCGTCCTCGCGCAGGCCGCCGCGCACCACCAGCAGGCGGTCGCGGGTCAGCAGGTGGCCGAATTCGGCCATGGCGTCGGAAAACACGCTGCATTCGACCCGGCCGCGCCCGTCCTCGAGTTGCACGAATACCTGGCTGTCGCCCTTGCGGCGCACGCCCATGACCTGCCCGGCCAGCACCACGTTGACTTCGGCGCGCCAGCCTTTCTTTTCGCCGGCCGAAGGGCTGGCGCACAACCTGTCAAGGTCGCCCAGGTCGTTGCCGACCAGCGCCTTCAGGTCATCGTGGTACGGATCGACCGGATGCCCGCTGAGGTAGTGGCCCAGCGTCTCGCGCTCGCCGTTGAGCTTCTGCGACAGCGGCCACTCGTCGGTTTCCGGCAGCGACACTTCCAGCGCGGGCGCTTCGCTGCCGCCGCCGCCGAACAGCGAAACCTGGCCGGCTTCGCGCTCCTTCGCCAGCTGCTCGGTCGCCTTCATCGCCTCGGGCACCTGCAGCATCAGCGATGCGCGGTTCCGGCCCAGGGCGTCGAGCGCGCCGGCGTTGACCAGCGCCTCCAGCGCGCGGCGGTTGAGCTTGCCCGAATCGACGCGCCGGCAGAAATCCAGCAGGTCGCGGAACGGGCCGCCGCGCTCGCGCGCCTCGACGATCGCCTCGCACACGCCGTGGCCGACGCCCTTCACCGCGCCCAGGCCGTAGCGGATCGTGCCCGCGTCGGTGGCGACGAACATGTAGCCCGAGTGGTCCACGTCCGGCGGCAGCACCTGCAGGCCCAGTCCGTGCGCCTCGTCCAGGAAGCCGACCACCTTGTCGGTCTTGTCCATGTCCGAGGACAGCGTCGCGGCCATGAATTCGGCCGGGTAGTGCTTCTTCAGCCACGCGGTCTGGTAGGCGACCAGCGAATACGCGGCGGCGTGCGACTTGTTGAAGCCGTAGCCGGCGAACTTCTCCATCAGGTCGAAGATCTCGTCGGCCTTCTTCTCGCCGACTCCGCCCCTGGCCGCGCCCTCGCGGAAGATCTCGCGGTGCTTGGCCATCTCGGCCGGCACCTTCTTGCCCATCGCCCGGCGCAGCAGGTCGGCGCCGCCCAGCGAGTAGCCGCCGACGATCTGCGCCATCTGCATGACCTGCTCCTGGTAGACCATGATGCCGTAGGTCTCCTCGAGCATCGGCTGCGTGCGCGGGTCCGGATAGGAGAATTCCTCCTGGCCGTGCTTGCGCGCGACGAACGACGGGATCATCTCCATCGGGCCGGGGCGGTACAGCGCGTTCAGCGCGATCAGGTCTTCGAAGCGGTCGGGCTTCGCATCCTTCAGTGCGCGGC
>JBDHQQ010000125.1:0-7065 GCA_039807145.1 Pseudoxanthomonas sp. | reverse complement strand
TGCCGATCGCCGGCGACCACGTCACCAACGACATCGCGCACATGCTGCGCACGCCCACGCCCGAGGCCGAGCAGATCAAGGTGCGCTACGCCTGTGCGCTGGCGCAGCTGGCCACCGCCGAGGAAAGCATCCAGGTGCCCAGCGTCGGCGACCGCCCGCCGCGCCGGCTGCCGCGCCATTCGCTGGCGCAGGCGGTGCAGGGCCGCTACGAGGAAATCTTCGAGATGGTGCAGGCGGAACTGCGCCGCTCGGGCTTCGAGGAACTGGTGCGCGCCGGCATGGTGCTGACCGGCGGCGCTTCGAAGATGGAAGGCGTGGTCGAACTGGCCGAAGAGATGCTGCAGATGCCGGTACGCGTGGGCATCCCGCAGCACGTCACCGGCCTGGGCGAAGTGGTCGGCAACCCCGTGCACGCCACCGGCGTCGGCCTGCTGCTGATGGGCAGCCAGATCGAGCATCCGCGGCGGCCTTCGCTGCCGGTCGGCAAGGCGGGCAGCCTGTTCAACAAATTGAAGAACTGGTATCGCGGCGAGTTCTGAAGGCCGCGCAGGGTTCGGCGTCGGCGCGAAGGCGCGTCGGCGTGCAGGAGGAGGAAGGGCTTGAGCAACACCCGAAGCGGTTCACACATAACTAAATAGACGAGGACTACGGACATGGCACATTTCGAACTGGTTGAAAAAATGGCTCCCAACGCGGTGATCAAGGTCGTCGGCGTGGGTGGCGGCGGCGGCAACGCGGTGGCGCACATGGTCAACAGCAGCGTCGACGGCGTGGAGTTCATCACCGCCAACACCGACGCGCAGGCGATCAAGAACTGCGGCGCCAAGCTGCAGCTGCAGTTGGGCGGCAACGTGACCAAGGGCCTGGGCGCGGGCGCGAACCCGGAAGTCGGCCGCCAGGCCGCGCTGGAGGACCGCGAGCGCATCATCGAGGCGCTGGACGGGGCCGACATGGTGTTCATCACCGCCGGCATGGGCGGCGGCACCGGCACGGGCGCCGCGCCGGTGGTGGCGCAACTGGCCAAGGAAATGGGCATCCTCACCGTGGCCGTGGTGACCAAGCCGTTCCCGTTCGAAGGCCGCCGCCGCATGCAGGTGGCGCTGAAGGGCATCGAGGAACTGAGCCACCACTGCGACTCGCTGATCACTATCCCGAACGAGAAGCTGATCACCGTGCTGGGCCGCAACGCGACCATGATCCAGGCGTTCCGCGCCGCCAACGACGTGCTGCTGGGCGCGGTGCAGGGCATCGCCGACCTGATCGTGCGCCCCGGCCTGATCAACGTCGACTTCGCCGACGTGCGCACCGTCATGTCCGAGATGGGCCTGGCGATGATGGGCACCGGCCACGCCCGCGGCGACGACCGCGCGCAGGCCGCGGCGGAAGCGGCGATCCAGAACCCGCTGCTGGACGACGTCAACCTGGCCGGCGCCAACGGCATCCTGGTCAACATCACCGCCGGCGCGGACTTCACCATGGCCGAGTTCGACGAGGTGGGCCGCACCATCGAAGGCTTCGCTTCGGAAGACGCGACCGTGGTGGTCGGCACCGTGCTCGACCCGGAAATGCAGGACGAAGTGCGCGTGACCGTGGTCGCCACCGGCCTGAACCGCTCGGTCGTGCGCCAGCCGGTGCGCGGCGCCGACCGCGCCGACCTGGGTGGCTTCCGCGCCGAACCGGTGCGTGCGCCGATCAAGCTGGTGCGCGACGCGACCACCGGCCTGCCGGTCAACGACTTCGTCCAGGCCGATCCGGTCGCCAGTGCGGTCGGCGGCCTCGGCCTGCGCCGTGGCAGCGCCGATCCGGCGCCGGCCACGACCGCGGCCGAACTGCCGGCGGCGGACTACCTGGATATCCCGGCGTTCCTGCGCCGCCAGGCGGATTGATCGTCGCCGAATGAAACCCTCCCCTTCGCGGGGAGGGCGTGAACCGTAGTCCGTGTCCCTTTGCTGCCGGGCCGACCTGGCCCGGCAGGTTTTTCCGCCCCGGAAACCCCTGCCGGAACCGCGGCGCGACGTTCGCCGCAACCGCTTTCGATCCGTTCCGTCCGCTGGCTGTTCCAGCTTCGGAACGCAGTGATTATTCCGTTAAGATTCATGCAGCTGCGTGCTATCCTCGCCGCCCATTTCAGGATTTCCCCAGCCGTCCCGATGACCCAGCAGCGCACCCTCAAGAGCGTGGTCCGCGCCACCGGCGTGGGGCTGCACAGCGGGGAGAAGGTCTACATGACCCTGCGCCCGGCGCCGGTCGATGCGGGCATCGTGTTCCGTCGCATCGACCTCGACCCGGTGGTGGAAATGCCGGCCAGCGCCGCGCTAGTCACCGAAACCACCCTGTGCACCGGCTTGAGCTGCGACGGCGCCAAGGTGCAGACCGTCGAGCACCTGATGTCGGCGTTCGCCGGACTGGGCATCGACAATGCCTGTGTCGAGTTGAGCGCGCCGGAAGTGCCGATCATGGACGGCTCCGCGGGGCCCTTCGTGTTCCTGCTGCAATCGGCCGGCATCGCCCGGCAGGCCGCGCCCAAGCGTTTCATCCGCATCCTCGAGCCGGTGGAAGTGCGCGACGGCGACAAGGTCGCCCGCTTCGAGCCGCATGACGGTTTCCGCGTGGGCTTCACCGTGCAGTTCGACCATCCGATGATCCCGACCGCGCAGTCGCGCGCCGAGGTCGAGTTCTCCACCGACGCCTACATCCGCGAAGTGTCCCGCGCGCGCACCTTCGGCTTCATGCACGACTTGGAATACATGCGCGAGCGCAACCTGGGCCTGGGCGGCTCGATGGACAACGCCATCGTGCTGGACGAGTTCCGCGTGCTCAACGACGACGGCCTGCGCTATGCCGACGAATTCGTCCGCCACAAGATCCTCGACGCGATCGGCGACCTGTACCTCGCCGGCCATCCGATTCTGGGCGCGTACGAAGGCTACAAGTCCGGCCACGCCCTGAACAACAAGCTGGTCCGTGCGCTGTTGGCCGAGACTTCGGCCTGGGAAGAAGTCAGCTTCGAAGATGCCGACGGGGCGAAGCCGGCCATTGCCTACGGTGCCCCCGTACTGGCTTCCTGACCGGTCGTCGACCGGAAAACGGTTCCACCCCGGAACTGTGACCTGCGTCCGGATTTCGGCGCGAGAAATAACCAAAATTTAACATTCACCTAACTCCCCGGGCGGCATGGGCCAGTACCATGCCCGCTTCCGCGCGGGCGGGGCCGTGGTTTTCATGGCCTGTTCCGCGACCGGGAACGCCGCCCGGAAGCGGCTTGTGCCCCCGTGGACTCGGGGGAATCCAGGGAGGCCAGGGCGGCCATCAGCGCTTCGCGCGAGGCCGCCGACATCGGCAGCGGCGTGCGCGGCGTGTCAACGCCGGCGGGAATCGGCTGCGGTACCACGACCTTGGCGGTGATTTCGGTGACCGCCAGCCCGACGGAGCGGGCGCGTTCGACCAGTTCGGGGGCCGCCAGGCGCAGCTTGGCGCGCCAGATCGGCGAATCGACGAGAAAAACCAGCCGGTTGCCGGTCACGTTGGCCAGCCTGCAATGGCTGGCGAGGGCGGGTGGCAACAGGGGACGAAACTGCTGTTCCAGCGCATCGAGCCACAGGGCGCGGCGCACCGGGTTGGCGGCGGCATCCGTGAGGGCCTGCATGACGGGCTGCGTGGACGCGGCGCGACGCGGCGGGGACTTCGAATCAGACATGGGCGACATGAGCTTCAAGACCATCGTAAACAATTCTCGCGTCTGGCTGGCCCACCATTCGGCCGGCGCCGGCAACCGGCTGGCCCGCCGCACGGACGCCGCCGTCGCCTGGGGTCGCAGGCAGATGCTCGCGCGACCGCTGGCTGCCGCGGGCCTGCTGCTGGCCGTGGGCCTGGTGGCGGGCGCGGGCATCCGCAGTGCCGCTGGCCTGGGCCAGGTGGCCTGGCTGCAGGCCAAGACCGACCGCCAGCAGGCGCAGCTGGAACAGGTACGCCGCGGCGCGCAGCATGAAATCAACGCTATGGCCGCCCGGCTGGCCGAACTGCAGGCGCAGGCGAACCGCCTGAACGCGCTGGGCGAGCGCCTGACCCGGATCGGCCAGCTCGAGGACGGCGAGTTCGACTTCGACAAGCCGGTCGGCATCGGTGGCGGCGAAAGCGAGTCCTACGACATGCCGCCGGCCGAACTGTCCGGTGGACTGGACCAGCTGCAGCGGCAGTTCGACGCCTCCGGGCGCCAGCTGTCGGTGCTGGAAACGCTGCTGTTCAACCGCCAGCAGGACAGCAACGCGATGCCGTCCGGCGCGCCGATCGACAGCTATATCACCTCCGGCTACGGCGGCCGCGCCGACCCGTTCGGCGGCGGTGGCCAGTTCCACAAGGGCATCGACTTCAAGGCCTCGGTCGGCGATCCGGTGCGGGTCGTGGCCGATGGCGTGGTCAGCTTCGCCGGGGTCAAGAGCGGCTACGGCAACGTGGTCGATGTCGACCACGGCAACGGCTACGTGACCCGCTACGCGCACAACTCGCGGCTGGTGGTGAAGGAAGGCGACCTGGTCCGCGTCGGCGACGAAGTGGCCAAGGCCGGCTCGACCGGGCGCTCCACCGGTGCGCACGTGCATTTCGAAGTCTGGGTCAACGGCAGCGTGGTCAATCCGCGCAAGTTCCTCGGCAAGGGCCCCACGCCGGTCGGCCGCGGCTAGGGTCGTTCCGGGCGGCGGGGCTTGCAATCCGCGGGCGCCGTCACCAGCTACAATAAGCAGTTCCCAGCAGGGCGCTCCGCGCCCTGCGCTGTTTTTGGGCGACCGGCGCGGCCGGCCCGCCGCTCCTTCCCAACCGGTTTCCGTAGATGATCAACAGCCTCCTTACCCGTGTCTTTGGCAGCCGCAACGAACGCCTGCTGAAACAGCTCCAGCGCATCGTCGCCAAGATCAATGCGATGGAACCGGAACTGGAGAAGCTGTCCGACGACGAACTGAAGGCCAAGACCCCCGCGTTCCAGCAGCGCATCGCCGACGGCGAGGCGCTGGACAAGATCCTGCCGGAAGCCTTCGCGGTGTGCCGCGAGGCCGGCAAGCGCGTGCTGGGCATGCGCCACTACGACGTGCAGCTGATCGGCGGCATGGTCCTGCACATGGGCAAGATCGCCGAGATGCGCACCGGCGAAGGCAAGACCCTGGTGGCGACGCTGCCGGTGTACCTCAACGCGCTGGAAGGCAAGGGCGTGCACGTGGTCACCGTCAACGACTACCTGGCCCGCCGCGACGCGGCCTGGATGGGCAAGCTCTACAGCTGGCTGGGCCTGTCGGTGGGCGTGGTCTATCCGGGCATGCCGTACGCGGACAAGCACGCCGCCTACGCCGCCGACATCACCTACGGCACCAACAACGAATTCGGCTTCGACTACCTGCGCGACAACATGGCGATGTCGAAGGAAGACCGCTACCAGCGCAGCCTGCACTACGCCATCGTCGACGAGGTCGACTCGATCCTGATCGACGAGGCGCGCACGCCGCTGATCATTTCCGGTCCGGCCGACGAATCGCCGGAGCTGTACGTGCGGGTCGACCGCATCGTGCCGCAGCTGACCCGGCAGGCCGAGGAAGAGGGCGAGGGCGACTACTGGGTCGACGAGAAGGGCAAGCAGGTGCACCTGTCCGAAGCCGGTCAGGAGCACGCCGAGGACCTGCTGCGCGAAGCCGGCATCCTGGGCGAGGGCGACAGCCTGTACGCGCCGCAGAACCTCAGCGTGGTCCACCACCTCAACGCCGCGCTGCGCGCGCGCGCCATCTACCAGCGCGACGTCGATTACCTGGTCCGCGACGGCGAGGTGGTGATCGTCGACGAATTCACCGGCCGCACCCTGCCGGGCCGGCGCTGGTCCGACGGCCTGCATCAGGCGGTCGAGGCGAAGGAAGGCGTGCCGGTGCAGCGCGAGAACCAGACGCTGGCCAGCATCACCTTCCAGAACCTGTTCCGCATGTACAAGAAGCTGTCCGGCATGACCGGCACGGCCGACACGGAAGCCTACGAGTTCCAGAGCATCTACGGCCTGGAAGTGGTGGTGATCCCGCCGAACAAGCCGACCATCCGCAAGGATTCGCCGGACCAGGTGTTCCTTAACCGCAAGGGCAAGTTCAACGCGGTGCTGGCCGACATCCAGGACTGCTATCAGCGCGGGCAGCCGGCGCTGGTCGGCACCACCTCGGTGGAAACCTCGGAGATGCTGTCCGAATTCCTGCGCAACGCCGGTGTGCCGCACGAGGTGCTCAACGCCAAGCAGCACGAGCGCGAGGCGCAGATCGTCGCCAACGCCGGCCGCCCGGGCGCGGTGACCATCGCCACCAACATGGCCGGCCGCGGCACCGACATCGTGCTGGGCGGCTCGCTGGAAGCCGAGCTGGCCGAACTGGGCGAGGACGCGTCCGAGGCCGACAAGGCCAGGGTCAAGGCCGAGTGGCAGCAGCGCCACGACCAGGTCAAGGCCGCCGGCGGCCTGCACATCGTCGGCACCGAGCGCCACGAGAGCCGCCGCATCGACAACCAGCTGCGCGGCCGTTCCGGCCGCCAGGGCGACCCGGGTTCCAGCCGCTTCTACCTGTCGCTGGAAGACAACCTGATGCGCATCTTCGCCAGCGACTGGGTGCAGAAGGCGATGAAGCTGATCGGCATGAAGGAGGAGGACGTCATCGAGGACCGCCTGGTCAGCCGGCAGATCGAGAAGGCGCAGCGCAAGGTCGAAGCGCACAACTTCGACATCCGCAAGAACCTGCTGGACTTCGACGACGTCAACAACGACCAGCGCAAGGTCATCTACGCCCAGCGCGACGAGCTGCTGGAAGCGGAAAGCATCAAGGACAACATCGACGGCATCCGCCAGGACGTGGTCTCCGACATGGTGCAACGCCATGTGCCGGCCAATTCGGTGGACGAGCAATGGGATCTGCCGGGCCTGCAGGCCGAACTGGCCGCCGAGGCCGGTCTGGACCTGCCGGCGACCAAGTGGGCCGAGGAAGGCGGCGAGCTGGACGCCGAGGGCATCGGGCAGCGCGTGCAGGAAGCGATGCAGCGCCACTTCGACGACAAGGA
>JBDHQQ010000010.1:0-32898 GCA_039807145.1 Pseudoxanthomonas sp. | reverse complement strand
CGGTGTATTCGACGGCGTGGTGCGGATGCACGCCGGCGGTGGCGTACAGGAAGCCCGGATGCGCCTGCGCCAGGGCCAGCGCCTGCGGGTTGTGCTCGCGGCTGGCGCCGGTGACGACCATCGCCGCGACCCCGGCGTCGCGCGCGCGCGCCAGCACCGCGTCGCGGTCGCGGTCGAAGCTGTCGTGGGTCAGGTTGGCGCCGATGTCGATCAGTTGCACGGAGTCGGGAATCCGGATTCGGGAACGCCATTGTAGGAGCGCACCGCAGGGGTGCGACCGGATCGTCCGGCTTGCGGGGAAAGTCCGCTGCGATTGCGGAGTACCGGTCGCGCCCCTGCGGTGCGCTCCTACACAATAGGCGGATGTCGCCCGCATTCCCCATCGACGACCTGCTGCCGCGCATCCGCGAAAGCCTCGCCGCGCACCCGCGGCTGGTGCTGGAAGCGCCGCCGGGCGCGGGCAAGACCACGCGGGTGCCGCCGGCGCTGCTCGATGCGCCGTGGCTCGGCGGCAGGAAGATCGTGATGCTGGAGCCGCGCCGCGTCGCCGCGCGCGCCGCCGCCGGCTTCATGGCGAAGCGGCTGGGCGAGGCGATCGGCGAAACCGTCGGTTACCGCATCCGCTTCGAGAACCGGGTTTCCGCGCGCACCCGGATCGAGGTGGTCACCGAGGGCATCCTGACCCGGATGATCCAGGACGATCCGCTGCTGGAAGGCGTCGGCGCGCTGTTGTTCGACGAATTCCACGAACGCCACCTGTCCGCCGATCTCGGCCTCGCCTTGGCGCTGGACGTGCAAGCGGGCCTGCGCGAAGACCTGCGCATCGTGGTGATGTCGGCGACGCTGGACGGCGAGAAACTCGCGCGTTTCCTCGACGCGCCGCGGCTGGCCAGCGAAGGCCGCGCGTATCCGGTCGAGGTCGCGCACTTCCCCGCGCGCCGCGACGAGGCGCTGGAGGCGCAGGCGCGGCGCGCGATAGCGCATGCGCTCGCTGCGCATCCGGGCGACGCGCTGGTATTCCTGCCCGGGCAACGCGAGATCGCGCGGGTGGAGGCGGCGCTGACAGGCTTGCCGGCGATGCAGGGCATCGACATCCTCGGCCTGCACGGCGAACTGCCGGTGGAACAGCAGGCGAAGGTCCTGCAGCCAGATCCCGACGGTCGCCGCCGCGTGGTGCTGGCCACCAACGTCGCCGAATCCAGCGTCACCCTGCCCGGGGTGCGCGTGGTGATCGACAGCGGGCTGGCGCGCGAGCCGCGCTACGACCCGAACAGCGGCTTCTCGCGGCTCGACGTGGCGGCGGTGTCGCAGGCTTCGGCCGACCAGCGCGCCGGTCGCGCCGGCCGGGTCGCCGAGGGCTGGGCCTACCGGCTGTGGCCGCAATCGCAGCGACTGGAACCGCAGCGCCGCGCCGAGATTTCGCAGGTGGAACTGGCTTCGCTGGCGCTGGAACTGGCGGCGTGGGGCAGCGATGCGCTGCGTTTCGTCGATGCGCCGCCGCCAGGTGCGCTGGCGGCCGCGCGCGATCTGCTCGTTCGCCTCGGCGCGCTGGAAGCCGGCCCTCACCCCAACCCTCTCCCGCAGGCGGGAGAGGGGGCAATCACGATCACCCCGCTGGGCAGGCGCATGCTCGCGCTGGGCACGCATCCGCGCCTGGCCGCCATGCTGCTGTCGGCGCGCAACGACGAGGATCGCGCGCTGGCCTGCGATCTCGCCGCGCTGGTCGAGGCGCGCGATCCCTTGCGTTCCCGCTCCGACGCGCTGGCCGAACGCTGGCGCGCGCTGGCCGCGTTCCGCGCCGGCCGCATGCCGCACGACGCCAGCCGTTCCGCGCTGGCCGCCATCGAGGCGCAGGCGAAGCAGTGGCACAGGCGCCTGCGCGTCGATGCGCGGCTACCGCAAACCGTCGAAGCGCATCGCCTCGGTGACCTGCTGGCGCACGCCTTCCCCGACCGCATCGCCTTCCAGCATCGCAGCGATCCGCGTCGCTACCAGCTGGCCAACGGGCGCATGGCGCAATTGTTCGACGACAGCGCGGTGTACGGCGAACCGTGGCTGGTCGCCAGCGAACTGCGGTTCGAGGCGAAGGACGCGCGGGTGCTGCGCGCCGCGCCGCTGGACGAGGCCGCGCTGCGCCGCGACTTCCCGCAGCGTTTCGTCACCGAAGATGCGGTGCGCTGGGATGCGGAACGCCGCGCCCTGTCCGCGCAACGCGAAACCCGCTTCGACGGCATCGTGCTGGAAAGCAGGCCGGCGGGGAAAATCGATCCGGCGCTGGCGGCGAAGGCGCTGACCGATGCGGTCGCCGAACTCGGGCTGGACGCGCTGCCGTGGAGCGAATCGCTGCGCCAGTGGCACGAACGCGTGCGCTGCCTGCGCGAGTGGATGCCGGAACTCGGATTGCCCGACCTGTCCGACGCAGCGCTGCTCGCCACGCTGCCACAATGGTTGCGGCCCGCGTTCGCCGGCAAGACCCGGCTGGACGCGCTGGACGAAGGCGAACTGGCCGAAGCGCTGAAGTCCGGCATCGACTGGCCGCTGCGACAGAAGATCGACGCATTGGCGCCGGTGCGGATCGATGTGCCTTCGGGCATGCAGCGACGCATCGAATACTCGACCGACCACGACGGCCGCGCGCAGCCGCCGGTGCTGGCGGTGAAGCTGCAGGAGCTGTTCGGCCTGGCCGAAACCCCGCGCATCGTCGATGGCCGCGTGCCGCTGCTGTTGCACCTGTTGTCGCCGGGCGGCAAGCCGCTGCAGGTGACCGCCGACCTGCGCAACTTCTGGAATTCCACCTATGCCGAGGTGAAGCGGGAAATGAAGGGGCGCTATCCGCGGCATCCGTGGCCGGATGACCCGTGGAATGCGCAGGCCACGCACCGGGCCAAGCCGCGCGGTACCTGAGCCGATCTCGCCCGCTGCGACCGTGAGCGGGCATCATGTCGGCATGCAGGGAACGCCCGCCGACTTTCGCCTCTACCATTCCAACGCGCTGGACGTGCTGGCGCAGCTGCTGGCCGAGGCGTTGCGCAAGCCGGTGGCGGGCCGGCCGCTGCTCGCGCCGGACACCGTCCTGATCCCGCAGGCGGCGATGCGGCGCTGGCTGCAGGCCACGCTGGCGCAGCGGTACGGCGTGGCCGCGAACCTGGAGTTCCTGACGCCCGGCGAGTTCGTCGCCCGCGCGCTGGATGCGAATCAGGGCAAGGTCGAAAATGACCTCGACGCCGACAGCCTGCAGTGGGCGCTGTACGCCGCGCTGACCGATCCGGCCGTGCGCGCGCTGCCGGCGATGGCGCAGCTGGACGCGTACCTGCGCGACGACGATGCGGCGAAGCCGTGGGCGCTGGCCGGCGAACTGGCCAACGCATTCGGCAAATACCAGGCGTGGCGGCGCGACTGGCTGCTGCGCTGGGACGCCGGCGCCGACGTCGACGACCCGCAGGCGATCCTGTGGCGCGCGGTCGCCGTGGGCCGCACCCATCGCGCGCGCCGCATCCAGGACTACCTGGCGCGTTTCGCCGATGGCGACGCGCTGCCGGCCGGACTGCCGGCGCGGCTGTTCGTGTTCGCCACGCTCAACGTCTCGCCCGACGTGCTGCGGGTGCTGGCCACCCAGGCGCGCGTCGGCACGCTGCATTTCTACCTGCCGACGCCGACCAGGGAATACTGGGGCGACCTGCAGACGCTGGGGGCGCGGCTGCGGTCCGGCGCCGACCCGTTCGGCGACGACGCGCGGGAAAACCCGCTGCTGCGCGACTGGGGCGCGGCCGGCAAGGACTTCATGGCGCTGCTGGGCAGCTACGAGGTCGTGCATCCGTCCGGCGAGATCGCCGCGTATGTCGATCCGGAAACCGCAACCAGCAAGACGCTGGCCGAAGGCGGTCTGTGCGACAGCCTGCTGCGCCGGATGCAGGCCGACCTGTTCCATCGCCGCGCACGGCCTTCTGGCGCATTGCGCGAAGCGGTCGATCCCGCCGATCCCAGCCTGCAGTTCCACGCCTGCCATACCCGCCTGCGCGAACTGCAGGCGCTGCACGACCGCCTCCGCGCGCTGCTGGATCCGACCTCCGACGAGGGCCGGCGCTTCGATCCGCCGCTGCAGCCGCGCGAGATCGCGGTGCTGGCGCCGGACATCGATCCTTACGCGCCCTACCTGGAAGCGGTGTTCGGCGGACGCGAGGACGCGATCCCGTACGCATTGGCCGACGCCAGTCCGCTCGCCGGCGAACCGCTGGCCGACGTGTTCCTGCGCCTGCTGGCCCTGCCGGTCTCGCGCTTCGGGCTGGAGGAAACGCTGGATCTGCTGGCCAGCCCGCCGCTGGCCGAGGCCGCCGGGCTGGACGCGACCGATTTCGAACGCCTGCACGGCTGGCTGCACGCCGCCGGCGCGCGCTGGGGCCTCGATGCCGCGCATCGCGCGCGCAATGGCGCGCCGGCCGACGACGCCTACACCTGGCAGTTCGCGCTGGACCGGCTGCTGCTGGGCCACGCCAGCGGCAGCGAGGACGATATAAGTGGCGTCGCGCCGTGGGTCGAACTGGAAGGCGGCGCGCTGGACGCGCTGGACCGGCTGCTGCGCCTGCTGCGCGAACTCGCGTGCCGCGAACGCCGGTTCGGCGAGGCGATGCCGCCCGCGCAGTGGCGCGAATCGCTGCTGCGCCTGCTCGACGCGCTGCTGCCGGAGCCGCCATCGGATGCGAACGGGCAGCGCGCGCTGGACCGCCTGCGCAAGCTGGTCGACGAATTCGCACAGGCGGCGGATCGGGCCGGCTTCGACGCACCGGTGCCGGTGGAAGCCGTGCGCGCGCATTTCGCCGCGATGCTGGCCGAAGCCGACACGCGTGCGCCGCTGCTGACCGGCGGCGTCAGCTTCGCGCGGATGGTGCCGATGCGCCTGCTGCCGTTCCGCGTGATCTGCCTGCTGGGCATGAACGACGGCGATTTCCCGCGTCGCGATCCCGCCGCCGGCCTCAACCGGCTGACCGCCGAAATCGGCGCCGGGAAGCGCCAGCGCGGCGACCGCTCGACCCGCGACGACGACCGCTACCTGTTCCTGCAGTTGTTCTCTTCCGCACAAGACGTGTTCTACCTCAGCTGGCTTGGTGCAGATCCGCGCGATGGCAGCGTGCGCGAACCCTCGGCGTTGGCGTCGGAACTGTTGGGTGCGGCCAGCGCCTATCACGCCGAACCCGTACAGGCGGCGAAGGATCTGGTGCTGCGCCACGCGCTGCAGCCGTTCTCGCCGGCTGCGTTCGGCAAGCGCGATCCGAACGGTGAACCTGATCCGCGCGTCTTCAGCTATCGCGGGCATTGGCATGCTGCCGCCGACCGCCTGTCGGGCGCGCGCGACAGGCCCGCGCCATGGATCGACGCAACCGACGCATTGGCGCCAGCAGCAGGCGCCGAGCAGGCGCTTTCGCTCGATGCGCTGCGCCGCTTCCTGATGGATCCGGCCGGGCAGTTCCTGCGCCAACGCCTGGGCATGCGCCTGCCGGAGATCGAAGACGCCGGCGTGGACATCGAGCCTTTGCAGGCGCCGACGCGCGGCCTGCAGCGCAACCAGGTGCAGCGCGCGGTGTTCGACGCGCTGCTGGAAGGCCGCGACGAAGCCGCGATGCGCGTGCTGCTGCGCGCACGCGGCCTGCTGCCATCGGGCGCGCTGGGCGCTCGCGCGCTCGAACGGATCCTGCAGGAGGTGCGTCCTTACGCGGATGTGTTCGCGCAGTGGCGCGGCGACGCGGAAGCCGCGTCGCTGCCGCTGGAAGTCCCGATCGACGGCCTGCGCCTGCACGGCCGGCTCACCGATGTCTGGTCGCGGGACAAGGGCATCGCGCGTTTGCGCTTCGGCGCGCCGAACGGCCCGTCGTCGATCCGCCACGGTCTGGACTGGCTGCTGGCGACGGCCGCAGGCATGGAGCTGCCGTTCGTCGAATTCCACGAAATCAAGGATGCCGGCATCGGTCCGCACCTGCGTGCGCCGCTGTCACGCGATGCCGCCATGGAAGCGCTGCGCGCGCTGCTGACATTGCGCGACGAAGGCCTGCGCCGGCCGCTGCCGTTCGCGCCATACAGCGGCTGGGAGCTGTTTTCCGCCGACAAACCGGAGCGTGGCCTGCACAAAGCCGCGAACAAGTGGCGCGGCGGTGAGCGCCAGTGGGCCGAAGGCGACAGCGACGCGCTGCGGCTGGCGCTGCGCGGGCGCGATCCGTTCGGCGATGCCGATTCGCTGCGCGAATTCGCGCGTATCGTCGGCGTCGTGTTTGGCGCGGTGACCCATGGCGAACCCGTGCCCATCGAACTGGATCGCTTCGTCCTGCCCGAAGCCGGTGACGCGGAGGACGCCGCGTGAGCGCGCGCGATCCGCTCCCGAACGATCCCTTCCTTGACCTGCCGCTGCATGGCGTGCGGCTGATCGAGGCCAGCGCCGGTACCGGCAAGACCTTCACCCTGGCCACGCTGGTCGCGCGGCTGGTGGTCGAACGCGGCCTGCGCATCGGCCAGATCCTCGCCGTCACCTTCACCGAAGCGGCCACCCAGGAGCTGCGCAAGCGCGTCCGCGAGCGCCTGCAGCTGGCGCTCGACCTGATCGATGCGCCTGCCGGGGAAAACGGAAATGCGGAAACCGTACTGACCCGGCACATGCTGGATGCGCATCGCGCGCGTGGTGGTGAAAGCGACGACGTGCTGCGCCGGCGCTTGCGCCAGGCGGTGCTGGAAACCGACCTTGCCGCGATCTTCACCATCCACGGTTTCTGCGCGCGGGTGCTGCGCGAGCATGCGCTGGAAAGCGGACAGGGTTTCGATGCGCCCGAACTGCTGGGCAACGATCGCGAGCTGCGTGCGGAACTCGCCGCCGACCTGTGGCGCATGACCGCACAGGACGAAGCGGATGCCGACGACCTGCTGGCGCTGTGGTCCGGCGGCCCCGATGCGCTGGCGGCCGATCTTGCGGCATTGCTGCGCGAGCCGGTGCTGCTGCCGCCTGACGCGCCGTTGCCGCCGGATCCGACCGCATCGTTGCAGGCCGCCACCGACGTTTTGCTCCGGGCGATCGACGCGCACCTTGACGACGCGCAAGCGCAGGTCGCCGCGGCGTTCGATGCCAAGGTATTCGATGGTCGCCGCGTGCGTCGCGCCAGCTTCGACAAGGCGTTCGACGAGCTGCAGGCGGGTCGCATGGACGGCCACTGGCCCCGTACCGACAGCACGCACCTGCAGAAACTGTTGCCGGCCGGATTGCTCGATTACTGCAAGGATGGCCAGCAGGCGAATTTGCCTGCGTCCGCGCTTTTCGGCGCGCTCGAAGCCTGGTGCGTGACGGACGATGCGATGGAAGCCTGGCGGGTCCGCCGCCGCGCCGCCCTGCTGCATCGCGTTCGCGATGATGCGCGCACCCGATTGACGCAGCTCAAGCGCCAGCGCCGCGTGCAGACCTACGACGACCTGATCGACGGCGTCGCCGATGCGCTGGAAGGCTCGAACGGCGATGCGCTCGCCCGTCAACTGCGCGAACAGTACGCGGTCGCGCTGGTCGACGAATTCCAGGACACCGACGCGCGGCAGTGGGCGATTTTCGAACGCGTGTTCGGCGCCGGCGGCGTGGATCCCGCGCTGTTCCTGATCGGCGACCCGAAGCAGGCGATCTACGGCTTCCGCGGCGGCGACGTGCACACTTATCTCGCCGCGGCCGGGAATGCGCAGCATGCGCCGCCGCTGTCGCACAACTTCCGTTCGCGGCCGGCGCTGCTGGCCGCCGTTGATGTCTTGTATGCGAACGCGCAGGCCGCTTTCGAGGACGAGGATTGCAATCGGGTCGATGCACCGCCGTTCGTCGATCCGCGCATCGAATTCCATCGCGTCGAGTCGGGCGGCAAGCGTCAAGACGCCGATTTCATCCACAACGGCGCTGTCGCGCCCGCGCTGACCGTCTGGCAGGCGCCCAAGCCGAGCGGAACGGACGCAAGGGGCAATCCGAGGAAAGCGTGGAGCGCCGGCGAATCGCGCGAACTGGCGACTCGCGCCTGCGTCGCCGCGATCCACGCCGTGCTGTCCGATGCGCGCAACGGCGATGCGCTGATCGAAGGCAAGCCGGTGCAACCCGGCGACATCGCCGTGCTGGTGCGCTCGCACCGCGAGGCGACGCTGCTGCGGCAGGCGCTGGCGCTGGCGGGGATTCCCTCGGTCGCCGCCGGCCGACAGAGCCTGTTCGCCACCACCGAGGCTCGCGAATTGCACGCGCTGCTGCTGGCCTTGCTGCATTCCGGCGACGACGGTCGCCTGCGCGCGGCGCTGGCCACGGTGCTGGTCGGTGTCGATGTCGCCGGCATCGATGCGCTGGATCATCCCGTCGAAAGCGGCAGCACAGGCACGCATCGCGACTGGCAGCAACAGGCCGTGCGCTGGCGCGAACGCCTGCTGCGCGGCGGTCCGCTGGCGCTGGTCAACGACCTGTGTGCGGCCAGCGGCGAACGCCTGCTCGGTCTGATCGACGGCGAACGCCGCGCCAGCAACTACCTGCAACTGGCCGAGCTGCTGCAGCAAGCCGCAGGCGACGCGCTGGGCCTGCATGGACTGGTCGACTGGCTGGGCCGACGCATCGCCACCGCGGACGCGGACGACGAAACCCAGCAGCTACGGCTGGAATCCGACGCGCGCCGCGTGCAGATCGTCACCCTGCACAAGAGCAAGGGCCTGGAATACCCGCTGGTGTTCCTGCCCTTCGCCGGCATCGGCCGCAGCGAAAAATCGCCCGGACGCCATTGCGTCGCGCACGATGCGGCGCACGGCCGCCGATTGCACTGGAAGCTCGACCTGCCGGAAGCGGAATGGGAGGCGGCATCGGTGGAATGGCAGCGCGAGCAACGCGCCGAGGACGCGCGCCTGCTCTACGTCGGCCTGACCCGCGCCGAGCACGCGCTGTGGATCGCCAGCGGCGATTTCTTCGCCGGCGACAGGACGCCGCTGGCGGCGATGCTGCGCGATCCCGCGCGGCTGGCCGAGGCTGGCGTCGTTTTCGACGACAGCTTGCCGCCGCAAGCCCTGCCGCGCCTGTCCACGGAATCCGACGCCGCCGTGCCGCCGGCGCGCGTGGCCGCGCCGTTGCCGTCGAGCGATTGGTGGGTGTACAGCTTCAGCCAGCTGTCGAAGGCCGATGCCGGCAACGGCTTGCAGCTGTCGTACGGCGGGTCGATCGCCAGCGCCGCGACGCTGCCCGCCAGCGGTGGCAACGACGAACCAGAAGCGCCCGACGATGACGCCGAGCCTGCATTCGACGCACGTTTCGCCGGCAACCGCTACGGCGTGGCGCTGCACGCGGCGCTGGAACATGCCGACTTCGCCGCTTGGCGCGAGTGGCGAGCGGGCGACGAAGCGCCGGCTGGCGAAGACGCCGTCATCACCGCTGCGCTGCGCGCCGAAGGCTATGCCGCCGACGCGCTGGAAAGCGGCGTGGCGCTGACCGCGCAGTTGATCGGACAGACCCTGACCGTGGCCCTGCCGGAAGGCGTGCGCCTGTGCGACGTGCCCGCCGACGAACGCCGGCCGGAAATCGAATTCCAGTTCGCCCTGCAGCCGACCCGCGTCGATGCGCTGCTGCGGCTGTTGCATGCGCACGGCGTGGTCCGTGAGCGCCACGGCTTTGGCCTGCGCGCGCGGCTGGAAGGCTTGATGACCGGGCTGATCGACCTGACTTACTGCCATGGCGGCAAGTGGTACGTGCTGGACTACAAGTCCAACCGTCTGCCCGCCTACGATGCCGCATCGCTGCAGCGGGCGATGGCGCACAGCGAATACGACCTGCAGGCGCTGATCTACACGCTGGCCCTGCATCGCTGGCTGGGCTTCCGTCTCGGCGACGCTTACGACTACGCGCGCGACTTCGGCGGCATCCGCTACCTGTTCTGCCGCGGGATCGACGCAACGCGCGGCGATTCCCCCGGCATCCATGCGCAGCGCTTCGCGCCGGAACTGGTCAATGCGCTCGACGCGCTGTTCGGCCATGCGTCTCCACCGCTCCCGCTCGCGGGAGAGGGCCGGCGTGAGGGCAGCCCATGAGCCTGCTGCGCGAACTCAACCGCATCGGCGCATTGCGCCCGCTCGACGACGCGCTGGCCCGCACGCTGCAGCGGATCGACCCGAACGCGCCCGATGCAGTGCTCGCCGCCGCCGCGCTGGCGTCTCTCGCGGTCGCGCAGGGCCACGCCGGCTTCGATCCGGCGCAGCCGCGGCAGCTGGTCGATGCGGAACTGCCGTGGCCCGAACCGCAGGGGTGGTGGGAACAACTCGCCGCATCGCCATTCGTCGCCACGCCGTCGTCGCCGGAAACCGAAGCCGCCACCGCGCCGCTCGCGCTGGAACACGGCCTGCTGTACCTGCGCCGCTACCGCGAATACGAACGCCGGCTCGCCCTGCGCCTGCGCCATTTCGCATTGCAAACCATCGAGGGCGACATCGCTGCTGTCGCGCCGCTGTTCGCTACGTTGTTTCCCGATACCCCCATCCCAACCCTTCCCCCGCAAGCGGGGGAAGGGCCAAATGACGACGACCGCCAGGCCCGTGCCGCCGCGCTCGCCCTGCGTCGCAGCCTGCTGCTGGTCACTGGCGGCCCCGGCACCGGCAAGACCACGACGATTGCCCGATTGCTCGCGCTGCGCGTTGCCCAGGCGCAAGCGGCCGCCGCGCCACCGCTGCGCATCGCTCTGGCCGCGCCGACCGGACGCGCCGCCGAACGCATGGCCGACAGCCTGCGCCGCGCCGCGCGGCAGATGGCCGAACTGGGCGTCGATGCGGCACTGCTTGCCGCCTTGCCCGGCGAAGCCGGCACGTTGCACCGCCTGCTCGGCACGATTCCCGACACGCCGCGCTTCCGCCACCACGCCGGTCACCCGCTGCCGTTCGACATCGTCGTGGTCGACGAAGGCTCGATGGTCGATCTGCCGCTGATGTGCAAGCTGGTCGAGGCGGTGGCCGACGGCGCGCAGCTGGTGCTGCTGGGCGACGCCGACCAGCTGCCGTCGGTCGAGGCCGGCGACGTGCTGGCTTCGATCCTCGCCGCGGCCGGGCCGGGCGATGCGCTGCTGGAAGAAGATGCTCGCGCGTTGCGTCCGTTATTGGGTAATGCTCTTGGTCGTCATCCCCGCGAAGGCGGGGATGACGAGCAAAAGCGAATTGCGTCTCCACTGACTCGCGTCCATCTCGTGCGCGGCTGGCGGCAGAGCGGCGCGCTGCATCTCGCGCCGCTGGCCGAAGCCGTGCGCAGCGGCGACGCGGGCGAAGCCTTGCGCCTGCTGCGCGGCGGTGAACTGTCCAACGTGCATTTCCACGAAGGCATCGATGACCCGCTGCAGGCGCGCCCCGGATTGCTGGCGCATTGGCGCGAGATGGCCACGCTGGCCGATCCCGCGCAGGCGCTGGCCCAGGCCAACCGGTTGCGGCTGCTCACCGCGCTGCGCGAAGGCCCGCAAGGCGCGCGCGGCCTCAATGCGCGCATCGAAGCGAAGCTGTCCGGTCGCCGCATCGGCGCGCCGCCGGCGTGGTTCCCCGGCCGCCTGCTGCTGGTCACCGAAAACAGCTACCGCCACGGCCTGTTCAATGGCGATGTCGGCATCTGCCTGGCCGACGACACCGGCACGCCGCTGGCCTGGTTCCCCGGCGCCGATGGCGTGCGCGCCTTCCATCCGGCCGCGCTGCCCGCGCACGAATCGGCGTTCGCGATGACCGTGCACAAGGCGCAGGGCTCGGAATTCGACGAAGTCTGGCTGCAGCTGCCGCGCGGCGACAGTCGCGTGCTGAACCGCGAACTGGTCTACACCGGCCTGACCCGCGCGCGCAGCGTGCTGCACGTCGCGGGCAGCGCGGACGTCGTCATTGCGGCGCTATCGCGGCATGCCAGCCGGGTGTCGGGACTGGCGTGGCGGTTGGCGGCGGATTTTCCGGCGGCGTGAGCGTTCGTTACCGGTACAGCCCGGGGCCGCGCCAGACCAGTTCCCCGCGACGGTAGACCTGGATCACGTTGATGGCGTCGCGCGCGTCGCCGATGTGCTTCAGCTCCGGGGAATCGGGCGCAAGCAGCCGGCACTTGCCGGAGCCGCGCACCAGCGCGACCTGGGTCTGGCAGACCATGAGCTGGCGCGTGCCCGGCAGCGGCAGGAAGATTTCCTTCGTCCCCGCGGCCAGCCAGTTGCGCAGCCGGGTTTCGCTGCGCGTGTCGTAATAGACCATGTATCCGCCCAGCTCCATGCTGGGCGTGGAGGCGTCGAGGTCGTTGCGGTTGCCCTGGTTGAGCGCGGTCGTCATGGCGAAACCGTCGTCGTCGGGCGCGCGTTCGCGTTCGAGCATTCCCGGCGGCCGGCCCGTCCACGTTTCGGGACGGCGCTGCGCCGGTTCGGGCTGGCTGGCCTGGCGCTGCGTTTCGTCGTCGTGCGCGGGTTCCGGCGGCGGCACGCGTGGCGTCGGATCGGGCCTGGCGTCGGGCGTGGCGGCCAGTTCGGGCGGCAGCGGATTCCTGGCGTGTTCGACGGGCCTGGACAGCACGGGCGAAGCCGCGCGCGGCGTTCGTGCGGCCTTGGCTACCGAGGGGTTCGGCTGCACGCGCGTGGGTCGGCGCGGCTGGCCGACGAAATCCACCTTGACCCTACCGCCGCTGGCGGCGCCTTGCGGCGGGGTGAAGGTGGGCTTGGCCGCGTACAGCAACAGGAAGAACAGCAACACGTGCAGCAGCGCGCTGAAGGTCGCCGCGAACCACGGCTGCAGGCGTTCGTCCCAGGGCTGGCCGGGCGCGCCCATGCTGACCGACGCGCCACTCATGCCGGCGTGGCTTCGTCGGGTTTATGGGCCTTCATGAAGGAATGGCAGCGTGTGGCCGGTGGGGTTGCGCATCGTAAGTCACGAACGGCGAGTCCACGTGGACCGCGCGGCGGGCGGCGAGTTCCGGTTCATTTGCCGAAGCGGTACAGCCATCGCCCGGAAGGCGGTTCCACGGGTGGCCATGGGATAAAATCGCGGCCCCAGCCGATTCGGACTCGATGGCCATGGCCGAAAACAACGACGACGTCAGCCGCGTGCAGGCCGAGGAGGCCGTTCGCACGCTGTTGCGCTGGGCCGGGGAGGATCCGCGCCGCGAGGGCTTGCTGGATACGCCGCGCCGGGTGGTCGAGGCCTACGGCGACTGGTTCAGCGGCTACCGCGAGGATCCGCGCGAATTCCTCGCCCGCACCTTCGAGGAAGTGGCCGGCTACGACGAGTTGATCGTGCTGCGCGACATCGGCTACGAAAGCCACTGCGAGCACCACATGGCCCCGATCATCGGCAAGGTCCACGTCGGCTACCTGCCGGACGGCAAGGTCGTCGGCATCAGCAAGCTGGCGCGCGTGGTGGAAGCCTACGCCCGCCGCTTCCAGGTGCAGGAGAAGATGACCGCGCAGATCGCCCAGTGCATCCAGGACGTGCTGCAGCCGCGCGGCGTCGGCGTGGTGGTCGAGGGCGCGCACGAATGCATGACCACGCGCGGCATCCACAAGCGCGGGGTCGGCATGATCACCTCGAAGATGCTGGGCACGTTCCGCAGCAATGCCAGCACCCGCGCCGAGTTCCTGCGCTTCATCGACGTGGGCAACCACGCGCGCTGATTCTCTGGCGCACCTCGCCCCGCTTTTGCTCGTCGTTCCCGCGCAGGCGGGAATCGCTCCGGATTCTGGGGGCTGGGCGGGATCGATCGGTTTCCGTACGAAAAAAAGCAGCCGAGCTTGCTCGGCTCTACAAGGCAAAGCAAGAGCGATTCCCGCCTGCGCGGGGTGTTTAACGGACGAGTGTCCGGTCATGACGAGCTGAAAACATACAACGAGGTTCCCGCTTGGATTCCCCCATCACCGGCAGCCGGCGCCAGGCCGCGCTGATCTTCATCTTCATCACCGTGCTGATCGACGTGCTGGCGTTCGGCGTGATCATCCCGGTGCTGCCGCACCTGGTCGAGCAGATGGTCGGCGGCGACCTGTCGGTCGCGTCGTACTGGACCGGGGTGTTCGCGTTCGCGTTCGCCGCGGTGCAGTTCTTCGCTGCGCCGGTGCAGGGCGCGCTGGCCGACCGTTTCGGGCGGCGGCCGGTGATCCTGCTGTCGTGCCTGGGCCTGGGTATCGACTTCGTGTTCATGGCGCTGGCGCCGACGCTGGGCTGGCTGTTCGTCGGCCGCGTGGTGAGCGCGGCGACCTCGGCCAGCTTCACCATCGCCAACGCCTACATCGCCGACGTGACCCCGGCTGAAAACCGCGCGAAGAGCTTCGGCCTGATCGGTGCGGCGTTCGGCCTGGGCTTTATCGTCGGCCCGTTGGTCGGCGGCGTGCTGGGCGACGTCGATCCGCGCCTGCCGTTCTGGTTCGCGGCCGGGCTGGCCTTGCTCAATTTCGCCTACGGCCTGTTCGTGCTGCCCGAATCGCTGCCGAAGGAGAAGCGCACGCCGGCCTTCGACTGGAGCCACGCCAAGCCGATGGGCGGGGTGAAACTGCTGCGCGAGTATCCGCGGATCTGGGGCCTGGTGGCGGTGGTGTTCATCGCCAACTTCGCCCATTACGTCTATCCCAGCACTTTCGTGCTGTTCGCCGACGCGGCCTACGGCTGGAAGGAAAAGCAAGCCGGCTACGTGCTGGCGCTCGTCGGCGCGCTCGGGGTGGTGGTCAACGTGGCGCTGATCGGGCGACTGGTGAAGGCGCTGGGCGAACGTCGCGCGCTGCTGCTTGGGCTGGCCTGCGGCACCGTGGGGTTCCTGGTCTACGGACTGGCGTCGAAGGGCTGGATGTTCCTGCTCGGCCTGCCGATCAGCGCGCTGTGGGCGATTGCCGCGCCGGCCACCCAGGCACTGATCACCCGGCAGGTGCCGGCGGAAATGCAGGGCCGCATCCAGGGCTCGCTGAGCAGCCTGGTGTCGCTGGCTGGCATCTTCGCGCCGGCGATGTTCGCGGGCGCGTTCGGTTTCTTCATCGGCCCGCACGCGCCGCTGCACCTGCCGGGCGTGGCCTTCCTGATCGCGGCGGCGCTGCTGGCGGTTGCGGCGCTGGTGGCGTGGCGCTACGCGCGGCCGGCGCCGTTGCCCGCGGCGGCGGAAGCGGCCTGATTCGCCGCGGAGGCGAACCACTTCCCGCAAAGCTGCAGGGTTGGTTCAGGCGTGCAGCTTCGCCCGCAGCAGCGCCGCTTCTGCCCAGCGCTGCGCGACGACGGGCGAGGTCGAGCAGACCGCGTGGTCGGTGACCGTGGTCACCGCGCGTTCCAGCAGCTGGATGTCGGCCTCGTGCTGGCGCGCGACGTGCGGGTCCTCGAAGAAGATCGCGCGCTGGCAGCGACGCTCCAGCACCAGGTCGGCGATCTGCGCGTCGCCGCCCATCGGCCCGCTGTGGTAGCGCACCGCCCACGGCCTGTCCGCCGGCCAGCCGCGGCTCCAGGCCAGTTCGTTGAGGCGCTGGCCGGTGGTGCCGGTGGCGACGCGGCGGGCGAATCGCGACAGCAGGTCGAAATGTGCGGCGGCGAAGTCGAGCATCTTCGCCTTCATCGCGTCGTGCGCGATCAGCGCCAGCGTCTGCGATTCGAAGGCGTGGAATTCGTCCGCGCCGGGGTCGGGCGCGAGTCCGGCATGGACGCGTTCCATCTCGATCCAGTCGCGCGCCGACGCCACGGTGGACAGGAACGGCTTGCCATGGATCACGCACTGGCGCTTCAGCGCGGTCGCCTCGGGGAACACCGAGGACGGATCGACCGGGTCGATGAAGTAGATCGCGCCATCGAGGTTGCGTTCGGCGCCTTCCAGGCCGACGACCTCGGCGACCAGCTTCATCAGCCCGCCGTCGCGACCGTAGGGATAGCGCTTCAGCGGCTCGTAGCCGCGCAGCATGCCGGCCGCGACGATCGCGTCGTGGGTGCGCCCGACCGCGTGCAGGCCCAGCTGCAGTTCGCGGACACCGGTCTCGCAGGCGCGCAGCCAGCGGAACAGCGCGGCCGGCTTTTCATCGGCATGTGCGTTCGCATGGTGAAGCTTGTTGGCGGCGAGGCCCAGGCGCATGTCCGTCGGCGTCGAATGGGAACGCCGACAGTGTACGTTTGCTCGTCATTCCGGCGAAAGCCGGATGACGGCGTTTCTACTTCGTCCTTTTCACCGCCACCCGCCAATCCTCGCCCGGCTGGTCCGGCACGAACGTCAGCACGTCGCCGTTGAGGCAATAGCGCTTGCCGGTCGGCGGCGGGCCGTCGTCGAACACGTGGCCCAGGTGGATGCCGGAACTGGCGCTGACCACTTCGGTGCGGACCATGCCGTGCGAACGGTCGACGCGTTCGACCACCGCGCCGGGCAATGGATTGAAGAAGCTCGGCCAGCCGGTGCCGCTGTGGAACTTGGTGTCGGAACGGAACAGCGGCACGCCGCTGACCGGGTCGACGTAGGTGCCGTCGCGCTGTTCGTCGAGGTTGGAGCCGGTGAATGGCGTCTCGGTGCCGCGTTCGAAGGCGATGCGCCGCTGTTCCGGGGTCAGCAGGCGCTGCCCCAGCCACGACCAGAAGCGCGCCTGGTCGCCGTTGTAGCCGGTGTAGCGCGACACCTCGACGCCTTTCTCGAACAGCACGATCGTCGGGGTGGCGAACAGCGCCTTCTGCAGGGTCCAGCCATTCGGTGGCTGCGCGCTGAGGGTGGTCGCGATCGGCACCGGGCTGTTCCACTTCGACAGCACTTCGGCATGGAACTTGGCGCAGTACGGGCATTCCTCGGCTTCGAACACCACCAGCTGGCGCTGCGCCGACAGTGCGGCGGCAGCCAGCGGCGCGTGGGTCGCGGTTGCCGCCGGCATCGCGCTGGCGTCGTCGGCCGCGGCGATGGCGGCGGCGGGGTAGCGCACGCCGGTGCCGCCGAGGCCGCAGTAGCCGTCGGGATTCTTCGCCAGGTAGTCCTGGTGGTGGTTCTCGGCGCGGTTGTAGTTGCGCAGCGGCGCGATTTCGGTGGTGATCGCGCCGCGCCCGGCCTGGCGCAGCGCCTGCTGGTAGGCGTCGCGGGTCTTCAGCGCCAATTGACGCTGGAATTCGTCCGCGTAGAAGATCGCGCTGCGGTAGTTGCTGCCGACGTCATTGCCCTGGCGGTCGCCCTGGGTTGGGTCGTGGTTTTCCCAGAAGCCGACCAGCACTTTCTCCAGCGTGGTTTGGTTCGGATCGAAGCTGACCTTGACCACTTCGGCGTGGTTGCGCGCGCTGCTCTTGCCGGACTGCAGGCGCAGTTCCTGGTTGTGCAGGTCCTGGTAACGCACCTTCGGATCGTCGCCGCCGGCGTAACCGGCTTCGACGTCGACCACGCCCGGCAGCGCGCCCATGCGTTTTTCCGCGCCCCAGAAACAGCCCATGCCGAGGACGATGGTTTCGGTCTTCGCGGCCGGGTTCACTGCGGTCTTCGCGGAAGGCGCAGCATCGCTGGCCGCGCAGCCTGCCAGTGCGATCAGCGCCGCTGACAGCAGCAGATGGAATGCCTTGGACATGGCAGCACCCTCACTCCGGATTCACTTCGGCATCGTCCGCCTTTTCCGCGGCGATTGCATGAACCGGCGCCAGCGTTTCAGCGCAAAGTCAGGCAGCCGGCTTGCGTAGAGCGGGGCTTGCCCCGCTGCCTTTCGGGCAGATGCAAAAAAGCAAGAGCAGCGGGGCAAGCCCCGCTCTACGCAAGCAGCATTTCCGTGATGCTGGCCGCCGCGTCGCGGCCTTCGGCCACCGCGGTGACGACCAGGTCGGCGCCGCGCACGCAGTCGCCGCCGGCGAACAGCTTCGGATGCGTCGTCTGGTACGGCAGACGGCCTTCGCCGCCGGCGACGACGCGACCGTTCGGCGTGGCTTCGACACCGTGTGCGGCCAGCCAGTCGGGCACGCTGGGCGAAAAGCCGAAGGCGATGATCACCACGTCCGCGTCCAGCAGCGATTCGCTGCCTTCGATCGGCACCGCGTTGCGCCGGCCGCGTTCGTCGGGTTCGCCCAGCCGGGTTTCCACCACCTGCACGCCGGTCGCGTTGCCGTCGGCGTCGCCGACGATGGCCAGCGGCTGGCGGTTGAACAGGAAGCGCACGCCTTCCTCGCGCGCGTTGGCGACTTCGCGCGCGCTGCCGGGCATGTTGGCCTCGTCGCGGCGGTAGGCGCAGGTGACGCGCGCCGCGCCCAGCCGCACCGCGCTGCGCACACAGTCCATGCCGGTGTCGCCACCGCCGAGCACGACCACGCGCTTGCCTTCGAGGCTGGGCAGCGCGAGCTGGTCTTCCCAGCCTGCGATCGGTCGGCCCCACGGATCGTTGCCGCCGACAATGCGGCCGTTCTGCACCAGGAACGGCAGCGCCGGCAGCACGTGCTTCAGGTCCTGTCCCGCCAGCCCGCCGTCGGTGTAGCGGTAGGCGCCGGTGCCGAGGAATACCGCGTCGAATTCGCCGAGCAGGTCGTCCAGGGTCACGTCGCGGCCGATCTCGACGCCCAGACGGAACTCGACGCCCATGCCTTCCAGCACTTCGCGGCGGCGGGCGATGACCCGCTTCTCCAGCTTGAAGGTCGGGATGCCGAACTGCAGCAGGCCGCCGATCTGTTCGTAGCGATCGAACACCACCGCATGGATGCCGGCGCGCGCCAGCCGGTCCGCGCAGCCGATGCCGGCCGGCCCGGCGCCGATCACCGCGACGCGCCTGCCGGTTTGTTCGACCGCGCTCAGGTCCGGGCGCCAGCCGCCTTCCAGCGCGGTATCGACGATGTACTTCTCGACCGCACCGATGGTCACCGCGCCGAATTCCTCCAGCGTGCAACTGCCTTCGCACAGGCGGTCCTGCGGGCACACCCGGCCGCATACTTCCGGCAGCGGGTTGGTCGAATGGCACAGCGCCGCGGCTTCCTCGATGCGGTTTTCCTGCACCAGCTGCAGCCATTGCGGGATGGCGTTGTGCACCGGGCATTTCCAGCTGCAGTACGGGTTGCCGCAGTCGAGGCAGCGACCGGCCTGGTACTGCGCCTCTTCCTTGCCGAACTTGCCGTACAGCTCGCTCCAGTCGCCGGCGGTGCGCAGCTCCACCGGGATGCGCTGCGGCATCGTGCGCGGCAGGTCGAGGTACTGGAAGGCGTTTTTCTTGCTCATGGGGTCGCAACCGTCGTCATGTATGCACGTAATCGCTTTTGGTCGTCATCCCGGCGAAAGCTGGGATCCATTTTGCCGTTGCCTTGGCTTTCCAAGAGGAGCAGCAAAAGCAAAATGGATTCCGGCTTGACCAGCCGTACGGCTGTTAGAAGCCGCCGGAATGACGGACAGTAGCCTCATGCAGCACGCCTCAACGCTTCGGTCAGCGACTCGATGCTGGCCGCCTTCGGTTTCACCAGCCAGAACTTGCCGATGTAGTCGCGGAACTCGTCGAGGATCTGCTGCGCCCAGATGCTGCCGGTCAGCTCGCGGTGGCGCTGGATCAGCTTGTGGATGTGCTGGCGGTAGTTCTCGAAGCCTTCCGGCGAGATGCGGTGGATGTCGATCAGCTCGTGGTTGTAGCGGTCGACGAAGTCGCGGTCCAGGTCCAGCACGTAGGCCAGGCCGCCGGTGAAGCCGGCGCCGAAGTTCAACCCGGTGCGGCCCAGCACCATGACGATGCCGTCGGTCATGTACTCGCAGCAGTGGTCGCCCGCGCCCTCGACCACCGCCAGCGCGCCGGAGTTGCGCACCGCGAAGCGTTCGCCGGCGCGGCCCGCGGCGAACAGCTCGCCGCCGGTAGCGCCATACAGGCAGGTGTTGCCGAGGATCGGCGTGCTGCGCGCCTCGAAGCGCGCGCCGCGCGGCGGACGCAGCACCAGCTGGCCGCCGGCCATGCCCTTGCCGACGTAGTCGTTGGCTTCGCCTTCCAGCTCCATCTGCAGGCCGCCGGCGTTGAACGCGCCGAAGCTCTGCCCGGCGGTGCCGCGGAAGCGCAGGGTCAGCGGCGCGTCGTTCATGCCGAGGTTGCCGTGCTGGCGGGCGATTTCGCCGGACAGGCGCGCGCCGATGCTGCGGTCGGTGTTGTGGATCAGGAAGCGGTGTTCGCCGCCGGATTTCTTCGCGATCGCGTCGGCGAGCAGGCCGTCCATCTGGGTAGCCAGGCTATCCGGCGATTCGTACAGGCGCGGCGAGGCGCACGACGAACCGTCGTCGGCCTGCGCGCCGTGCAGCAGCCGCGACAGGTCCACGCGCACGCCGTCGCGCGGCGACACGTCGACCTGTTGCAACAGGTCGGTGCGGCCGACGATCTCGTCCAGCGACTTCGCGCCGAGGACCGCCAGCCATTCGCGCACTTCCTCGCTGAGCAGGCGGAAGAAGTTCTCCACCCGCTCCGGCAAACCGGTGAAATACTGCGAGCGCAGGCGTTCGTCCTGGGTGGCGATGCCGGTGGCGCAGTTGTTGAGGTGGCAGATGCGCAGGTACTTGCAGCCGAGCACGATCATCGGCGCGGTGCCGAAGCCGAAACTGTCGGCGCCCAGCAGTGCGGCCTTGACCACGTCCAGCCCGGTCTTCAGGCCGCCGTCGGTCTGCAGGATCGCGCGTTCGCGCAGCTGGTTGAGCCGCAGCGCCTGATGCGCCTCGGCCACGCCCAGTTCCCACGGCACGCCGGCGTAGCGGATCGAGGAGATCGGCGACGCGCCGGTGCCGCCGTCGTGGCCGGAGATGGTGATCAGGTCCGCGCCGGCCTTGACCACGCCCGCGGCAATCGTGCCGACACCCGCGTGCGAAACCAGCTTCACCGACACCAGCGCCTGCGGGTTGACCTGCTTCAGGTCGTAGATCAGCTGGGCGAGATCTTCGATGGAATAGATGTCGTGGTGCGGCGGCGGCGAGATCAGGCCGATGCCCGGACGCGCGTAGCGCAGCCGCGCGATCAGGTCGTTGACCTTGTGGCCGGGCAGCTGGCCGCCCTCGCCGGGCTTGGCGCCCTGCGCGACCTTGATCTGCAGCACTTCGGCGTTGACCAGGTATTCGGGGGTCACGCCGAAGCGGCCCGAGGCGACCTGCTTGATCTTGCTGCGCCTGTCGGTGCCGTAGCGCGCTGGGTCTTCGCCGCCTTCGCCGGAATTGCTGCGCCCGCCCAGCCGGTTCATCGCGATGGCCAGCGCCTCGTGCGCTTCCGGCGACAGCGCGCCGAGCGAGATCGCCGCGGTGTCGAAGCGGCGCAGCAGGTCGGACGCGTCGGCGACTTCGTGCAGCGGCGTCGGCGCGGCGGCCGGCTTCAGCGCCAGCAGGTCGCGCAGCGCCGACGGCGGGCGAAGGTTCACCGCGTCGGCGTACCTGCGCCAGTCGGACATCTCGCCGCTGCGCGTGGCCCGCTGCAGGGTCGTCACCACGTCCGGGTTGTACATGTGGTACTCGCCGCCGTGCACGTACTTCAGCACGCCGCCGATTTCCGGCTTGCGGGCTTCGTCCCAGGCATCGCGGTCGAGTTCGCGCGCCTTGTCGTCGAGCAGCCTGAAGCCCGATCCGCCGATCCGCGATGGCGTTTCCGGGAAACACGCATCGACCACTTCGCGGTCGAGGCCGACGATCTCGAACAGCTGCGCGCCGCGGTAGCTGGCGACGGTGGCGATGCCCATCTTCGAGATGATCTTGGACAGGCCCTTGTAGATGCCCTTGCGGTAGCTGCGGCCGATCTGCGCCTGCTCGCCGGCCTTCTTCAGGCTGAGGATGCCGCGCCGGCCCAGGTCGAACAGGGTCTGGTAGGCGAGGTACGGATACACCGCGGTCGCGCCGAAGCCCAGCAGGCAGGCCATGTGGTGCGCGTCGCGCGCGGTGCCGGTCTCGATCACCAGGTTGGCGTCGCAACGCAGGCCGGCCCGCGACAGGTGGTGATGCACTGCGCCGGTCGCCAGCAATGCGTGCGCCATCGGCCGGCCCGGCGCCGGGTAGCGGTCGGACAGCAGCAGCATCACCACGCCTTCGCGCGCGGCCTGCTCGCATTCGCGGCAGATGCGTTCCAGTCCGGCGCGCAGGCCTTCCTCCGGCGCATACGACAGGTCGATCAGCCGCTGCCTGCCGTCGTAGTGCGGCATCTTCAGCAGCTGGCGCAGCTTGCGCTGGCTCAGCACCGGCGAGTTGAGGATGATGTGGTTCACCGTCTGCGGGCCGGCATGGAAGATGTTGGTCTCCTTGCCGAGCTGGGTGGACAGCGACATCACGCAGTCTTCGCGCAGCGGGTCGATGGGCGGATTGGTGACCTGGGCGAAGGCCTGGCGGAAGTAGTCGTACAGCGGCCGCGCCTGCCGGCTCAGCACCGCCATCGGCGTGTCGTCGCCCATCGAGCCGGTCGCTTCCTGCTCGGTTTCGGCCAGCGGGCGCAGCACCTGTTCCACTTCCTCGGTGCTGAGCTGGAACAGCTTGTGGTAGCTGCGCAGGGTGGCTTCGTCGAACGGCTCCTCGGCCAGCGACGGGTCGATCAGTTCGGTCTGCAGGTAAGTCACGCCCTGGTGCAGCCACTGCTTGTACGGCGCGCGGCCGCGGTTGATGCGGTCGATGGCCTCGCTGTCGAGCAGGTCGCCGCGCTTAAGGTCGATGGCCATCATCTCGCCGGGACCGAGCTTGCCCTTGCGCACCACGCGCTCGGCCGGCACTTCCCACACGCCGGCTTCGCTGGCGACGATGAAGTGGCGGTCGGAGGTCAGCATCCAGCGCGCCGGGCGCAGGCCGTTGCGGTCCAGCGTGCATACCGCGTAGCGCGCATCGCAGGCGACGATGCCGGCCGGGCCGTCCCACGGCTCGGTGTTGAGGCCGTAGAACTCGTAGAACGCGGCCAGATCGGCGTCCTTGAATTCCAGCGACTGGGTGGCCGGCGGCACCAGGACGCGCAGCGCCTGGATCAGCTCCATGCCGCCGGCGACCAGCAGCTCCAGCATGTTGTCCAGGCTCTGCGAGTCGGAGCCGTGCATCGAGATGACCGGGTCGAACTCGGCGATGTCGAAGCGCGGCGTCTTCCACACCTTGCTGCGGGCCTGCGCCCAGCGGCGATTGCCTTCGATGGTGTTGATCTCGCCGTTGTGCGCCAGCACCCGGAACGGATGCGCCAGCGGCCAGCGCGGCAGCGTGTTGGTGGAGAAGCGCTGGTGGAACACCACCGCGCTGCTGGCCAGGTCGCTGCGCTGCAGGTCCGGGTAGAAGACCGCCAGCTTGTCCGGCAGCACCATGCCCTTGTAGCCGATGCTGTGCGGGGCCAGCGACACCACGTAGAAATCCGGCGCGGCCTCGCGCAGCGCCTGTTCGGCGCGGCGGCGGGCCAGGAACAGCGCCAGTGCGAAGGCGTCGTCGTCCTGCCCGGGGCCGGCGTCGGCGAAGACTTGTTCGATGCGCGGCAGGGTCCGCTGCGCCAGCTCGCCGCACACCGATGCGTCGATCGGCGGCACGCGCCAGCCTTTCAGCGTGGCGCCGGCGCGCTGCAACTGGTTTTCCAGTTCGGCGCGACAGCGCGCGGCCAGCGCCTCGTCGTGCGGCAGGAACACCAGGCCGGAAGCGAAGCGTTCGCCGGCGTCGATGCCGGCTTCCTTCGCCAGCGCGCGCAGGAAAATTTCCGGCCGGCGGATCAGCAGGCCGCAGCCGTCGCCGGTCAGGCCGTCGGCGGCGACGCCGCCGCGGTGGGTCATGCGCGACAGTGCGGCGATGGCGGTATCGACCAGCGCGCGCGAAGGCTGGTCGTCGAGCTGCGCGATCATGCCGAAGCCGCAGGCATCGCGTTCGTCGTTGGGGTCGTACAGCCCCATGCCGTTGTGTGGGTGGCTCTGGCGCGAAGCCATGGCGCTACCTCGACTGTCGCAGACGGCGACACCGCGCCCTGCCCGTCAGCGGCGCGTCGGGAATGTCACCGGAGCCCCGACTACAGCACAGTTGCTGCAGTGCCGCAAGCGCGTTTCGCGGCGCAAATCGCTGGTTTCAAAAGAAACTTCACCGACCAGTTGGCTACCACTGGCGAAACACGACGCAGACCGTGGTCGGATCGAGTACCGCGAACTCCCGCGCGCCCCACGGCCGCTGCCGCACCGTCGGCAGGTTCGGATGCAAAAGCTGCGGCGCCCGTGCGGCGATTTCCGCGTGGATGCCGGCGATGTCGTCGGTCTCGATCGCCAGTTCCGGCCGGTCCAGCGCGGCCAGTCCGGCGTTCTCCATCAGATAGACCTTGGCCCCGTCGCGGCCCAGCACCGAGATCGTTGCGTCGTGGTGCAGGACCTGGAAACCCAGGCCGCCGACGAAGAAATCCAGCCCGACCCGGATGTCGGCATAGAAGACCTTGGGGATCAGCCGGAGCAGCATGCGCTGGCCTTGCTGTCGGCGGGTTGCGCGGTCCGGCGGCTAGCCGCAGCGCGCCGCGGTCACCACGCCCTTGTCGTCGACGTCCAGGTTCAGCCGCGCGGCGTCGTATTCCATTGTCGTCGGCTGGCCCGGCTTCAGCGCGCGCACCCTGGTTGCGCCGGCGTCCTTGCGGGCCTGTTCGACCTCGGCCTCGCCGACGACCTTGCCGACCGTCCATTGCGCCTGGGTCGCATCGCAGGTCGTGGCGTCGGTGGCGACCTCGGTCTGCGGCGCCGGTTGCGCGTCCTCGGCCGCCCGTTGTTCGGCCTGGACGACGGCCTGTTCCTGTTCGTCCGGCGCGGGCGCGGAGCAGGCGGCGAGACCTAGGCACAGCAGCAAGGGCAGCCAGGGACGGGACATCTGCGGCTCCGGAAGCGGGCGGGATGGACGAAGCATGCCGTGCAACGCCTTCGCATCGCGTTAAACGCCGACGCGCGCCTACAATCGCCTCCATCCATACGGAAATGCGATATGCGCCGCGCGCTGTTGTTCCTTGGCCTGTTCGCCGCCGCGGCCTGCGCCCGGGCCGACGACATGGTCTTCGATGATTGCCTGCGCGGCCTGCGCACGCAGGCCGCCGCCGCGGGCGTGTCGAATGCCGCCTACGACGCCGGTACCGCGGGACTGACGCCCGACATGGGCGTGCTGGAACTGCTGAACGCGCAGCCAGAATTCACCACGCCGATCTGGGACTACCTGGCGCCGCTGGTCGACGACCAGCGCATCGGCGACGGCCGCGCGATGCTGGAAACGAACGCGACGACGCTGGCGCAGGTCGAGCGGCAGTATGCGGTCGACCCGCAGACCGTGGTCGCGGTGTGGGGCGTGGAAAGCGACTACGGCCGCGCCTTCGGCAAGCGCCCGCTATTGCAGTCGCTGGCCACGCTGTCGTGCTTCGGCCGGCGGCAGGCGTTCTTCCGCGGCGAACTGTTCGCCACCTTGCTGCTGCTGCAAGCGGGCGACCTGAAACCGGAAGGCCTGGTCGGCTCGTGGGCGGGCGCGTTCGGCCACACCCAGTTCATGCCCAGCACCTACCGGCGCATCGCCGTGGACGGCGACGGCGACGGCCGCCGCGACCTGGTCGGCAGCATTCCCGATGCGCTGGCCTCGACCGCGAACTACCTGGTTCGCGCCGGCTGGCGCAGCGGCGAGCCGTGGGGCTACGAAGTGAAGCTGCCGGCGGGCTTCGATGCCTCGCTCGCCGGCCGCAAGAACAAGCGACCGCTCGCCGACTGGCGCGCGCGCGGCGTACTGCGCGCCGACGGCACCGCGCTACCGCAGACCGATGCCGCGGCCGGCCTGCTGCTGCCGGCGGGCGCGAACGGTCCGGCTTTCCTGGTGTTCCGCAATTTCGACGCGATCTACGCCTACAACGCCGCCGAAAGCTACGCGCTGGCCATCGCCCTGCTGTCCGACCGCCTGCGCGGCGCTGGCCCGCTGCTCGCCGCGTGGCCGACCGACGACCCCGGCCTGGATCGCGCGCAGCGCAGGCACCTGCAGACCCTGCTGTTGGCCCGTGGCCACGCCATTGGTGCGGCCGACGGCATGATCGGCACCCAGACCCGCCGCGCCATCGCCACCGAACAGCAGCGCCTCGGCCTGCTGCCGGTGGACGGCCGCGCCGGCCGCAGGATCCTCGATGCGCTGGTGCGCGAGGGTCCGCCGGTGGCCTTGCCGCGTTGATTTGACGCCGCAGGAGCGCACCGCAGGGGCGCGACCGGAACCCTCGACGGCGAGGAACGCTTGCCGCACGCCGAATGCCCCGGTCGCGCCCCTGCGGTGCGCTCCTGCGGTCAGAAAGCCGGATTCATCCGCCTCATGCCGCCTGCACCAGCGGGATCTCGCGCGGGTTGTCCCACTTGGCCAGCAGCGCGGCTTCGCGCGCCCTGGCTTCGTGCAGGTGCCTTTCCTTGACGTGGCCGTAGCCGCGGATGTGCTCGGGCACGCTGGCGATCTGCACGGCCAGCGGCAGGCGGTTGCCGTCCAAGCCGGCGAGGAGCTTCGCGATGGTTTGCTCGTATTCGCCGATCAACGCGCGTTCGCCCTTGCGCTCTTCGGTGTAGCCGAACACGTCGAACGCGCCCCCGCGCAGGAAGCGCAGTTTGGCCAGCCACTTGAACGCCGTGAAGACCCAAGGGCCGTATTCCCGCTTCACCAGCCGGCCGTGCGCGTCCTTCTTCGCCAGCAGCGGCGGGGCGAGGTGGAAGCGCAGGGTGTAGTGGCCGTCGAACTGCTGCTGCAGGCGGCGCTGGAACTCGCCGCTGGTGTACAGGCGGGCGACTTCGTATTCGTCCTTGTACGCCATCAGCTTGAAGAAGTAGCGCGCCACCGCCTCGGTCAGCGCGGTGGAACCGGGCGCGCGCGCGTGCTCGGCGTCGCGCACCTTCGCCACCAGGTCGACGTAGCGCTGCGCATAGGCGGCGTTCTGGTAGTCGGTGAGGAAGGCGCGGCGCCGCGCGATCAACTCGTCCAGCGAGCGCGACAGGCGCGCGTCGTCCAGCGGCAGGAAGGCGACGTCGGTGTCGCCGAGGTCGGCGTCGCGCAGGCCGCGCACCTCGCGCTCGTTGCCGGGGTTGCGCGGCGCGGCGTTCGCGCCCCACTCGGTGCTTTCCCATTCGCCCGGCGGCAGGATCTGCAGGTTCAGCGGCGTGCGCTCGGCTTCGGTGGGAACATTGCGGATCAGGCCGGCGGCTTCCTGCACCGCTTGCGGGTTCACTGCGGCCAGGCGGCCCCAGGCGAACGCGGTCCGGTTCATCTCGATCGCCGCGCCGTTCAATTCCACCGCGCGCATGATCGCGTCGAACGAAATCGGCACCAGGCCCTGTTGCCAGGCATAGCCGAGGATGAACAGGTTGGTGGCGATGGCGTCGCCCATCAGCGCGGTCGCGATCTGGGTCGCGTCGATCAGGTCGGGTTCGCGCCCGCCGAGCGCCACTTTCACGCCGGCGATGATCTCCGCGGCGGGGAACTGCATGTCCGGATGGGTGGTGAAGGTGCCGGGCATCGCCTCGTAGCTGTTCAGCACCACGTGCGAGCGCTCGCCGCGCACCTTGGACAGCGCCCAGTAGTCGTTGACCACGACCATGTCGCAACCCAGCACCAGGTCGGCTTCGCCGGCGGCGATGCGCACGGCGTGGATGTCGTTCGGGGTCTTGGCGATGCGGATGTGGGTGGTCACCGCGCCGCCCTTCTGGGCCAGGCCGGTCTGGTCGAGCACGCTGGCGCCCTTGCCTTCGAGATGGCCGGCCATGCCCAGCAGCGCGCCGATGGTGACCACGCCGGTGCCGCCGACGCCGGTGATCAGGATGTTCCAGGGCTGCTGTTCGAGGTTCGACTTGAAGGTTGGTGCGGGCAGGTTGTTCAGCAGTTCCGCCACATTTGCTTTCTTGCCCTTGCGCAGTGTGCCGCCGTGCACGGTGACGAAGCTGGGGCAGAAGCCGTCGACGCAGCGGAAGTCCTTGTTGCAGTTGCTCTGGTCGATGTCGCGCTTGCGGCCGAATTCGGTTTCCTTCGGCAGCACCGACACGCAGAAGCTCTTCTCGCCGCAGTCGCCGCAGCCTTCGCAGACCAGCGAGTTGACCACGGTGCGCTTCTGCGGGTCGGGCAGCTTGCCGCGCTTGCGCCGGCGGCGCTTCTCGGTGGCGCAGACCTGGTCGTAGATCAGGATCGACACGCCCCTGGTTTCGCGCAGGCGGCGCTGCACGTCGTCCAGGTCCTTGCGGTCGAAGAATTCCACGCCGGACGGGAAGATCGACTTGTCGCTCCACTTGCCGACTTCGTCGCTGACCACCACGATCGCCTGCACGCCCTCGGCGCGCATCATCTGCGCGATCTGCGGCACGCTGAGGGTGCCGTCCACCGGCTGGCCACCGGTCATCGCCACCGCGTCGTTGTAGAGGATCTTGTAGGTGATGTTGACCCCGGTGGCGACCGACTGGCGCACCGCCAGCGAGCCGCTGTGGAAGAAAGTGCCATCGCCCAGGTTCTGGAACACGTGCGGCGTCTCGGTGAACGGCGCCTGCCCGGACCAGGTCACGCCTTCGCCGCCCATGTGGGTGAAGGTGTCGGTGCTGCGGTCCATCCACGTGACCATGTAGTGGCAGCCGATGCCGCCCAGCGCGCGCGAACCTTCCGGCACCACGGTCGAGGTGTTGTGCGGACAGCCCGAGCAATAGTGCGGCACGCGCGGGAAGTTGGCGCGCGGCAGGGCCATCTCGGCCTCTTTCTCTTCCATCCAGCGCAGGCGCTGCTCGATGCTTTCGGTGAACGCGCTTGATGGCAGCGGAAAGCGCAGGATGCGCTTGCCGATGACGCCGGCGATGGTCGCCGGGGTCAGCTCGCCGGTCGAAGGCAGGATCCATTCGCCGGCCTCGTCGTACTTGCCGACGATGCTCGGGCGCCGGCCCAGCGCTTCGGGCCAGTTGTAGAAGTATTCCTTCATCTGCCGCTCGACGAAGGCGCGCTTCTCCTCGACCACGACGATGTCTTCCAGGCCGCCGGCGAACCTGGCGATGCCCACCGGCTCCAGCGGCCAGGTCATGCCGACCTTGTACACGCGGATGCCGATGTCGGCGCAGGCCTGTTCGTCCAGGCCCAGGTATTCCAGCGCCTGCAGCACGTCGAGGTAGCTCTTGCCGGTGGTGACGATGCCCAGCCGCGCGCGCGGCGAATCCAGCATCACCCTGTCCACGCCGTTGGCCCGGGCGAAAGCCTGCGCCGCGGCCACCGCGTACCTGTGCAGGCGCATTTCCTGGTCCAGCGGCGGGTTCGGCCAGCGGATGCTCAAGCCGCCCGGCGGCAATTCGAAATCCTCCGGCAGCACGATCTGGCGGGCGAACGGATTCACCTCGACCGACGCGGACGATTCCACCGTCTCGGCGATGGTCTTGAAGCCGATCCAGCGGCCGGTGTAGCGGCTCATGGCCCAGCCGAGCAGGCCCAGGTCGAGGATGTCCTGCACGCCGGTCGGGTTGAGGATCGGCATCATCGCGCTGACGAACTCGTCTTCCGAACCGTGCGGCAGGGTCGAACTGCGGCAGGCGTGGTCGTCGGCGGCCAGCGCCAGCACGCCGCCGTGCTTCGAGGTGCCGGCCGCGTTGCCGTGCTTGAACACGTCGCCGCAGCGGTCCACGCCCGGGCCCTTGCCGTACCACATCGCGTACACGCCATCGACCCTGGCGCCGGGGAACAGGTTGGCCTGCTGCGTGCCCCAGACCATGGTCGCGGCCAGGTCCTCGTTGAGGCCCGGGGTGAACTTCACCGCGGCCGCGTCCAGGTGCTTGCGCGCGCGCCACAGCTCCAGGTCGAAGCCGCCCAGCGGCGAGCCGCGGTAGCCGCTGATGAAGCCGGCGGTGTTCAGCCCCGCCGCCTGATCGCGCAGGCGCTGCATCAGCGGCAGCCGCACCAGCGCCTGCACGCCGCTCAGGTAGATGCGGCCGTCGGTGCGGGTGTACTTGTGCTCCAGCGTGTAGTCGCTGTCGATCGTCCCGATCTGCGGCGTGTTGGCGGACGAGGGCGAAGTCAGTTCGGCGGTGCTGGTCATGGCGGGCCCGGAATGGCTGGCTGTTTCGAGCAAAGGCCCGGAATTATGGCTCTCCGGATTTCAATGTGGGAATCCTTCTCACCGCATGCGGTGAGAGGGGTTTCCCACAGCAGATTTCGGATGCTCGGAATTATAAGCGCCGCTGCCATGCGGCTCTCACGAACGTGGCGGCTGGAGTCAGTCCGCCGGCACGGTGCGCCCGCTGGCCCATTCGCGCAGCGCGGCGACCGGCTCGGCCATCACCACCGACAGCGGCCGGGTCGCGCGGATCTCGTGCATCAGCAGTTCGGTGTCCAGCGGCCTGCGCTCGGCGTGCGCCGCATACAGCGCGGACACGATGGCCTGTTCGATCTCCGCGCCGGAGAAGCCGTCGCTGGCCGCCGCCAGCGCGGACAGGTTGAACGCTTCGTCGTCCAGGCCGCGCCGCAGCAGGTGCAGACGCAGCAGTTCGACGCGCACGTCGGGCGCGGGCAGGTCGACGAAGAAGATTTCGTCGAAGCGGCCCTTGCGCAGCAGCTCCGGCGGCAGTTCCCGCACCTGGTTGGCGGTGGCGACGATGAACACCGCCGACTTGCGTTCGGCCATCCAGGTCAGCAGGTGGCCCAGCACCCGCCGCGACACGCCGCCGTCCTCGCCGCCACCGGCCACGCCCTTCTCGATCTCGTCGATCCACAGCACGCAAGGCGCCAGCTGCTCGGCCGAGGCCAGCGCGTTGCGCAGGTTCTTCTCAGTTTCGCCGTGGTACTTGTCGTACAGGCTGCCGAAGTCCAGCCGCAGCAGCGGCACGCCGAAGCCGGCGGCGGTGGCCTTGGCCAGCATCGACTTGCCGCAGCCCTGCACGCCCAGCAGCAGCATGCCGCGCGGCGGGTCCAGTCCCGGCGGCGGCGCGGCGGCGGTGAAGGCCTGCTGACGCTGCGCGATCCAGCGCTTCAGCCGCCGTGCGCCGGCCACATCGTCGATGCGCGCGCTGTCGTATTCGTAATGCAGGTGGCCGCTGCGGTTCAGCAGTTCGAACTTCAGCCGCGCCAGCTGCGGCAGGTCGGCGGCGTTCAGCGCGCCGTCGTCGTGGATCAGGTGGCGGGCGATGCGCCGCGCGTCGGCGTAGCCCAGTCCCTGCAGGTTGCGCACGATCTGCGCGACCGCCTCGCCGTCCGCCTCGACCCGCCGGCCGCCGTGTTCGCGGGCGTATTCGACCGCCTCCTCGCGCACCAGCTTCAGCAACGCGTTGGCGTCGGGCAGGCTGGGGCGGAAGCGCACCGCCAGCGGTTCCAGTTCGTCCGGCAGATCGACCTTCGCGCCGACCAGCACCAGCACGTGCGGCTGGCAGTGGCGGCGCTCGATCAGGTCGCGCAGCTGGCGCTGGGTGCCGGCGTAGCCCAGGTAGGGGTCGAAATCGAGCAGCAGGTAGACCCCGCGCTGGTCGGCCTGGCGGATCGCCTGCAGGGCGTGGCTGGCGTCGGGCGGGCCGACCGGCGGGTCCTCGCGGTCCATGTCCAGTCGGCGCAGGCCCTCGGTGATCGACCAGCGGTACAGCGCGCGCCACACCTGGGCCAGGGTCTGGCGGAACAGGTCCACCACGCGCCCCTCGTCGAGCGTTTCGACGACGATCAGCGGCGTATTGGCGCGGATCAGCGCAATCAGGTCCTGCAGTTCGCTCATCGCCGGTCCGTGCGGAGGGGGCGGAAACGATAGCAAAGCCGCCTCCCCCGTCGTGCCTGCCCGGTGTACCCTTCGGCTTCCCCGGGCATCGAGGTGAGCGCATGAAGACGATTCTGGTCGCCAGCTCCAAGGGCGGCGCCGGCAAGACCACGCTGGCCAGCAACCTGGCCGCGCATTTCGCGCTGGAAGGCAAGCGCACCGTGCTGGTGGACGCCGACCCGCAGGGATCGTCGATGCACTGGGCCCAGCGCCGGGCCGAACTGGACAGCGCGGTGCTGCCGATCGACGCCAGCGGCGGCAGGAAGCGCGGCTGGCGGGCGGCGGTGCCGGACGACGCCGAGCGCGTGGTGATCGACGTGCCGGCCGGCGCGATGGCCGACGACCTGGCCCCGTTCATCGAACACGCCGACGCCATCGTGGTGCCCGTCATCCCGTCCGGCATCGACATCGAAGCCACCGTGGCCTTCCTGAACACGCTGGCCAAGGTGCCGCGCATCCACAAGCGCAAGCTGCCGGTAGGGCTGGTGGTCAACCGCAGCAAGCCGTGGACCAACGCCTCGCAGCAGGCGGTGGAAATGCTGAAGACCTGGCCCTACCCGGTCGTCGCCCAGCTGCGCGACACCCAGGCCTACGTGGTGCTGGCCGGCCTGGGCCGCAGCCTGTTCGACTACCGCTCGCAGCAGGTGCGCGACCACCAGGGCGATTGGGAGCCGCTGTTGAAGTGGGTCAAGAAGGCCTGAAACAACGTGGCGAGGAGGATAGGTTGGGGTGAGCTTGCGAACCCCAACATCGCCACGCGTCGGATCAGGGGATGTTGGGGTTCACTTCGTTCACCCCAACCTATCGGGCTGCGCCTTGGCATACACGGCTACCGAGTACATGGCTGACAGAGCATCTCTGGCGTCTGACTCTAAGATGCTGTCCGGATGCGCGCGACTAGTGAACATGCGCTGCCCAAGGTTGTGCGGGTGGTCGAATGGTTTTAAGTGCACGAACGGATTACGACTGAGGCGCAAGGAATCAATCTTGTCACAGAGCACAACCGGTATGACGTTGAACTCCCGGCAATGAGCAACGATAGCCTTGAGGCCTTGCCCAGAGACTTTCGATTGCCCTGCGGCGTTGAGGGTGCCACCAAGCCAGTGCTCCATGAAGGATGCCGCCAAGACCAAAGTTGCGACGAACTGACCATAGACGAAGCAGTCTTTAGCCTCCTGAAACACCAGCATTGACTCAAGCGGCATCATGTATCCAGGGTTCTACCCCGTTTCCACGGACGGTTGGGTTAAGAGTCTAAAGGTCTGATCCTTGGCATCAAGCCTGCGCTGGATGAGCGGGTTGTGGAACCGCTCGATGTAGTCGAACACGTCTGCCC
>JBDHQQ010000124.1:0-7223 GCA_039807145.1 Pseudoxanthomonas sp. | reverse complement strand
CGCGCACGTTCCAGTGCGGCGCGTCCGCGTCCTCGCCTTCGACCGGAACGCGGAACTCCCACTTGCGCGCCGCGGCCAGCGCATTGCCGCCCAGCACCTGGCGGAACCGGCGCATCTGGCCTTCGCTGGCCACCACGGTCATGTTGACCTGTTCCACGTATGCATCCTCGACCCGGCCATCGCGCCCGACCCTGACGACCAGGTAGACATTGCCCTGCGCCCCCACCTCGTACATCGAACGCGGGTAGCTTGGCGGTGTCATCTTCAAGGCGGTGACCGCGCTCCTGCTTTGCGGATCGTAGGCCTCGAAAGTGGCGCTGCGGATGGCCACCTGGGTGCCGCCGTCTTCCAGCCTCTTGCCGACCAGGCGCAGCATCAACGGCGAACGCGCGGCGACCGGCTTGCCGTCGCGGACCACCGGCACGAAGGTCCAGCCCATCACCGAGCTGCGCACGAAACGTGACAGCTCCGCGCTCAGCCGGTCCTGCTGGTCCAGCCGCACCGCTTCCACGCTGCCATCGGGCGCGATGTCGATCTGCCCGGACAGCTGCATGGCCATCTCGGCCTGCTTGCGCACGGCCCCGGGCCCGGCGGCCGACGCGGCAACGGCCACCAACAGCAACGCGGCCAGCACGGCCCCGCGACGCAACGACGTCAGCATGACGCTCTCCCTGCCCTCCATGTCCAGGACGCGACTGTAGCGCTTCCGGCGGCGATGTTCACGCCAGCCGCAGTGCGCGTGGGTAGGGCGGGGTATCGGGAAACTCGCCGCGGGCGAAGGCGGCCTGCAGGCCACGCCACCAGCGCGGATCGAACAGTTCCCCGTGCGCCTCGCGCACCGCCTCCATCAGCGGCCGCGGCAGGCCCATGAACAACGGGAAGCGCTCGGGAAACACGTCGTTGGGCGCGACGTGGAACCACGGCTCGGCGGCCAGGGCTTCGGCGGCATCGCGTGGCTGCGGCCACTCGCGGAACGTGCAGTCGCCGACCCGGCACAGCTCGTCGTAGTCGTAGAACACCACGCGGCCGTGGCGCGAGACGCCGAAGTTCTTCAGCAGCATGTCGCCGGGGAAGATGTCGTTGCGCGCCATGTCGGTGATGGCCTGCGCATAGTCGAGCGCCGCCGCGCGCGCGGCCTGCGGGGTCTGTTCGCGCAGGTACAGGTTGAGCGGGCGGAACCGCCGCTGCACGTAGCACAGCGATATCACCAGGTCATCGCCCTCGACCCGCACGCTGCGCGCGCAGCTCTCCAGCAGCTCCTGGCGCAGCGCCGGGGCGAAGCGCGCCAGCGGGAAGCGCAGGTGGCGGTACGGCTGCGCATCCAGCAGCCGGCCGATGCGGTCCAGGTTGAACACCAGCGCATAGCGGTCCTCCACGTCCTGGCGGCTGACCGTCTTGGGCCAGGCGAAGCGGTCGCGGATCAGCTTGAACACCAGCGGGTAGCTGGGCAGGGTGAACACCGCCATCACCATGCCCGGGGTGCCCTCCGCCGGTACCAGGCGCTCGTCCGGATGCTGCTGGAAGTGGCGGAAGAAGGTGCGGTAGCGCTCGGTCTTGCCCTGCTTGGCGCGGCCCAGCACGGTGTAGATCTCGTCCACCGGCTTGCCGGGCAGCAGGCTGCGCAGGAACACCACCGCATCGGCGACGGTGGGCAGGTCGGCCTGGAAATAGCTGCGCGACACGCCGAACAGGTGGGCCACGTCGCGGCGCCGGCTCAGCACCGCCTCCGCGCGCAGGCCGTCGTCGCCGTCGTTGACCAGCGCGATCACGCAGGGCGAGAAGCGGTGCTCGCCGAACACGCGCCCGACCAGGTAGGCGCGGCGCTCGCGGTAGAACACGGTATCGAGCAGCTCGATGGCGCGCACCGGGTTCGGCCCCCAGTGCGCCAGGTCGTCCTGCAGGCGCACGGCGATGGCCGCGGCGCAGCGCAGGCGGTGCCGGTAGGGCACGTCGAAACGGTAGTCGGCCAGCACGCGCTCGAAGGCCTCGGCCGGGCGCGCCTCCGAAACGGTATAGACATGGCGCGCCACCGGATGGGTGATGGCATCGGACGGCTCGATCTCCAGTGCCATGAACTCGATGGCATCGTCCACCCCGCGGGTGGCGAACAGGCGCCGGGTCAGGGTGTTGTAGAAGGTCTTGTACAGCTCGCCGTCGATCTGCCCTTCCACCAGCGCGGCGAAGGCCGTGCGTACCCGGGCCCACGCATCGCGGCCGGGCCGGCTGCCCGCGATCGCCTGCAGGCGCGCCATGCACTCGCCGACGCACAGGTCGTAGAGCGCGATGCGCTCGACCGCGTCCTGGCGCGCCGCCGCCCAGTCGCGCTGCTCGAAACGCCCGCGCGCGCGCCGGGTGATGGCAGCGAAGCGGGCGTGGTAGTCCTCGAAGCCGTCGCGGATGCAGCGGGCGATGGCGTGGGCGGATTCGGTGGCAGGCATCGGCAGTGGAGAGTGGGGGGCGCCGGCCACCACCCTACCGCACCGCGCCAGCGCGCGTGTCCCGGCCACCGCCGCGCAGGCAACCGGGGTGCCCGCAGCGTTGCGGGGATGCGCGGCACCATGAAGCACGAAGCCCGCATCGCGCGGCGATGCGGGCTTCGGCTCAAACGGCCGTGGCGGCTGCGATCAGAGCGCGGCCAGCGCGGCGTTGAGGGTCGCGCTCGGGCGCATCGCGCGGCTGGTCCTGCCCAGGTCCGGGCGGTAGTAGCCGCCGATGTCCACGGCCTTGCCCTGCACCGCGACCAGTTCCTCGACGATCTTCTGCTCGTTGTCGGCCAGCGCCCGGGCCAGCGGCGCGAACCTGGCCTTCAGCGCGGCGTCCTCGTCCTGCGCGGCCAGCGCCTGCGCCCAGTACATGGCCAGGTAGAAGTGGCTGCCGCGGTTGTCGATGGTGCCGAGCTTGCGGCCCGGCGAGCGGTCGTTGTCGAGGAACATGCCGTTGGCCTGGTCCAGCGCCTTGGCCAGCACCGCGGCGGCGGTGTTGTCGTAGCGCTGGGCCAGGTGTTCCAGCGAGGCGGCCAGGGCCAGGAACTCGCCCAGCGAATCCCAGCGCAGGTAGTCCTCCTCGACGAACTGCTGCACGTGCTTGGGTGCCGAACCGCCGGCGCCGGTCTCGAACAGGCCGCCACCGGCCATCAGCGGCACGATCGACAGCATCTTGGCGCTGGTGCCCAGCTCCAGGATCGGGAACAGGTCGGTCAGGTAGTCGCGCAGCACGTTGCCGGTCACCGAGATGGTGTCCTGGCCCCTGCGGATGCGCTCCAGCGAGAACTTCGTCGCTTCCACCGGCGACAGGATGCGGATGTCCAGGCCCTGGGTATCGTGGTCCTTCAGGTACTTCTCGACCTTGGCGATCACCTGCGCGTCATGCGCGCGGTTGGCGTCCAGCCAGAACACGGCCGGGGTGTTGCTCAGGCGCGCGCGGCTGACGGCCAGCTTGACCCAGTCCTGGATCGGCGCGTCCTTGGTCTGGCACATGCGCCAGATGTCACCGGCCTCGACCCTGTGCTCGAACACCACGTTGCCGGCGTCGTCGCTGACCCGCACGGTGCCATCGGCCGGGATCTGGAAGGTCTTGTCGTGGCTGCCGTACTCCTCGGCCTTCTGCGCCATCAGCCCGACGTTGGGCACGCTGCCCATGGTCGCCGGGTCGAACGCGCCATGCGCCTTGCAGTCCTCGATCACCGCCTGGTAGACGCCGGCGTAGCAGCGGTCCGGGATCAGCGCCTTGGTGTCCTGCAGCTTGCCTTCGGCGTTCCACATGCGGCCGGAGTCGCGGATCATCGCCGGCATCGAGGCGTCGACGATCACGTCGCTGGGCACGTGCAGGTTGGTGATGCCCTTGTCGGAGTTGACCATCGCCACCGCCGGGCGCCTGGCGTACTCGGCGGCGATGTCGGCCTTGATCGCCTCCTGGGTGGCTTCCGGCAGCGACGGCAGGCGCGCGTACAGGTCGCCGATGCCGTTGTTCGGGTCGAAGCCGGCCTGCCTGAGCTCGGCGGCGTACTTGCCCAGCACGTCCTTGTAGAACTCCTCGACCACCACGCCGAACATGATCGGGTCGGAGACCTTCATCATGGTCGCCTTCAGGTGCAGCGAGAACAGCACGCCCTGGGCGCGGGCGTCGGCGATCTGCGCGGCGACGAACGCGGCCAGCGCGCGGCGCGACATCACCGAGGCATCGACGATCTCGCCGGCCTTGACCGCGGTCTTCTCCTTGAGCACCACGGTCCGGCCATCGTCCTGCACCAGCTCGATCTTCAGGCTGCCGGCGGCGGCCAGCGTGGCCGACTTCTCGCTGCCGTAGAAATCACCGTCGTCCATGTGCGCCACGTGCGACTTCGAGTCGCTGCTCCACGCGCCCATGCGGTGCGGGTGCTTGCGCGCGTAGTTCTTGACCGACAGCGGTGCACGGCGGTCCGAGTTGCCTTCGCGCAGCACCGGGTTCACCGCACTGCCCTTGACCTTGTCGTAGCGCGCCTTGATGTCGCGGGCGACGTCGTCGGCCGGCGCGTCCGGGTAGTTCGGCAGCGCGTAGCCCTGGTCCTGCAGCTCCTTGATCGCGGCCTTGAGCTGCGGCACCGAGGCGCTGATGTTGGGCAGCTTGATGATGTTGGCTTCCGGCCGGGTCGCCAGCTCGCCGAGCTCGGCCAGGTCGTCGCTGATCTTCTGCCCGTCCTGCAGGTAGTCCGGGAACTGCGACAGGATGCGGCCGGAAAGCGAGATGTCGCGGGTCTCCACCGCGATGCCGGCGGTGGTGGCATACGCATCGATGATCGGCAGCAGCGACTGCGTCGCCAGGAACGGGGCTTCGTCGGTGAGCGTGTAGATGATCTTCGGCGTATCGGACATGGGGGATGGTTTCCGTCGGAAGTAAATGCGGGTAGTCAGCACTGCATTGTCGCGCGTCGCGACGGTTCGGGCAAAACGGGCCGGTACGGTTGCGGCAGTGCGCCGCCGCGCCGGCACATGGCATCGGCGCATGGGGCGGGCATCAGCCGGACGCGTGGCGTCGCGGCGCGGGCGCCCAGCGACGCCGACGCCGCGCTGGCACGGCCACCGCGCATGCGGCCATAAAAAAGGGCGCAGTCCTGCGACTGCGCCCATGGCCTGCACCTGTCGGGAGAGAGGGGCGACAGGTGATGCCGCTTGCTACTTCACTTCGAACTCCTGGGTGGTGCCGGCCGGCTGGCCGTCCAGGGTCACGTCCGCGCGGTACTTGCCGGCGGGCCATGCGCTTGCCTTGCTGAATTCGACGTTGGTGGTCTCGGCACCGGTGGCGGTGAGCGTTGCGGTCTGCTCGCCGGCCACCTGCCCGTCCTGGTAGGTGAGCTTCACGCCGAGGGTGGCGTTGGTCGCGGCGCCGTCGGTCTTCACCGACACGATGATCTTGTCCTTGCCGCCGATCATGGCCACCGGCGCCACCGACTTGTCCGCCGCCGCGGTGGTGCCGACGGTGACCGAGGTGACACTGACCGCCGGTGCGGCCGCCGGCGGCGGTGCCGGTTCACTCATCGGCGCCGGCGCCGGGGTGCTTTCCATCGGCGGCGGCGCGGTCTCTTCCTGCTTCTTGCAGCCGGCCACGGCCAGGGTGCCGGCCAGGGTGATCATCAGGACACTGCTGAGCGAAGTCTTCTTCATGGGATGCTCCGGAATGGGAGGAAAAGGCACCGGGCCTGGCGGCCTCAACCCTGGCGCGGGGGAATCGTCAGGGTCTGCCCGGGAAAGATCTTGTCGGGGTCGGAAAGCACGTCGCGGTTGGCCTCGAAGATCTGCTTCCAGGCATTGGCATCACCCAGCAGGTGCTTGGCGATGCGCGACAGGCTGTCGCCCTTCTGCACGGTGTACTGCTGCCCGCCGGCGATCTGCGCGGTGGAATCCACCCGCGCGGTCACATCGGAAAAATCAGCCTTCGGCGCGACGGCGGCGGTGCTGTCCACCGTGGACGTCACGTCCGAAAAATCGGCCTTCTTGTCATTGCTCATCGGGTCGTTCCTCCTCGGCTGGGTGCCACCATTGCACCGGCCGCGTTAAGGAACCATCGCGCCGGCGTAAAGCCGGCGTGTACCCGGTGCGGGCGGCCCGGCCTACTGGCGCCGGTCGCGCAACGGCCGGTGGCCGGCGGCCAGGTCCGGGGTCGACCGGCGCGGGTTGATGTCCAGCCCGCCGCGGCGCGTGTAGCGCGCCTCCACGTCCAGCGAATGGCAGCCGCAGTGGTGCATCAGGTCGAGGAAGATCCGCTCCACGCACTGCTCGTGGAACTCGGCGTGGTCGCGGTAGCTGACCAGGTAGCGCAGCAGGCCGCCGCGGTCGATCCGCGGGCCCGCGTAGCGGATGCTGATGCTGGCCCAGTCGGGCTGGCCGGTGACCGGGCAATTGGACTTGAGCAGTGCCGAGACCAGTGTCTCGGCGACGGCCTCGCCGGTATCGGCATGCAGGAAGCCGGCCTGCGGCGGACCATAGTGGTCGATGTCCAGGTCCAGGCCATCGATGCTGTGGCCTTCGGCGTCGGCCACCGGCGGCAGCCCGAACTCGACCGTGACCGCGGCCCCGGCGCAGGCGGACAGGTCGGCGGCGATGCGCGCACGCACCTCGTCGGCACTGTCGAAGCGCGCCGCGTTGAGGGAGTTCAGGTAGAGCTTGAGCGATTTGGATTCGACCAGGTGCGGCGAGGCCGCCGGCACCCACAGGGTCGCGGTCGCCACGCACGGCTTGCCGCGCCTGTCCAGCCAGCCCAGCTCATAGACATGCCAGCGGTCCTGGCCGACGAACGGCAAGGTGGCATCCAGGCCGATCGCGGCGCGGGCGGTGGCGCGCGGGATCGGGAACAGCAGGCCCGGGTCGTACTGCGAGGGATAGGCGACCTCGCGGCCGAGGCTGGAATCGTGGGGGGTATTCATGCGCGGATTGTAGGGGGTGCCGGGTGAGCCCTGCCTGCACCACGCATCGACGCCGGTGCCAGCGCCGCCGGGTGCTGGCCGGGAAGGCCGGGCCGCAGCCGCCTTCCCCGGGGCACACAGGCGCGCGCGTGACGGGGCCCTGGCCGGGCGCCACGGCCGGGGGGGCGGCGGCTGTGGGCGGCCCGCCGTTGCCGATACCCGCCGCGCTCAGCCCCGGGCGCCGTGCAGGTAGTCCAGCGACACCTGCAGCAGCGCGCGCAGGCCGACGTCGAGCGCCGCCTCGTCGAGCAGGAACTTCGGCGAGTGGTTGCTGGGCGCGGTGGCC
>JBDHQQ010000009.1:0-33543 GCA_039807145.1 Pseudoxanthomonas sp. | reverse complement strand
GCCGGGTCGAAGTGCGCGGCGGCGACTATCAGGTCCAGCTCGCGCGCCCGCGGCGCGTGCTCGGCCAGGTCGCGGGCCAGTTTCTGCGCCAGTTCGCCGGCCGTGGCCGGGTCCAGCGCGGCGCGCGCCGGCGCCTGCCCGCCCTGCAATTCGATGGCGACCACGCCTCGCACTTCGACGGCGGCTTCACTGCGGTTCATCGTTTCCGGCCGATTGGAATGGTTGCTCCAAACGCGGAGCGTTAGACTGCGCATTAGAACAAACTCGGCCGTATGGCCGCATCCATCGCGAGGTAAGCATGTCCGCAGCCCGTCCCGTCGCCATCCTCGGCGGCGTCCGCATTCCCTTCTGCCGCCAGAACACGGCCTATGCGGATGTCGGCAACCTGGGCATGTCGGTGCGGACGCTGGGGGCGCTGGTCGAGAAGTTCGGCCTGCACGGCCAGCAGCTCGGCGAGGTGGCGATGGGCGCGGTGATCAAGCACCCGTCGGACTGGAACCTGGGCCGCGAGGCCACGCTGTCGTCCGGCCTGTCGCCGCTGACACCCGGCATCACCCTGCAGCGCGCCTGCGGCACCGGCCTGGACACGCTGACCTGGATCAGCAACAAGATCGCGCTGGGCCAGATCGACGCCGGCATCGGTGGCGGTTCCGACACCACGTCCGACGTGCCGATCGTGTACGGCAAGCAGCTGCGCGCGCGGCTGCTGGCGGCCAACCGCGCCAAGTCCATGCCGGACAAACTCAAGGCGCTGGCGAAGGGCTTCAGGTTCGCCGAACTGAAGCCCGAGTTCCCCGGCGTGGCCGAGCCGCGCACCGACAAGAGCATGGGCCAGCACTGCGAGGACATGGCCAAGGAATGGAACATCGGCCGCGAGGAACAGGACGCGCTGGCGGTGGCCTCGCACCTGAAGCTGGCCGCCGCCTACGAACGCGGCTTCTTCAGCGACCTGGTGGTGCCGTTCCGCGGCGTCGAGCGCGACAACAACCTGCGCCCCGACACTTCGGTCGAAAAACTGGCCACGCTGAAGCCGGCCTTCGACCGGACTTCCGGCCGCGGCACGCTGACCGCCGGCAATTCGACTCCGCTGACCGACGGCGCTTCGGCCGCGCTGCTGGCCAGCGACGAATGGGCGCGCGCCCACGGCCACGAACCGCTGGCGTACCTGCGCGACGTGCAGGTCGCGGCGGTCGATTTCGTCCACGGCGAAGGCCTGCTGATGGCGCCGACGGTGGCGGTGGCGGAGCTGCTGAAGCGCAACCACCTGTCCTTGCAGGACTTCGATCTCTACGAAATCCACGAAGCCTTCGCCGCACAGGTGCTGTGCACGCTGCGCGCGTGGGAAAGCGCGGAATACTGCAAGGACCGCCTCGGCCTGGACGCGCCGCTGGGCGCCATCGATCCGGCCAAGCTCAACCCGCTGGGCTCGTCGCTGGCCGCCGGCCATCCGTTCGCCGCCACCGGCGCGCGCATCGTCGCCACCACGGCCAAGGAACTGCAGGAACGCGGCGGCGGCCGCGCGCTGGTCTCGATCTGCACCGCCGGCGGCATGGGCGTGGTGGCGATCATCGAACGCTGACTTCCCGGCTGTCGCACGCCGGAACGCGGAAGCCCGCCCGATGGCGGGCTTCTCTATTTTTCGCGACGCGGACCCGATGCCCCGCGCCGGTCAGAACAACTCCCCCTGCGGCGACGGCTTGCGCGGGGCGACGAACAGGCTGCAATCCAGTCCGTCGTCGCGGTGATCGCGGCCGTAACCGCTGTCGTAGCCGAAGCGCTTCTTCGCCAGCGCGAAACGTCGGGCCAGCAGGTCGGCGAACACGCCTTCGCCACGGAAGCGCCTGCCGAACGCGGCGTCGTAGTCCTTGCCGCCGCGCGACTGCCGGATCGTGCTCATCACATGCGCGGCGCGGTCGGGCACGTGGGTCTGCAGCCAGTCGCGGAACAGCGGCGCGACCTCGTGCGGCAGGCGCAGCAGCACGTAGCCGGCCGAATCCGCGCCGGCCTCGCGCGCGGCCTGCAGCACGTCTTCCAGCATGTGGTCGTTCACCCACGGAATGGCCGGCGCGAACATCACCCCGACCGGGATGCCGGCGGCGTGCAGGGTGCGCATCGCGCGCAGGCGCGAATGCGGGGCCGACGCGCGCGGTTCCAGCTTCGACGACAGCGGGTTGTCCAACGAAGTGATCGAGAGGTAGACGCGGACCAGGTTCAGCGCCGCCATCGGCGCGAGCAGGTCGATGTCGCGTTCGACCAGCGCGTTCTTGGTGATCAGCGAAAACGGATGGCGGGTTTCGGCCAGCACCTCGATCACCCGGCGGGTCAGTTGCAGCCGGCGCTCGACCGGCTGGTACACGTCGGTGCTGACGCCCAGCGCGATCGGGCTGACCCGGTAGCCGGGTTTGCCCAGCTCGCGGCGCAGCACGTCCGGCGCGTTGGTCTTGGCGAAGATCCTGGTTTCGAAGTCCAGCCCCGGCGATAGGTCGATGTAGGCGTGGGTCGGACGCGCGAAACAGTACGAGCAGCCATGCTCGCAGCCGCGGTACGGATTCACCGACTGCGCGAACGGGATGTCGGGCGAATCGTTGCGGACGATCAGGCTGCGCGCGACTTCCTCGCGCACTTCGGTTTTCGGCGCGGATGCGGGCTCGCCTTCGCGGTCGCGCTCGTGCCAGCCGTCGTCGGCGTTCTCCGCGACCGTCTTCGCGTAGCGCCCCGGCAACCAGCCGGTCGCGCCGCGACCCTTGATCGCCTGCCCACGGTGCCTGCCTTCGCCTTCGTGCATGCGTGCAGGCTACGCCGCCGCCGTCTCACCGCCGGCGACATGTCGGACATGCACTAGAATCCCGGCATGCTCGACACCCTGCACTCGCTGCGGGACGCCTTCCAGGCGATTCCGCACCTCAGGCTGTACCTGTCGCTGGCGTGGCTGCTGTACCTGGTGCCGCTGTGCGCGTGGATCGTGCTGCAGAAGCGCGAGCCGGTGGCGACGTTGAGCTGGCTGCTGTCGCTGGCGCTGCTGCCGTACATCGGCTACATCGTGTACTACCTGCTGGGGCCGCAGAAGATCAAGCGCCAGACCCTGCGCCGGCGCATGGCGCGCAACCGCCTGGATCCGAAGACGCTGGCCGGGCCCGAGAACGAGGACTGCACCGAACTGGCCCTGCTGGGCCTGTCCACCACCGGGCTGGCGCCCAGCACCGCGCATTCGGTGGAACTGCTGGTGGATGGCGGCGCGACCTTCGACGCGATCATGCAAGCGGTGGCCGCGGCGCGCGACCATGTGCACCTGGAGTACTACATCTTCATGCCCGACCGTACCGGCACGCGCCTGCGCGACGCGCTGGTGGAGCGCGCGCGCGCGGGCGTGAAGGTCAAGCTGCTGGTCGATGCGGTGGGTTCGTCGAAACTGCGCGCGCGCTTCCTGCAGCCGCTGCTGGACGCCGGCGGCGAGATCGCCTGGTTCCACCCGGCGAGGTTCCGCGGCTTCGCCCGCTCGTGGGTCAACCTGCGCAGCCACCGCAAGATCGTGGTGGTCGACGGCAAGGTGGCCTTCACCGGCGGCATCAACATCACCGACGAGGAAGACGAACGCCTGCGCAGCGACGCCTACCGCGACCTGCACCTGCGCCTGGTCGGCGAAGTGGTGCGCAGCGTGCAGCTGGTGTTCGTCGAGGACTGGGTCTACGCCAGCGGCCAGACCCGCGAGGTGTTCGCCGGCTGCACGCTGTGGCCGCGCGCCGGCGAAGGCGGGATTTCCGCGCAGGTGCTGGTGTCGGGGCCGGATGCGCCGTGGGAGGCGATCCACCGCATGCACGTGGCGGCGATCCACGAAGCGCGCCGCCGGGTGTGGCTGGCGACGCCGTACTTCGTGCCCGGCGAAGCGGCGCGCATGGCGCTGACCTCGGCGGCGCTGGGCGGGCTGGACGTGCGCCTGCTGGTGCCGAAGACCAGCGATTCGAAGCTGGTGACCTATGCGGCGCGCTCGTACTTCGACGAACTGCTGGCCGCAGGCGTCAAGGTGTACGAATACGGCCCGCGCATGCTGCACACCAAGGCCCTGCTGTGCGACGACAACCTGGCGTTGATCGGCAGCGCCAACTTCGACCATCGCAGCTTCCGCCTGAACTTCGAGGTGTCGGTGCTGCTGCGCGGTACGACGATGGCGGGCGAGCTGGAGCTGTTGTTGCAAGGCGAGCTGGCCCGCGCCGGGCAGGTGGAGCGCGAGCGCCGCCGGTCGCTGTGGCGGCACCGCCTGCCGGAAGCGCTGGCGCGATTGCTGTCGCCGCTGCTGTAGGCGCGCTAGACTCGCGCCGGATCCGGGCCCGCGGGCCCGCGAACGGGAATTCGACATGCACTGGTTGTTCCTGCTGCTGGCCCTGGGCGCGCTGTTCGGCGCGCTGCGCACCACGTCCCTGGGCCTGATGGCCTTCCTGCTGCTGCTGTCGCTGGGCCTGCTGGTGGCCTGGGTGCTGGGCTGGATGTCGGCAAGGCTGGGCAGCCGCAGCGAGCAGATGCCGATGATCGATCCGCAGGAACTGCACCGCCTGCGCGAGCAGGCCGAGGCGCGCCGGCAGCAGGCCGCCGCCGGTCAGGACGGTCACGCACCGTGATCCGCGCATGACCGTCCTAAGCGTCAACGTCAACAAGATCGCGGTGCTGCGCAATTCGCGCGGCGGCAACGCGCCCGACGTGGTGCGCGCCGCGCGCGCCTGCCTCGACGCGGGCGCGCACGGCATCACCGTGCATCCGCGCCCCGACCAGCGCCACATCCGTGCGGACGACGTGTTCGCGCTGGCCGCGCTGGCCGGCGAATACGGCGTGGAATTCAACATCGAGGGCAATCCGTTCGCGCCGCCGCGACCGGGCTATCCGGGTTTTGTCGAACTGTGCGCGCAAACGCGCCCCGCGCAGGCCACGCTGGTGCCGGATGGTGACGGACAGCTGACTTCCGACCATGGCTTCGACTTCGTCCACGACGCGACGCGCCTGCAGCCGTTGGTTGCCGAGCTGAAGTCGCTGGGCTGCCGGGTCAGCCTGTTCGCCGACGCCGGCGGCGCCGGGCTGGCCGAAGCGGCGCGGATCGGCGCCGACCGCATCGAGCTGTACACCGGCCCCTACGCCGAAGCCGCCGCGGCCGGCGATGCCTCGGCCGCAGTGGCAGCGTGCGCGCGAACCGCGCGCGAGGCGCAGGCGCTGGGCCTGGGCGTCAACGCCGGCCACGACCTCAGCCAGGCCAACCTGGGCGCATTCCTCGCCGGCGTGCCCGACGTGCTGGAAGTGTCGATCGGCCATGCGCTGATCGACGAAGCGCTGTACGCCGGTCTGGATGCGACGGTGCACGGCTACCTGCGGATCCTTGCAGGCAAGTAACCCTGCGTTTTGTAGAGCCGAATTCATTCGGCTGCTTTTGTGTCGCATCGTCCGAGCGAAGAGCAGCCGAATGAATTCGGCTCTACAAGTCCGGTATGACCGTCATTCCCGCGAAAGCGGGAATGACGGCATTAAGCAAACGCTATTCAGACACGGTAACTCTTGTCTACAGCGCCGCCAGCGCATCGTTGAACGTCGCGCTGGGACGCATCGCGGCTTCGGCCTTCGCCATGTCCGGACGGTAATAGCCGCCGATGTCGACCGGCTTGCCCTGCACGCCGTTGAGTTCGGCGACGATCTTCTCCTCGTTCCCGGCCAGGGCTTGCGCCAGCGGCGCGAACTTCGCGCGCAGGTCGGCGTCCTCTTCCTGCGCCGCCAGCGCCTGCGCCCAGTACAGGGTCAGGTAGAAGTGGCTGCCACGGTTGTCCAGCTCGCCGGTGCGGCGCGACGGCGACTTGTCGAGCTCGAGCAGCTTGCCGGTGGCTTCGTCCAGCGTCTTCGCCAGCAGCTTGGCCCTGGCGTTGCCGTGCTTGATGCCGGTTTCCTCCAGCGACACCGCCAGCGCCAGGAATTCGCCCAGCGAATCCCAGCGCAGGTGGTTCTCCTCCAGCAGCTGCTGCACGTGCTTCGGCGCCGAGCCGCCGGCGCCGGTCTCGTACATGCCGCCGCCGGCCATCAGCGGCACGATCGACAGCATCTTGGCGCTGGTGCCCAGTTCCATGATCGGGAACAGGTCGGTCAGGTAGTCGCGCAGGATGTTGCCGGTCACCGAGATGGTGTCGAGGCCGCGCACCACGCGCTCCAGCGTGTAGCGCATGGCCCGCACCTGCGACATGATCTGGATGTCGAGGCCGCTGGTGTCGTGGTCCTTCAGGTAGGTCTTCACCTTCCTGATCAGCTCGTTCTCGTGCGGGCGGTACGGGTCGAGCCAGAACAGCGCCGGCATGCCCGAGTTGCGCGCGCGGGTCACGGCCAGCTTGACCCAGTCGCGGATCGGCGCGTCCTTGACCTGGCACATGCGCCAGATGTCGCCGGCTTCCACGTCCTGCGACAGCAGCACTTCGCCGGTGGCGATGTCGGTGATGTTGGCGACGCCGTCCTCGGCGATCTCGAAGGTCTTGTCGTGCGAGCCGTATTCCTCGGCCTTCTGCGCCATCAGGCCGACGTTCGGCACCGTGCCCATGGTGCGCGGGTCGAAGTTGCCGTGCCATTTGCAGAAGTTGATCATCTCCTGGTAGATGCGAGCGAAGGTCGACTCCGGCATCACCGCCTTGCAGTCGTACGGCTTGCCGTCGGCGCCCCACATCTTGCCGCCCTGGCGGATCATCGCCGGCATCGACGCGTCGACGATCACGTCGTTGGGCGAATGGAAGTTGGTGATGCCCTTGGCCGAATCGACCATGGCCAGCGCCGGGCGGTGCTCCTGGCAGGCGTGCAGGTCGCGGATGATCTCCTCGCGCTGGGTCGCGGGCAGCGACTTGATCTTCTCGTACAGGTCGGCCATGCCGTTGTTGACGTTGATGCCGAGCTCGTCGAACAGCTTGCCGTGCTTCTGGAAGGCGTCCTTGTAGTAGATCCTGACGCAGTGGCCGAACACGATCGGGTGCGAGACCTTCATCATCGTGGCCTTGACGTGCAGCGAGAACAGGATGCCGGCCTCGCGGCAGTCGTCGAGCTGCTTCTCGTAGAACGCCAGCAGCGCCTTCTTGCTCATGAACATCGAGTCGATGATCTCGCCGTCCTGCAGCGCGACCTTGGGCTTGAGCACGAGGGTCTGCCCGCCGCGGGTGACCAGTTCCATCCTGACGTCGCGCGCCTTGTCCAGCGTCATCGACTTCTCGCCGTGGTAGAAGTCGCCCTGCTCCATGTGCGAGACGTGGGTGCGCGACCACTGCTTCCACTCGCTCATCGAATGCGGGTGCTTCCTGGCGTAATTCTTCACCGCCTGCGGCGCGCGGCGGTCGGAATTGCCCTCGCGCAGCACCGGGTTCACGGCCGAACCGAGGCACTTCGCGTAGCGCGCCTGGCAGTCCTTCTCCGCGTCGGTCTTCGGTTCTTCCGGATAGTCCGGCAGCGGATAGCCCTGCGCCTGCAGTTCCTTGATCGCCGCCTTCAGCTGCTGCACCGAGGCGCTGATGTTGGGCAGCTTGATGATGTTCGCCTCGGGCCGGGTCGCCAGCGCGCCCAGTTCGGCCAGGTCGTCCTTGACCTTGCGCTCGCCCAGCAGGTCGGAGAACTGCGCCAGGATGCGGCCCGCCAGCGAGATGTCCCGCGTTTCCACCGCGATTCCGGCCGCGCCCGCGAACGCCTGCACGACCGGCAGCAGCGACTGGGTGGCGAGGAACGGGGCTTCGTCGGTCAGGGTGTAGATGATGGTGGTGTCGCTGGACATGGCGTCGGGGTCTCTGCGGTTGCGGTTGGCTGATCCCGGCCATTGTCGCGCGCCGGCGCGCCGGCGGCAAAGACGACCAAGGTCGGGAACAAAAACGCCGGGAGCGTTTTCTGACATCGCGCAGCGATGGCCCGAAGGGGGCGGCCATGGACGGCCGGCCACAAAAAAAAGCGCGGATCGCTCCGCGCCCTGCTTGCCCTTCCACGTGGGTCGGTAAATGGTTGTCCCCGGCCGGGCCGGGAAGCCTCCGCGCCGTTCGGCGCGGAGGCGCGTGCGTCATTTGATCTCGATTTCCTGGGTCAGCCCGACCGGATTGCCGTTCACGGTCACGTCGACCTTGTACGTGCCGGCGGGCCACGGGGTCGCCTTCTTGAAGGCGATCTTGGTGGTACCGGCATCCTCGGCCTTGATCGTGGTGCTTTCCTCGCCGGCGGTCTGCCCGTCCTGATAGGTCAGCTTGGCGGCGAGCGTCGCATCGACCGGCAGGCTGGCGTCGGTGCTGATGGTGACTTCGATCGGGTCGGCGGCCGCGCCGCTGCTGACCGTGTAGCTGGTGGCCGGCGCGGGCGCAACCTCGACCGGGGCCGGGGCGGCTTCGACCGGAGCCGGCGCCTCGGCGACGGGCGCTTCCTTCTTCTTGCAGCCGACGATGGCGACGGTGCCCACCAGGGCGACGGCAAGGGCGAGGGCGATGCGGTTCTGCTTCATGGCTTCAATCCTTTGGGAATAGGGGAAAAGGAAAACGGGCAGCTCAGCCCTGTTCGGGCAGCGTCGGCAGCTTGATGACCTGGCCGGGGAAGATGCGGTCCGGGTCGTCGATCACGTCGCGGTTGGCGTCGAAGATCTGGTGCCATGCGCTGGCCTTGCCGTAGTGGTTCTTGGCGATGGACGAGAGCGTGTCGCCCTTGGCCACGGTGTAGGTCTGCTCGCCGACGATTTCCTCGGTGCTGGTGACCGTCGCGGTCACGTCGGAGAAGTCCGCCTTTTCGACTTGCTGCTCGGTGCTCGTGACCGTCGTGGTCACGTCGGAAAAATCCGCTTTCTTTTCGGTGCTCACGCAGGGCTCCTCCCTGATGGGTGATGTACGGTTGCGAAGATTGCACACCGCTTGTTAAGAAATCATCGGAGCGAAGTGAAACCTGAACGCGGTTTCAGCTACTGCCGGGGGTCGCGCCGCGCCGACGGCGGCGGCGCACCCGGGGTGGCTCGCCACGGGTTGATGTCCAGCCCGCCGCGGCGGGTGTAGCGCGCTTCCACCGACAGTCGTTCGGGCCGGCAACGCGTCAGCACGTCGGCGAAGATGCGTTCGACGCATTGTTCATGGAAGCCGGCGTGGTGGCGGAAACTGCACAGGTAGCGCAGCAGGCCGGCGCGATCCATGCGCGGACCGCGATACGTGATGCTGACACCGGCCCAGTCGGGCTGGCCGGTGACCGGACAGTTCGATTTCAGCAGATGCGACACCAGGGTTTCCTCGCGCACATCATCTGGATCTGCGGCGAGAAAGTCGGGCTGCGGCGGGTCGTAGTGGTCGATGTCGATGTCGAGCCCGTCGATCGATTCGCCTTCGTCCTCGCCCGACGTCGCCGGCACGCCGAACGCCATCGCCACCGGCGCGCCGGCCGCCGCGGCCAGGTCGGCGACGATGCGCTCGCGCAGCGCGTCGGCATTGACGAAGCGTTCGTCGTTCAGCGAATTGAGGTACAGCTTCAGCGACTTCGATTCGACCAGGTTGGGCGAGTCGCAGGGCACGCGCAGCGTCGCCGTCGCCACCTGCGGCTTGCCGCGCGCGTCCAGCCACGCCAGCTCGAACGCCTGCCAGCGGTCGAAGCCGGTGAACGGCAGCGCCGCCGGGTCGAGGCCCAGCTCGCGCCGCGCCCCGGCGCGCGGAATCGGGAACAGCAGGCCCGGGTCGTAGCGCGACGGATAGGCGACCTCGCGGCCGAGCGATGAGTCCTGCGGGGTATTCATGGCTGCCGATTGTAGGAAGACGCAGCCGTCCTGTCCCGCCGCTTGCCGGCGCGCCAGGTCCGGCCGCTGAAGGTGGTCAGCGGAACACCACGGTGCGGTGACCGTTGAGCAGGATGCGGTGCTCGACGTGCCGGCGCACCGCGCGCGCCAACACCAGCGATTCGATGTCGCTGCCCAGGCGCACCAGTTCCTTCGGCGCCATCGCGTGGTCCACGCGGGCGACGTCCTGTTCGATGATCGGGCCTTCGTCCAGGTCGCGGGTCACGTAGTGCGCGGTGGCGCCGATGATCTTGACCCCGCGCGCGTGCGCCTGATGGTAGGGCTTCGCGCCCTTGAAGCCGGGCAAGAAACTGTGGTGGATATTGATGGCGCGGCCGGCCAGCGCATCGCACAGCTCCGGCGAGAGGATCTGCATGTAGCGCGCCAGCACCACCAGATCGATGCCTTCCTTCTCCTCCAGCGCCAGGATGCGGGCTTCCTGCTCGGCGCGGGTGGCGGACGATACCGGCAGGTGGCGGAAGGGCACGCCATAGGAGCGCGCGAGCGGCGCGAAGTCCTCGTGGTTGGACACGATGCAGGCGATCTCAACCGGCAGCTGGCGGCTGTGCGCGCGGAACAGCAGGTCGTTGAGGCAATGGCCTTGCCGGCTCACCAGCACCATGAGCCGCGCCTTGCGGCTGGCGTCGTGGATGCGCCAGTCCATGCCGAACTTCTCGGCCAACGACGCGAAGCGCTCGCGCAGCGCCTCGATCCCGGCCGGACCGGGCACGTCGAAATGCACGCGCAGGAAGAAACGACCGGAATCCTCGTCGCCGAACTGCTGCGCATCGAGGATGTTGCAGCCGGATTCGTACAGCAGGCCGGTGACGCGATACACGATCCCGGTGCGGTCCGGACACGACAGGGTGAGGATGTGGTCACGGGGCATGGCGTGATGGAGGGCAGGGAAACCGAGACGGTGAAATCAAGCGACTTTCTCACAGATTGCATGCCGGCAGGCCAGCGCCGGCTCCGCGGCGGTGATCCACCGGAGAACACGGCCGTCCTTCGCACGATCCGGAGCTTCCGGGGGAGACAGCCGGCGCCTTTGCCGCGCCTAGGGGAAGTTGACGATGGCGCTTGCGCCGCCGCCGGAGGGCGGCGGCGTGGGTTGGGAAGAATCGGCGGGTCCAGGTGGCGACAAGGCCTCCGGCTCCCCTTTCCAGCGCCGCGTGGCGCGCTGGAAGAACAGGCTGTTGGGTATCCGCAGCACGCTCTCGCCGCCGCCGGGATGGCGTTCCTGCAGGATCACGTGGACCAGGTTCATGTCGATCACCTGTCCGCGCAGGCCGGGCTTGTCGCTGCTTTCCAGCAACTCGATGTGGTCGTGCAGGCGGAACGGGCGCGTGACCAGGATCAGGAACGCGCAGAAGATGTTGGTCAGCACGCTCCACGCGGCGAAGAACGCCACCGCCGCGACCGCCGCGAAACCGGTGAACGCCGTCCACAGCACGCTGCCGGAAACCCCGAAGCGTTCCAGCACCAGCAGCAGCGTGCCGAATCCGATCAGGAAGCCGCCCACGCGACGTATGCCCATGTCCACTTCCGGCGGCAGCTCGTAGCGGCGGGCGATGCGCCGGACCAGCAGCCGCAGCGCCCAGCGCAGGAGCCACGCGCACAGCAGGATGACGACGACCTGCAGCGCCAGCGCGATATCGGCCCGGGTGGCGTGCAACCAGGAAGGCAACAGGTGTTCGAGCTCGGAAAACAGAGTGCGCATGCGTTTGATGGCGAGGGGTCGGCGGATTCTAACCGCGCGGCGGCGCGAAGGCAGCCGCACCCATTCCGGCTGTGCGCGTGCGACGGCGTTGCCGGATCACGCCTGCGACAGCGGCGGTGCCCGTGTCGGCCGGCCCTGCGGGTCCAGCGCGATCATCGCGAAACGGCCGCGTGTGCACAGGCGGCGTTCGCCGCTCAGCAGGTTCTCGGCGAACATTTCCACCTCCACGTCCATCGAGCTGCGGCCGACGCTGGCGACGCGCGCCACCACTTCCACCAGCTCGCCCTGCTGCACGGGCCGGCTGAGGTCCACCTGTTCCGAACGCGCAGTGACCACGGTCCTGCGTGCATGGCGCGAGGCGGCAATGAATGCCGCCATGTCCATCCATGCCAGCGCCTGGCCGCCGAACAGCGTGCCCAGGTGGTTGGTGTGGTCGGGAAAGACCATGTGCAGCAGCCGCGCCTCGTCCAGGCGCGGCACTGCCGGCGTGGTTTCCGTCGCGGACATCAGAACGCGTGGTCGAACGAGACTTCGCCCTGCACGCCGACCTGATAGGCGGACACCCGGCGCTCGAAGAAGTTGGTCAGTTCCTGCACGTCCTGCAGCTCCATGAACGGCAGCGGGTTGCGCACGTTGTACTGCCTGGCCATGCCCAGCTTGGCGATGTGCTGGTCGGCGCAGTGCTGCAGGTACTGGCGCATGTCGCGGGTGGAGATGCCGGCCACCCCGCCGGACAGCACATCCTCGGCGAACTGCAGCTCGCATTCGATCGCCTCGGCCAGCATGTCGCGCACCTGCTGCTCCATCGTCGCGTCGAACAGGTCCGGTTCCTCGGCGCGGATGGTGCGCACGCATTCGAACGCGAAATCCATGTGGCAGCTCTCGTCGCGGAACACCCAGTTGGTGCCCGAGGACAGTCCCGGCAGCAGCCCGCGCGAACGGAAGTAGTAGACGTAGGCGAAGGCGGCGAAGAAGAACAGTCCTTCGATGCAGGCGGCGAAGCAGATCTGGTTGAGCAGGAACTGGCGGCGCTGCTCGCGGTTCTCGATGCGCCGCAGGCCCTGGATCGAGTCGATCCACTTGAAGCAGAAGTCGGCCTTCTTCTTGATGCTGGCGATGTTCTCCACCGCGGCGAACGCCTTGAAGCGTTCTTCCGGGTCGGGCAGGTAGTTGTCCAGCAGGGTCAGGTAGAACTGCACGTGCAGCGCCTCCTCGTACAGCTGGCGCGACAGGTACATGCGTGCCTCGGGCGCGTTGAGGTGCTGGTACAGGTTCAGCACCAGGTTGTTGGAGACGATGGAATCGCCGGTGGCGAAGAACGCGACCAGCCGGTGGATCAGGTGGCGGTCGGCCGGCGACATCTTGTGGTGCAGGTCGCTGATGTCGATCTGGAAGTTGATCTCTTCCACTGTCCACGTGTTCTTGATGGCATTGCGGTACATCTCGTAGAAGTCCGGATAGCGCATCGGACGCAAGGTCAGTTCGAAACCGGGGTCGAGCAGCATCTGCTTGGGTTGGGCGGACATGGTGTTTCCTGGTCGGCGCGCCGCGGTGGGGAGCGCCATGGATGAGGGGGTTGGCGCATCCCTGCGCCTGGCTCGTCCGTGTGCCGTGATCCGTCGGGGACACCGACGCGGGAGAGGCGTTACTGGCAGGCCTCGCAGGCTTCCGGATTCTCCAGCGAACACGCCACTGCCTGCGCGGGGGTGTAGGTGGACACGGTGGTCTTGGCGATCTTGGTGGCCGGGCGCGAGCGCAGGTAGTAGCAGGTCTTGATGCCCTGCTTCCACGCGTACATGTACATGGACGACAGCGCACCGATGTTCGGGCTTTCCATGAACAGGTTCAGCGATGCGGACTGGTCGATGAACGCGCCGCGGCCGGCGGCCATGTCGATCAGGCCGCGCATCGGCAGCTCCCACACCGTGCGATAGACCAGGCGCAAGGCTTCCGGGATCTGCGCGACGTTCTGGATCGAGCCTTCGGCCAGCTTGATCGCGTCGCGCATCTCGGGCGTCCACAGGCCGAGCTGCTTCAGCTCGGCGACCAGGTAGCGGTTGACCTGCAGGAAATCGCCGGACAGGGTTTCGCGCTTGAACAGGTTGGACACCTGCGGCTCCACGCATTCGTAGCAGCCGGCGATGGAAGCAATCGTCGCGGTCGGGGCGATGGCAATCAGCAGCGAGTTGCGCAGGCCGTGCTCCTTGATGCGCTCGCGCAGCGCGTCCCAGCGCGCGGCGTCTTCCGGCTTCACGCCCCAGGCGTCGAACTGCAGCTCGCCGCCTGCCGCGCGGGTGTCGGTGAACGACGGGTGCTGGCCGCGCTCCTGCGCCAGCTCGCACGAGGTCTCCAGCGCGTGGAAATAGATCGTCTCGGCGATCTTCGCCGACAGCGCGCGGGCTTCGTCCGAATCGAACGGCAGGCGCTTGCGGAAAAACACGTCCTGCAGGCCCATGCAGCCCAGGCCGACCGGGCGCCAGCGCAGGTTGCCGCGGCGCGCGGTTTCTATCGGGTAGAAGTTCAGGTCGATCACCCGGTCGAGCTGGCGCACGGCCAGGCGCACGGTCTCGGCCAGCTTGTCGAAATCGAAGTCGCCGTACTCGTCGAGGTGGTTGCCCAGGTTGATCGAGCCGAGGTTGCACACCGCGGTTTCGTCGTTGGAGGTGACTTCGAGGATCTCGGTGCACAGGTTCGACAGGTGGATGACGTTCTGCGGGCGCAGGGTCTGGTTGCTGGCGCGGTTGCACTTGTCCTTGAAGGTCATCCAGCCATTGCCGGTCTCGGCCAGGGTACGCATCATCCGCGCGTACAGCTTGCGCGCCGGCACGGTCTTGACCGCCCTGCCCTGCGCCTCGGCCTGCGCGTAGGCCCGTTCGAACGCCTCGCCGTACAGGTCGGTGAATTCGGGCACCGCGTGCGGGTCGAACAGCGACCATGCCTGGTCGGCCTCGACCCGGCGCATGAACAGGTCCGGCACCCAATTGGCCAGGTTGAGGTTGTGGGTGCGGCGCGAATCGTCGCCGGCGTTGTCGCGCAGTTCGAGGAAGTCCTCGATGTCGGCGTGCCAGGTTTCCAGGTACACGCAGGCCGCGCCCTTGCGCTTGCCGCCCTGGTTGACCGCGGCCACCGACGAGTCCAGCGTCTTCAGCCACGGCACGATGCCGTTGCTGTGGCCGTTGGTGGAACGGATCAGCGAGCCGCGCGAACGCACGCGCGTGTAGCTGACCCCGATGCCGCCGCTGAATTTCGACAGCTGGGCGATGTCGCCGTACTTGGCGTAGATGGATTCCAGCGAATCCTGCGGCGAATCCAGCAGGAAGCACGACGACAGCTGCTCGTGGCGGGTGCCGGCGTTGAACAGGGTCGGGCTGGACGGCAGGTAGTCCAGGTTGCCCAGCCGCTGGTACAGCGCCAGCGCCTCGGGCACGTCCTCGGACAGCGCGCTGGCGATGCGCAGGAAGAATTGCTGCGGCGTCTCGATGACCTTGCGGCTGTGCGGGTGGCGCAGCAGGTAGCGGTCGTACAGCGTGCGCAGGCCGAAGTAGTCGAAGTTCAGGTCGAACGCCAGGTCGATGGCGTCGTTGAGCTTGCGCGCGTTGGCCTGCACGAAGCCGAGCAGGCGATCGTTGATCAGGCCGACCTCGTGGCCGCGCGCGACCGACTGCGAGAACGCGTGGATTTCCTGCCCAGAGACTTCCTTGGCGATGTAGTTGGCCAGCAGGCGCGCGGCCAGGCGGCCGTATTCGGGTTCCTCGCCGATCAGCAGCGCGGCGGTGCGGATCGACAGTTCGTCCAGCTCCTGGGTGGTGGCGCCGTTGTACAGGCCGGAAATGGTGCGGGTGGCGACGCGCATCGGGTCGACCGCGTGCAGGCCCTCGCAGTTGCGCTGCACCGCGCGCACGATCTTGTTCAGGTCCACCGGCTCCAAGCCGCCGTTGCGCTTGGTGACGTGCATCGCGGTCGCGGTCGGCGGCGGGGTCAGCGCGAAGGCGAGGTTGGACGACGTGGCGGCTTCGCCGGCGACGGCGACATCGGTGTTGCTCATGTATGTGTTCCCTCCATGCGAATGCACTGGCGGCCGTCCCTCGCAGGCCGTGGAGGGCCGTGGCGCTTCGCAGGATGGAAAAGCGGCGTCGCAGGGACGGAGATGCGCGAAAAACGCGGGCCGGCCTGCTTCGCCAGCCTTCTCCCCCCGGAGATTCCGCGGCCGGCACCGCGCGGCGTGCTGCGCGCGGCTGTCGGCAGGTCTTCGGACTCATGGGCGCGGAAGCCGGGGCTTCCTCCTGGCCCGCCGCTTCCCAGGGCCTGGCCCCAGTGCGTGTGGCGGGTTCGTTCCCAATTACCGCTGCGGGGCAGTGCCGGATTACGCGAACGCGTCACCGGCTTCCCTTTTGATCCGTTGGCTTGCGGGCCGCCGGAACCGACAGCCACAACATAGTGGGGTATCGCTTGATCGTCAACGCGAAATATTGTGGAGCCTACGACCCATCAGGTTTCACGGGCGACGCAGAAATGCAGCGACCGTCGGCAGTCCGGTGACCGTCGCCGGCTAACGTGAAATTGAGAATAATTATCATTCGCTGCATAATTATGGGCCAGCCAGCCCGCCGATTCGAACGGCCAGCCACCTGATTCCTCTCCCCCATTGCAGGCTGGTTTCCAATGTCCAAATCCCTTCCGATCCGTCGCGGCCGGCTGGCCGTCCTTGTCTCCGCATGTCTGTATTCGGCCGTCGCGCTGGCCCAGGCGCAGGCGGTGGACGCCACCGGCAGCCGCGATGCCGTGGAGCTCGACGCGGTCCGCGTCAACGCCTACCGCACCGTCACCCACACCTCCGGCGCGACCAAGACCGACACGCCGATCGCCGAAACCGCCAAGTCGGTGTCGGTGATCGCCCGCGAGGAGCTGGATGCGCGCGGCGTGGTCAACCTCAACGAAGCCATGCGCTACGTCGCCGGCGTGGTGCTGGAAAGCACCGGTGCCGACAACCGCTACGACGACTTCCGCATCCGCGGCTTCATCGCCGGCAGCGAAAGCGGCGCCATGACCGTCGACGGCCTGCGCGCGCCGCCGCCCGGCACCGCCTGGAACCGCGGCAAGATCGACACCTGGAACCTCGACCGCGTCGAGGTGCTGAAGGGCCCGTCCGCGGTGATGTACGGCCAGGTCGCCCCGGGCGGCCTGGTCAACCAGGTCAGCAAGACCCCCGAGCCCGGCCAAAGGCAGGTGCTGCAGCTGGGCGTGGACGGACACGGCACCGTGAGCGGCGCCTTCGACGTCGGCACCGGCAGCGATGACAACCAGCATCTGGTGCGCCTGGTCGGCCGCGTCGCCGATGGCGGCACCCAGATCGACACGGTCGAGCAGACGCACTGGTTCCTGGCGCCCAGCTACTCCTGGCAGATCGCCGACAAGACCCGCCTGACCCTGCTGGGCTACTACCAGGAAGACAACGGCGGCAGCACCTACCAGTTCCTGCCGATGGACGGCACCCTGATCCCGACCGCCTACGGCTACATGGACAACCGCACTTTCATCGGCGAGCCGACCTGGGACACCTGGGACGCCACCGTGTGGCACGCCGGCTGGCTGTTCGAGCATGCGTTCAACGACAACTGGACCTTCAGCCAGAGCGCGCGCCACATGCACATCGATTCGGTGTACCGCGCGATCATCACCAACCAGGGTTTGCTGGCCGACGGCCGCACCCAGCGGCGCCGCCAGGTCGCCGGTTACGGCGACGCCGACAACAACTCGGTCGACAACCGCATCGTCGGCAAGTTCGACACCGGCGCGCTGGAGCACACCCTGTTGTTCGGCGCCGACTGGCGCAGCGGCGACTGGACCGCCGATCGCCTGCAGGGTCCTCGCGACACCCCGGACAACCCGAGGAACCCCAGCCCGATCGACATCTTCGACCCGGTGCATACCGGCCCCTCGCTGAACTTCCCCGACAGCATCAGCCTCGGCGGCGGCAAGTCCACCCAGGCCGGTGTCTACGTGCAGGACCAGATAGCGCTGGACAAGTGGCGCTTCACCCTTGGCGGCCGCTACGACTGGTTCAAGGACGATACCTGGAGCCAGACCTACAACGCATTGAACGGCGCGTACTCGGCGCGTTCGGCCTTGGCGCTCAAGAACGAAGCCTTCAGCGGCAACGTCGGCGCGCTGTATGCCTTCGACAGCGGCTTCTCGCCGTACCTGAGTTACTCCGAATCGTTTGAGCCGTCCCCGCGCAGTTCACTGGACAGCTTCGACGGCAAGCCGTTCGAGGCGGTGCGCGGCAAGCAGTGGGAAGCGGGCGTGAAGTACCAACCGGCCAGCTTCGACGGCCTGTTCACCCTGGCCGCCTACGACCTGCGCAAGGAAGACGACGCCGTCATCGATACCGCCCACGGCAACGTCTGCGGCGCCGCAGGCAGCAGCGCCTGCTACGTCGGCGCCGGCGAAACCAGGGTGCAAGGCATCGAACTGGAAGCGCGCGTGACCCCGCTGGAAGGCTTCAGCGTGATCGGCGCGGTGTCGCACATGGATTCGGAACTGGTCAAGAGCGGCACCGATTGGGAAGGCAAGGCCCTGGCGATGGTGCCGGACTGGATGGGTTCGCTGTGGGGTGACTACACCTTCCAGACGGGCGCACTGGAAGGCTTCAGCCTCGCCACCGGCCTGCGCTACACCGGCGAGACCCTGATCGTCGCCAGCGGCCTGGGCATCTCCGGCACCGGCTACCCGGAGTACATCCCCTCGTACACGCTGTGGGACGCGGCGATCCGCTTCGACCTGTCGCGGATCAGCAATACCGACCTGATGCTGTCGCTGAACATCGGCAATATCGCCGACAAGCGTTTCGTATCCACTTGCACCGGCATTTCCTCGTGCTGGTACGGCACCGGCCGCACCGTTACCGCCACCGCGCGCTGGGCCTGGTAGTAACGGGGATTGCAGCAGAAAAGGCGGCGGGGCGCGGCAGCGTCCCCGCCGCCGCGCAGCGTTGCCTGCGCCACGGATACTTGTCATGACCGCCTGGCTTGCCACATTCGCGACCGTTTCCTGCAGTGCCGCCGCGCTGCTGTTCTACCTGGCCTCGCCACAGCAGCAATGGAGGGCCATTGGCCCGCTTCGCGGCGGTGCATGGCTGGCCGCGCTGTTCGCGCTGGCGTCGCTGTGCGCGGCCATGCGGGTGCTCGCGCCGATGGAGGCGGTGTTCGCATGGTCGGTGCTGCTGATGTTCGTCTGGTCGGTCGCGCCCTTCCTCGGCGCGTGGCGGGCCCGCGTGCGCGCGGGGAAAGCGGCATGAGCACGCAGCGGACGCGCCTGCAAAGCCGGCACTGGTTCGGCAAGACGATGGCCGGCACGGTGCTCGGCTACACGCTGGCGCTCGCGCTTTCCGGCGTGATCGCGCTGCTCACGCCGGGCGGGCTGGGCGGCGAAGGCAAGATCCAGTTCGTCATGTGGACGATCGCGCCGGTCTGGGCCGGCGTGCTCGGTTTCGTGTTCCTGTTCCGCGACAGCCTGCGCGCGTGGCTGTGGCTGGGCGCGGCGAACGCGGTGGCGTGGGCGGCATTGTGGGGGTTGAAGGCATGCCTGTCGTGACCATGGACAGCGCAATCCGACTTGCGAAGGCGAACGCATGAAAATCGGCAGCGACATCATCAAGGTCTACAAGGACGTGCACATCTGGGTCGGCATCGTCTGCGGGCTGATGCTGTTCGTCGCGTTCTACGCCGGCGCGATCACCATGTTCGAGAAGCCGCTGGAACGCTGGGCCACGCCGCCTTCGGCGCTGGCCGAGGCACCGCCGCTGGAAGACGCCGGGAAGCTGCTGGCCGCGGTGCTGGCCGAATACCCGCAGGCGGCCAAGCGCCATTCGATCGTCGTCGACATCGCGCCCGACCAGCCGGCGCGGGTGATCTGGGCCGAACGCGGCAAGGGCCCGCGCGAGCTGATCGAATACGGCGCCGCCTTCGCGCCCGACGGCAGCCTGCAGGTGGAGAAGCTGCGCAAGACCCCGGCCGCGCAGCTGGTGGACCGCATGCACCAGTTCGTCGGCCTGCCGCTGCCGGACAGCGTCGCCCGCGTCGTCATGGGCATGGTCGCGCTGGCCTACGCGGTGGCGCTGCTGTCGGGACTGATCGTGCTGCTGCCGACGCTGACCCGCGACGTGTTCGCCCTGCGCATCGGCAAGAACCTCAAGCGCCTGTGGCTGGACGCGCACAACGCGCTGGGCATCTTCAGCCTGCCGTTCCATCTGGTGATCGCGTTGACCAGCGTGGTGTTCGCGTTCCACACGCCGTTCTACGCCACGCAGGAGAAGGCGCTGTACGGCGGCGAAATCGACTGGGGCCAGCACGAGCCGCCGCCCGCCGGCGACGCGCCGCTGCCGGCGCACGAACTGCTGGCGCGCGTCCACGTGCAGCTGCCCGGCTTCGACGTGCACAACTTCAGTTTCCAGCAGAACCGCGAAGGCCAGCTCGAAGCCACCCTCTACGGCCTGGACGAACGGCGCGGCACGCGCGGCCGCACCTGGATGCGCACGGCCATCGACCCGTACACCGGTACGGTCGATCCCCACGACCTGCCCGGCCACATGGACGGCTGGAGCGAAGCGGTCAACGCCTTTTTCTCCCTGCACTTCGGCAGCTTCGGCGGCAATCCGGTGCGCTGGCTGTACCTGCTGATGGGGCTGGCCGGGGCGGCGCTGTTCTACACCGGCAACCTGCTGTGGATCGAATCGCGGCGCAGGAAGGCGCGTGGCGGCGATGCGCCGGTGCAGAAGACTTCCGCGCGCGTGCTCGGCGCGCTGACCGTCGGCGTTTCGCTGGGCAGCGTGGCCGGCATCTCGGCGACGATCGCGGCGGCGAAGTGGCTGCCGGCGCAGGTGGCCGATCTGGGGTTCTGGCACGAGGCGATCTACTACGGCGTGTTCTTCGCCGCGGTCGGCTGGGCGTGCCTGCGCGGCACCGCGCGCGGCGCGGTCGAACTGCTGTGGTGCTGCGCGTTCGCGACCCTGCTGATCCCGCTGTCCAGCCTGGCGGGCATCGGTGGCATCGGCGGCAGCTGGAGCCACCCGGGCAGCGCCGGGGTCGACCTGACCGCGCTGGCCGCGATCCCTGCGTTCCTGCTGATCGCCCACCACGCCCGCCGGCGCATGCGGCACGGACACGCGGACAGCGTCTGGGCGCGCGCGCCGGTGCAGGACGCGCCCCAGGACGCGCTTCCGTCGCGCCGCGGTTGACGTTTCGGGCGGCGAATCCCGTGTCCGCGCCGCATGCCCGGGTGACCGTCGCCTGAAGCGGGCTGCGCGCGCCGTCATCGCCATTGCCCGTGCGGCGTTGTCGAAACCGGTATCCGACCGGGAGTTTCGACATGGCCATTTCCCGCAGACTGGTCCCGCTGCTGGCAGCGGCCTGTTTCTTCGCGCAGGCCGCGACCGCGCAGGGCCTGCTCGAGCGCGCCCGCGAGGCGAGCCGGCAATCCCATCCCGTGGTCCTGCCGCCGGATGCCGTGGCGGTTCGCAACGTGGCCTATGGGGCCGATCCTGCGCAACGCTTCGACGTGTACCTGCCGAAGCACGTGCGCAATGCCCCGGTCGTGCTCTACGTCCACGGCGGCGGCTGGGCCAACGGCGACAAGACCAACCCCGGCCTCGACAACAAGCTGCGCTACTGGCTGCCGAAGGGCTACGCGGTGATCTCGGCCAACTACCGCCTGGTTCCGCAGGCGCCACCGCTGGAACAGGCGCGCGACGTGGCGCGGGCGATGGCGGCCGCGCAGCGCCGCGCGCGCGAATGGAACCTCGATCCGTCGCGCTTCGTGCTGATGGGCCATTCGGCCGGCGCCCACCTGGTCGCCCTGCTCGGCGCCGATCCGCGGCTGCTCGCCGAAGCCGGCGCGCAGCGACCGCGCGGCGTGGTGTCGCTGGACGCCGGCGCATTGAACGTGCCGACGCTGATGTCGCAGCGGCGCGTACCCACGCTGTATCGCGATGCGTTCGGCGACGACCGCCGCGACTGGCTGGCCGCGTCGCCGTACCACCGGCTGGATCGCGGCGCGCTGCCGATGCTGCTGGTCTGCGCCAGCGCGCGCCGTTTCCCTGCTTCGCCGTGCGACGAGGGCCGCGCGTTCGTGAAAAAGGCGGCGACGCTCGGTATCACGATGCAGCTCCTGCCCGAGCCGATGGACCATGGCGAGATCAACCGCAATCTCGGCCTGCCGTCGGATTACACCGCGACGGTGGCGCGATACGTGGACGGCCTGCTGCGCTGACGCGCGCTCAGGCCCGGTGCGACGCGGCCAGGTATTCGGCGCTCTGCATCTCGATCAGGCGCGAGGCGGTGCGCTCGAACGCGCCGCCGAGGCGCTGGCCGGAATACAGCGCCGTCGGCGCGACGGCGGCGGTGCAGACCAGCTTGACGTGGCGATCGTAGATTTCATCGATCAGGTTGACGAAGCGGCGTGCGGCGTCCTCGTTCAGGGCATCGAATGCGGGAATATCGCCGAGCAGCACGGTGTTGAATTCGCGCGCCACCTCGATGTAATCGGTGGTGCCGCGCGGGCCTTCGCACAGCGCGGCGAAGTCGAACCAGACAATGCTCTTGCCGCGCCCGCGCACCGGGATCTTGCGCGAGTCGATCTCGATGTTGCCGCCGTGCGCCACGCCGCCGCCGCTGAGCTCCTTCCAGCGCGCGCCCAGCCAGGCATCGGACTGTGCATCCAGCGGCGCGCGGTACACCGGCGAACGGGTCAGCGCGCGCAGGCGGTAGTCTTCCTCGCCATCCGAGCGCAGCACCGCGCAATGCTGCTGGATCAATGCGATCGCCGGCAGGAAACCGGCGCGCTGCAGGCCGTCCTTGTACAGGTTTTCCGGCGCGGTGTTCGACGTGGTGACCAGGGTGATGTCCTCGTCGGCCATGTGCTGCAGCAGTTTCGCCAGCAGCATCGCGTCGCCGATGTCGGTGACGAAGAATTCGTCCAGCACCAGCACGCGCAGGCGTCCGCGCGCCTCGCGCACGATCTTCGCCAGCGGATCGGCCTCGCCGGCGTGCGCGCGCAGGCGCTCGTGCACGTTGCGCATGAAACGATGGAAGTGGGTGCGGTACTTCTCGGTAATCGGCAATCCGTCGTAGAACAGATCGACCAGGAAGGTCTTGCCGCGCCCGACTTCACCCCAGTAGTACAGGCCGCGCACCGGCTCGGGCTTCGACTTGAACAGGCGCCCGAGCAGGCCGCCGCTGGGTTGGACCGCCAGCAATCCGGCATGGATGCGGTCCAGCTCGGCCAGCGCCGGATGCTGGGCCGGATCATCCTGCCAGTCGCCGCGCGCCGCGCCGGCGGCATAGGCCTGCGAGGGCAGCCGCGCCGCCGATGGGTCCGCGGGATCGCTCATGCCGCCGGCAGCCAGCCGCGCGCGACATGCTGGATCGCTTCGCGCAGTTCGATCAGCTTGCCGTGGAAGAAATGGCTGGTGTCGGGCAGCCGCGCCAGTGCGGGCGGATCGGGCAGCGCGGCGTGCCACGCATACACCGCCTGCGGATCGACGATCTCGTCGGCATCGCCCATCACCACCAGCCATGGCACCTCGGGCAGGTCGATCGGGCCGAAATCCCAGCCGCGCCCGGCTACCGGCGGGGCGATGGAAATCACCGCGTCGGCACCCAGTTCCTTCGCGCCGCGCAGCGACACGTACGAACCGAAGCTGAAGCCGGCCAGCCACAGCGCATCGTGCGGGCGCTGTTCGCGCACCCATGCGACGACGGCGCGCAGGTCGTCGAGTTCGCCGTTGCCATGGTCGAATTCGCCCTGCGAACCGCCCACGCCGCGGAAGTTGAAGCGCACCGTCGCCGCGCCGAGTTCGCGCAGCGCGCGCGCGGTGGTGGTGACGACCTTGTTGTTCAGCGTGCCGCCGTCGGTGGACAACGGATGGCAAATCACCGCGGTCAGCGGTCGCGCGACATCGGCGCCGGGCAAATCGACGGCGACTTCGAGCGCGCCGGCGGGGCCGGGCAAGGCCAGCGCGGACGATGTCGTCGGGAATGCGGGCGAAGTCATCGGTGAATGATAGCGCCTGGCTTCCTTTCTCCCCCGGAACAGCCTTTCGCGGGAGCGACCAAGGTCGCTCCCACGGATCGCTCACACGAGGGCTGCGCCTACAAATCGAAGCCCAGCAGCATCGGGTCGTGGTCGGAGCTGCGCCACGGACCGGGCGCGTTGCCTTGCGCGTAGCCCAGGCTGCGCGGTTCGTCGGCGTTGCTGTGCCATTCGGCCGCGCCGCGCAGCGACTGCGCCAGCGCCGGGCTGAGCAGGGCGTGGTCGAGGCGGCCGGCGCGGCCTTCGTAGACATAGCTGTAGGGCCGCTGCACGCCGGCGACGACGAAGGCGTCGCGCCAGCCGGCGTCGCGCAGCTGGCGCAGCGGGTCTTCCATCGCATACGCATTGAAGTCGCCGACGATCACGATGCGTCCGTCGCTGCCGCCCGGATCGGTCTTCAGCCAGGCATCGAGCCGGCGCGCCGAATCCAGCCGCAGCGCGTTCCAGCAGCCCTGGCCGTCGCCCTGGTCGCGGTCGGCGCCTTCGGCTTCGCTGCAACCCTTCGACTTGAAGTGGTTGGCGACCACGGTGAACGCGGGCCCGTTGCCGCGACGGAACGCCTGCGCCAGCGGCACGCGGCTGCGCTCGCCGAACGGGCCGCCTTCGAGCACGGCGTAGCGGCCCACCGGGGCAACCCGCGAGGCGCGGTAGATCAGGCCGACGCGGATGGTGTCGATACCGGGGCCGGCTTGCGTATCGATGAAGCGCCAGTCGGCGCCGTCCGCGTTCAACGCGGCGACGAACTGGGCGATGCTCGACTCGGGACCGTAGCCGTCGTTCTCCAGTTCCATCAGCGCGGCGATGTCGGCATCCAGCGCGCGCAGCGTGGCGACCAGCTTGGCGGTCTGCGCCTGCAGCTGTTGCGGCGTGCGTGCGCCGCGTGAAGTCGGGAAACCGCCGCCGCGGCCGTCGCCGTTGAACATGTTCTCCATGTTGAACACCGCCACCCGCACGTTGCCGGCGACCTTCGGCGCATCGTCGCGCCGTGACGCCTTCACCCGCAGGGGTTCGGTCAACTGCAGCCGCCAGCCGCCGTGGCGCTGGTCGACGATGCCTTCGACGCCGGCGGCGGTGCTGCCGCTGCGCACTTCGCCCTGCGGCAGGTACCAGATCCGTTCGGGGTCGCGGCGGTTGCTGGCGTCGTCCAGCACGATGCGCCGGCGCGCCTGGTCGGCCTCGACCTGGCGGATGCGCTCGCTGCCGGGCGCGGCGATCTCGGTCGGCGTCCACAGGCGGCCATTAAAGCTGGCCACGGTTTCGCCGAAGCGCGCGTCGGTGCCGTTCAAGGTCAGCGTCGCCTCGACCCGCACGCGCATGCCTTCCAGCGCTTCCCAATCGGCGGGCGGCGCGGCGAGCTTCGTCGCGGCGATCCGGCCCTCGCCGCGCGCCTCGATGCGCGATGCGCGCAGCACGGTCATCGTGCCTTCCCGGTTGTCGGCCTTGTCCTCGGTCACGCGACCGTGCACGCGCACGCGCTGGCCGGCGCGGACCGGCGGCAGGTTCTCCGCGGCGGGCATCACCAGCAGGCCGTCGGAGGTGCGCGCATCGCCGTCGCCTTCGTCCTGGATGAAGAAACCGCCCAACCCGCTGCCGAAATTGCCGGTGACCACGCCTTCGACGGTGACGTCCTGGCCTTCCAGCGGGCTGCGCTCGCCGTTGCCCTGCACCTGGCCGATGCGCAGCACCGGGCCATTGGCGGTCGATGGCGCGTCTGAGCCGGCGGCGGAAGGAACGAAAGCCATCAACAGCAGCAAACCGATGCGGAACGGCGACATGCGGATTCTCCGACAAATCTGCGGGAGGAACGAAAACGCCGCCCGTAGGCGGCGTTTTCGGCGGATGCGCAAAGACTTACTTCGACTGCGCCAGCATCCAGTCGACGGTGGCGTGGATCTGCTCGTCGGTCAGCGCCGGGTTGCCGCCCTTGGGCGGCATGATGCCGCCATCGGGGCCGGTGAAGCCCTCGATGGCGTGCAGGTACAGGGTTTCCACGCCCTTCGACGCGCGCGCGCCGAAACCGGCGGCGGTCAGCACCGGGGCGTTGCCCGCGCCGCTGGTATGGCAGGCGGTGCACAGGTTGTCGTAGATGGTCTTGCCGTCGGTGGTGCCGCCATAGGCGACCTGCGACGAGGCGGCCGCGGCGGCGGCCGCAGCGGCGGCGGCCTGCTGCGCGGCGCCGGTGGCGCCGGCGTACACCGCGCCGACCGGGGCGATGCGCGCTTCCAGCTGCTTCTTCGCGGCGGGCGTGACTTCCGGCGGGATCACGCCGTTGAGGAAGTGCGCGCCGACGATCAGGCCCAGGGCGACCAGGACCAGGAAGCCGATGACGATGGAGAAATGCTTGAGGAATACGAGGTCGTGGTTGCGCACGTTCACACCTTTGGCGGCACGGCCGGGGGCCGCGCTTGGCTGGCTCTGGATTGTGGAAGGGTCCCACCGCCCGGGCGCTAACGCCGCGGGACACCCCGCATTATAAGCAGGGCCGAGCGGTCGGTTGTAGGCACGGCCCGGACCCGCGCCCGGCGCGGGCCCCCTTCGGGCCTACGGACACCAGTAGATTTCGGGCGGCGCGGCCCCGTTGCGAAGCAGCGCGGCGACCGGCAAGGCGGCTTCCCGCGGGTCGTTCGCCCGTTCCAGCACCTCGCGTTTGGCCTCGCCTTCGATGTGCAGGAAGCGCTGCTTCGCGGCCAGCAGCACCGGCAGGGTCAGGGTGATGCGCGGCTCGCCGGCATCGGGTGCGCGCATCGGCAGGACGCGCGCAGACGCGGCCGGATCCAGCGCTTCGGCAAGACGGTCGCCGCCGGGGAAGAACGAGGCGGTGTGGCCGTCCGTGCCCATGCCCAGTACGGCGACGTCCAGCGGCAGCAGCGGATCCAGCGCAGCGTCCACGCCGGCCAATGCGTCCTCGGGTCGCGGCATGTCCCGATGCAGCGGCACGAAACGCGCCTGCGCGGCGGCGCCCTGCAGCAGGTATTCGCGCACCAGCGCGGCGTTCGAGCGCGGACTGCCCTCATCGACCCAGCGCTCGTCGACCAGGGTCACGCGCACGTTGGCCCAGTCCAGCGGCTGCGCGGCCAGCGCACGCAGGAAGCGCTTCGGCGTGGTGCCGCCGGAAACCGCCAGGCTGGCCTGGCCGCGCGCAGCCAGCGCTTCGCGCAGCGATGCGGCCACGCGCACGGCCAGCGCTTCGGCAAGGGTCTCGGCATCGGGAAAGGCGTGCAGATGCAGGGCTCGGGAGGTCATGTCGCTCCGGTTTTTCATTCCCATCTCCCGGCGGGAGACGGGAAATCAGGTCGCGTCTTCGTGCCAGGTGCGGCCATCGCGCTCGATCAGCGCGACCGCGGCGCTCGGGCCCCAGGAGCCGGCGGTGTAGGCCTTCGGGGTATCGCGGCCGGTCGCCCACGCGTCGAGGATCGGGTCGATCCACGCCCATGCCGCCTCGACCTCGTCGCGGCGCATGAACAGCGTCTGGTTGCCGCGCACCACGTCCATCAGCAGGCGCTCGTAGGCTTCCGGCTGGTGCACGCCGAAAGCCTCGGCGAAGCTCATGTCCAGCGGCACGTACTGCAGGCGCAGGCCGCCCGGACCCGGATCCTTGATCATGATCCACAGCTTCACGCCTTCGTCCGGCTGCAGCCGCAGCACCAGCTTGTTGCCGGCGATCGCGCCGGCGTTTTCGTCGAAGATCGAATGCGGGATCTGCTTGAAGGCGATGACGATCTCGGACACGCGTTCGGCCAGGCGCTTGCCGGTGCGCAGGTAGAACGGCACGCCGGACCAGCGCCAGTTGTCCACTTCCGCCTTCAGCGCGACGAAGGTTTCGGTGCGCGAATCCGGCTCGCCCAGCTCGTCCAGGTAGCCCGGCACCGCCGCGCCGTTGCTGGCGCCGGCGCGGTACTGGCCGCGCACCGTCGCTTGCGCCACCTCGTCGCCGCGCACCGGCTTGAGCGAGCGCAGCACCTTCAGCTTCTCGTCGCGCACCGCGTCCGCCTGCAGCGCGGCCGGCGGTTCCATCGCCACCATGCATAGCAGCTGCAGCAGGTGGTTCTGCACCATGTCGCGCAGCGCGCCGCTGGTGTCGTAATAGCCGGCGCGCTTCTCCAGGCCGACGGTTTCGGCCACGGTGATCTGCACGTGGTCGATGCGCCCCGCGTTCCACAGCGGCTCGAACAGGATGTTGCCGAAGCGCAGCGCCAGCAGGTTCTGCACCGTTTCCTTGCCCAGGTAGTGGTCGATGCGGAAGATCTGGCTTTCGGCGAACGCGCTGCCCACCGCGTCGTTGATGGCCCTGGCGCTGGCCGCGTCCTTGCCGATCGGCTTTTCGATCACCACCCGCGCGTCGCCGCCGTTCAGGCCGTGCGCGCGCAGCCTGTCGCAGATATCGACGAACAGCGACGGGCTGGTCGACAGGTAGAACACGCGGACGCGCCCGTTCTGCGCGCCCAGCACGTCGGCGAACGCGTCCCAGTTCTCGTCCCGGGTCGCGTCCAGGGCGAAATAGCCCAGCCGCTCCAGGAACGCCGGCAACTTGGCCCGCAACCCGGCGTCGTCACCGATGGCGCGGGCCAGCGCCTCCCCGACCCGTGCGCGGTACTCGACGTCGCTCTGCCTGTCGCGGGCCACGCCGAAAATGCGGCTGTCCTCGGGGATCTGTCCGTCGGCATAGCGGCGCAGCAGGCCCGGCAGCAGTTTGCGCAGCGCCAGGTCGCCCGTGCCGCCGAAAATCACCAGGTCGAATACATCCACGGGTACGGTCTTGGCAGTCATGGGTCGAAGCGGAGGGAAGCCTGGGCCCGACAATACCATCATTCGACTTGATTTAGACCAAAGGTATTGATTGGATCGATCAGATTGCGGTCTTGGTCTGACACTGGTATCTTACCATCATGCAAAATCAGCTACTCGAGGAATACCAGCGCCTGCAGCTGGGCGAAGCCACCCGCGCGGTCGCCTACCTGCGCCTGCGCCGCGCCCTGCAGAACCTGATCGACGCCGGCGTGCTGCGGCCCGGTCAGGCCCTGCCCGGCGAACGCGACCTGGCCAAGCTGCTGGGCCTGTCGCGGGTGACCATCCGCAAGGCGCTGGCCGGGCTGATCGAAACCGGCCAGCTGACCCAGCGCCAGGGCGCCGGCACCTTCGTCGCCGAGCGCATCCTGCGCCAGTTCTCGCGCCTGACCGGCTTCACCGAAGACCTGCGCGCACGTGGACTCGACCCGCAGGTGGATTTCCTCGAACGCAGCATCGGCGAAGTCACCCCGGAAGAATCGATGGCGCTGAACCTGTCGCCCGGCAGCGGCGTGGTCCGCATGTACCGCCTGCGCCACGTCGATGGCGCACCCATCGCCATCGAGCGCACCCTGGTGCCGCTGGCCCTGCTGCCGGATCCGGATCGGGTGACCGGCTCGCTGTACGAGGCGCTGGAAGTGCATGGCCACCGTCCGCGCCGTGCCCTGCAGCGGCTGCGCGCCGTGGCGCTGGACGCCGAGGCGGCGAAGCACCTGAAGCTGCCCGAGGGCAGCCCCGGCCTGCTGGTCGAGCGCCGCGCCTTCCTCGCCGACGGACGCGTGGTCGAATCGACGCGCTCGTATTACCGCGGCGACGCCTATGACTTCGTCGCCGAACTGCAGAGCGAATAGTCGCGGGCTTCGGCGCGCGTTCATCGGCCCGGCCTAACATCGGCTAGACACGCCGTGCGCGATACTGCGCACCCATCCGGCGGAGGAACGAGACGATGAGCAAACTGGGCGAACTTTCCGACCGCGCGCTGGAGCTGGTGGAACAGGCCGGCGAGAAGCTGAAGCTGGGTGGCGACGCCGCCGGCAACCTGCTGAAGACCGGCGCGGCGCTGGGCGTGGTGCGCACGGGCGCGAAGGCGGCGACGGGTTTCGCGCGGCGCAATCCGGTGGTGGCGATCGCCGCGGGCGTCGGCGTCGGCCTGTTGGCGCTGGCCGCCTACCGCCGGCGCAAGCGCGCGCAGATGTTGGGCTCGACCGAAGGCACGCCGCGTCGCATCGACCCGCGCCGGGTCGAAGGCGTGGGCAAAGCCGGGAGCGGCAAGCGGCGCGCGCGCATCATCGAGGCGGACGCCGAATAGCGATTTCCTGCACCTAGGAGCGCTCTCGAGCGCGACGTGGCTTTGTCGGAAAGCGCGGTCGCGCTAGAGGGCGCTCCTACAGCATGCGCCATTCGCCGGGCTGCAGCCCGGCGAGCCGATGCGGGCCCATTGCCGCGCGCACCAGCCGCAGCGTCGGCAGGCCCACCGCCGCGGTCATCCGCCGCACCTGCCGATTGCGGCCTTCGCGGATCGTCAGCTCCAGCCACGCGTCGGGCACCGTCTTGCGGAAGCGCACCGGCGGGTCGCGCGGCCACAGCGGTGGCGCGTCGATGACCCGCGCCTGCGCCGGCAGGGTCGACCCATCGTTCAACGCGACACCTTCGCACAGCCGCTGCAGCGCTGTTTCATCCGGTGCGCCTTCGACCTGCGCCCAGTAGGTCTTCGCTTCCTTGTGCCGGGGATCGGTCAGCCGATGCGCCAGCGCGCCATCGTCGGTCAGCAGCAGCAGGCCTTCGCTGTCGTGGTCGAGGCGACCCGCCGGATAGACGCCGGCAGGCAGGCCGAACTCCGCCAGCGTGCGCCGCGGCGGCACGCTGCGATCGGTGAACTGGCACAGCACGTTGAAGGGCTTGTTGAAGGCGATGAGCATGGAAGGCAGTGATTCGTGATTCGAAATTGGTGATTCGCGGAAGCATCTTGCATTGCCGACATGCCATTAGCTTTTACGAATCACGAATCACCCACCCTGAATCACGGCTTCCTGAACCGCAGCGTCATCCGGTCGCTCTCGCCGATGGCCAGGTACTTGGCGTCGTCGGCTACGTCGTGCCGGTTGCTCGGCGGCAGGGTCCACACGCCGTTGGGGTGGTCCTTGGTGTCCTTCGGGTTGGCGTTGGCTTCGCTCTGCGCGTCCAGCCTGAAGCCGGCCGCTTCGGCCATCGCGATGACCTGCGCCTGGCCGACGTAGCCGCTCTTGTCGTCGGCAGGCACGTCCGCTTTGGCGCGGTGTTCGACCACGCCCAGCGTGCCGCCTGGCTTGAGCACGGCGAAGAAACCCTTGAACATGCCTTCGGCCTGTCCGGCCATGCGCCAGTTGTGCACGTTGCGGAAAGTCAGCACCAGGTCGGCCGAGCCATCGGGGCCGAACTTCGGCGCAGTCGGATCGTACTTCGCCACTGCGGCCTTGTCGTATTGCGCGGGGCCGGCGGCGAATTTCTGCAGCAGCCCGTCCAGCGATTTCTGCTGGTAATCGCGTCCGCCGCCTTCGGCCAACGCCGCCGGATCGACCACCGCGGCGACGTAATGCCCCTTGTCCCGCAGGTAGGGCGCGAGGATTTCCGCATACCAGCCACCGCCCGGGGTGATTTCGACAACGGTTTGCGTCGGTTTCAGGCCGAAGAATTCCAGCGTTTCGGCCGGATGGCGATGGATGTCGCGGGCGACGTTCTTCGGGTCGCGCCAGTCGCCCCGCAACACGGACTGCAGCGTTGCTTGGTCGTTCGCGGATTGCGCGGTCAGGGCCGCCGTATCTGCGGAACCGTCGGCCCGATGCCCGGCACCGTGGGCCGTCATCGCGACCAGGCAGCCGGAAAGCAGGGCGATGGCGAATCGATTGCGTTGCATGGCACGACACCTCATGGACGGGTTGCGCCGAGGCTAGCACGCGCGCGGAAACGATTCGTCACGTCGATCCCGCGCATCAGGATTGCGCCAGGCGAACGACCGGAATGCGCATCGCACGCACCGGTATCGATCCGGAAACACGCGGACAAAAAAACGCCGCCCGGAGGCGGCGTTCTGCGTTGCGGGACTGCCGGCGGGATCAATCCTGCTGGACGAACCCGATCTTCAGCATCTGCGCGGTCTTCGCGGCCGCCAGCACCTTGGCCATCACCTCGTACTGCGAATCCGGATTGGCGTCGATGCGCAGCTCCGGCTGGTTGGTCGGATCGGCCTTGACCACGTCATCCATCAGCTTCTGCAGGTCTTCGGTCCTGATCGGGCCGTTGTTCCAGAACACCTGGCCCGACGAATCGATGCGCAGGTCGACCGGCGGCGGCGGATCCTTGAGCTGCGGCGGCGGGTTGATCACCCGCTGCGGCAGGTCCACGTTGATCGGGTAGGTCATGATCGGCGCGGTGACGATGAAGATGATCAGCAGCACCAGCATCACGTCGACCAGCGGCGTGACGTTGATGTCGGCCATCGGCGTGCCGCCACCACCACCGGATTTGGTATCGAAAGCCATGCCTCAGTGCCTCTTCTCTTTGGTGGCGACGAAACCGATGTCCAGCATGCCCTGGGCCTGCGCGACCTTGGTGATCGCGTTGATCGTGCTCATCTTGGTGGTCTTGTCGCCGCGCAGGTTCAGCTGCGGCTGCGGGGTCAACTGCGCAGCGCTGGACAGGCGCGACTCCAGGATTTCCTTGCTGATGGCCTCGTCGTTCCAGAACAGATCACCGTTCTCCTTGACCGAGACGGTGATCGTCGGCTTCGCCTTCTTGTCTTCTTCCGGCTGGTGATAGTTGGCTTCCGGCAGCTCGATCTTCACCTTGTGCTGCATCAGCGGCGCGGTGATGATGAAGATGATCAGCAGCACCAGCATCACGTCCACCAGGGGCGTGACGTTGATGTCCGCCTTGGGGCCTTCGCTGTCGCCGCCTGTACTGAATGCCATGTCGGACTCCGTTTCTACTGTTTGCCGTTACGCGCGGCGGATCAGCGCACGCGCGCGCCGGTGGCGAAGAAGTCGTGCAGGTCGTGCGCGAAGGTGTCGAAGCGGGCGTTGGCCGCCGCGTTGGTGCGGCTGAAGAAGTTGTAGGCCAGCAGCGCCGGGATCGCGGTCAGCAGGCCGAGCGCGGTCATGATCAGCGCCTCGCCCACCGGGCCGGCAACGGCGTCGATCGAGGCCTGGCCGGTGGCGCCGATGTTGATCAGCGCGCCGTAGATGCCCCACACGGTACCGAGCAGGCCGACGAACGGAGCCGCGGCGGCGACGGTCGCCAGCACGGTCATGCCCGCCTGCAGCTTGCTGCTTTCGCGGGTCACGGCCTGGCGCAGGGCGCGGTCGACGAATTCGGAGCGGCTCAGCGACTCGGACAGCGAGGAGCCGTCGGAACGCTGGTGGTGCGCGGCGGCCTGGGCGGCGTCGAGCGCGATCTTCGAGAAGGATTCGCCCTTGGGCTGTTCTTCCATCAGGCGGATCGCGTCCTGGGCGTTGGGGGTTTCCCAGAAGGCGTTGATCACGCGGGCGGCCTGGCCCTTCAGGCGGGTGGCCTTGATCGCGTTGATCACGGTCCAGTACCAGGACATGGCCGACATGACGATCAGGGTGATCAGCACCACCCAGGACATGACGAACTTGCCGGGGTCGCCGATCATCTCGTTCAGCAGGTGGCCAAAGCCCATCTGGTTCATGGCGTTGGCGGCGCTGTTGCCCCCGGCGGCGGTGGCGATCAAGGTTTCGAAGAGCATGACGCTGACCCTTTATTGGTGATTGAAAGTACGACGGTGGATTGCGGTTGGAATCGGTGTTGCGGAGGGCGGCCGGTCAGCCGCCCAGGGTGAAGTCGACGGGAACGCGGACGCGACCGGCGACCTTCTGACCGCCGGACTGGCCGGGGTTGAAGCGCCACTTGCGCGCGGCATCCATCGCGGCGCGGTCGAGGTCGCGGTTGCGGCTGGATTTCTCGACCGACACGTTGGTGACGTTGCCGCTGGCGTCGACGTCGATGATCAGGATCACCGTGCCCTCGATGCCGGAGCGCGCGGCGGCCGGCGGGTAGCGCGGCGGGTTCATGTTCTTCGACGAGATGTCCACGCTGGCGCCGATCTCGGGCTGCGGCGCGGGCGGCGCGGGCGGCGCGGGCGGCGACACGATGTCGGTCGGGCGCGGCTCGGCCACGT
>JBDHQQ010000123.1:0-7381 GCA_039807145.1 Pseudoxanthomonas sp. | reverse complement strand
CGCCGCATGAAAATCGCCAGCTGGAACCTCAACTCCCTCAACGTGCGTCTGCCACACCTCGAGCAATGGCTGCGCGATTTCGCGCCGGACGTGGTCGGACTGCAGGAAACCAAGCTGGAGGACCATAAGTTCCCCGACTCGGTGCTGGCGGAACTGGGCTATCGCAGCGTGTTCGCCGGACAGAAGACCTACAACGGCGTGGCGATCCTGTCGCGGGAAACACCGACTGACGTGCAGGTTGGCATTCCCGGTTTCGACGATGAGCAGAAGCGCGTCATCGCCGCGACCGTCGGCGCTCCTGGATCCTCGGATCCGGGACAGGCAATCCGAATCGTCAACCTGTACGTGGTCAACGGTCAGGACGTGGGCACCGAGAAGTACGACTACAAGCTGCGCTGGCTGGACGCGGTGCACGGCTGGCTGGCCGACGAGCTGAAGCGCCATCCGCGACTGGTGGTGATGGGCGATTTCAACATCGCCCCCGACGACCGCGACGTGTTCGACGCCAAGGTCTGGAACGACGACCACATCCTCACCTCCACCGCCGAACGCAACGCACTGAAGCGGCTGTACGCGCTGGGCCTGCACGATGCGTTCCGCCTGCACAGCGACGAGGCCGGCGTGTTCAGCTGGTGGGACTACCGGATGGGCGGACTGCGCCGCAACCTGGGCCTGCGCATAGACCTGACCCTGGTTTCCGACGCGTTGCGCGAGCACGCAATCGATGCCGGCATCGACCGTGAACCGCGCACCTGGGAGCGGCCGAGCGACCACGCGCCGGCGTGGGTGCGACTGGCTTCGTAGGGTATCCGGGCGACCGTACAAACAAAGGCCCGGCGAACCGGGCCTTTGCGCGCCACGAACCTTGGGTGCGTCTTCGATTCAGCGCACGCGGTCGCAGCGAAAGTCGTTCAGCGCGCCTTGCCGCGCGTGAACAGGTTGACGATCAGCAGCAGCACGATGGCGCCGATCAGTGCGGTGATCAGATAGCCGACCCAGCCGGCACCCAGGCTGATACCGAGCATCGGCAGCAGCCAGCCGCCGAGGAAGCCGCCGACGATGCCGACGATGACGTTCAGCAGGATGCCCTGCGAGCCGTCGCGCTTCATCACGATGCTGGCCAGCCAACCGGCAATACCGCCCACGATCAGTTGTATGAGCAAATTCATCTGCACGCTTCTCCTTGAGTGGATGATGGGCCCGCGGAGGCCTCCGCGCGGCGCCGAGGTGAAACACTTGTTAAGCTGCGTGGGGTAGCGTCCCTGCGTCCCTGCTAAATAGCCCAGCCCTGCGCCGAATGCACACTGCATCGCAACAGCCCTCGGTCGCGGGCCCGCAACCTCACCGCCGATACGGCCCGATACAAGTCTGGCTGGCGCCGTATGCGCGCGGACAACGCGGCGAGACGTTCGCTTCCGGAATACTGGCCGCGACGCTGGATGGCAGCACGCCGCGGATCGAGCGCGATGCGCGCGGACGCCCGCAGCTGGGCGGCGAACACGTGCGCTTCGACATCAACTGGAGCCACAGCGGCGAGCTGCTGCTGCTGGCGCTGGGCGAAGCGGTCGAAGTCGGCGTGGACGTGGAATTCCTGCGCCCGCGGCCGCGCGCGATGGAACTGGCGCAGCGCTTCTTCCATCCCGATGAAACCGCGCGCCTGCTGGCCCTGCCCGAGGCCGCGCAAGCGCCGGCCTTCGTGCGCCTGTGGTGCGCCAAGGAAGCGGTGCTGAAGGCCCACGGACACGGGATTTCGTTCGGGCTGGAAAAGCTGGTGCTGGCCGAACGCGACGGCACGCTGCAGTTGGTCGCGTGCGACCCGGCTCTGGGCCAGCCGGCCGATTGGCACCTGCACGAATGGGAGCCGCAGGCAGGCTACCGCGCGGTGCTCGCATGGCGGCGGCGATAATGCCCGGATGAGCGATGTCCTTTCCCCCGGAATCGAAGCCGAACTGCGCCACGGCCTGTCCGCGCTGGGCCTCGACACCGATGCGCTGGCGCCGCCGCTGCTGGCCTATCTGGCGCTGCTGGCGCGCTGGAACCGCACCTACAACCTGACCGCGATCCGCGAGCCGCAGCGGATGGTATCGCTGCACCTGCTCGATTCGCTGGCGATGCAGGCGCACGTCGCCGCGCTGGCGCAAGACGGCGCGGCGCTGGCCGACCTGGGCACCGGGCCGGGACTGCCGGGGATTCCGCTGGCCATCGCCAACCCCGGCCTGCGCGTGACGCTGGTGGAAAGCAACGGCAAGAAGGCGCGCTTCCTGCGCGAGGCGGTGCGCCAGCTCGGGCTGGGCAACGCACGCGTCGCCGAAAGCCGCGCCGAAGCATTGGACGAACCCGCCGCCTACGACGCGCTGACCGCGCGCGCGTTGGCCACCCTGGCGGACATCATCGAAGTCGGCGGCCACCTGCTGAAGCCCGGCGGCGAGCTGCTGGCGATGAAGGGCGCGATGCCGCACGAGGAAATCGCCGCGCTGCCGCCGGGCTGGCGCGTGCGGGCCGTGCACGCGCTGACCGTGCCGGGGCTGGACGCGGAACGCCACCTGGTCGTGGTCGGGCGCGATTGATTTCCGCAGGAGCGCACCGCAGGGGCGCGGCCGAACCTCCAAGACGCCAAGTCGCGCCCCTGCGGTGCGTTCCTACAATTGTCGCCGGCATCCCGCATAATCCCCCTTCCGCAACCGTTTCCCATTTCCATGGCCCGCATCATCGCCGTCGCCAACCAGAAGGGCGGGGTCGGCAAGACCACGACCGCCGTCAACCTGGCCGCCGCGCTGGCGCGCGCGCCGCAGCGCGTGCTGCTGGTCGACCTGGACGCGCAGGGCAACGCCACCATGGGCAGCGGCGTGGACAAGCGCGAGCTGGAAGCCGGCACCTGCGACGTGCTGCTCGGCGAAACCGAGGCGAAGGCCGCGCTGCTGGCCACCGCCGAGGGCTTCGACCTGATGCCCGGCAACATCGACCTGACCGCGGCCGAGATCCGGCTGATGGACGCCGACGGCCGCGAAGGCCGGTTGAAGGCCGCGCTGGAGCCGCTGCGCGGCGACTACGACTTCATCATCATCGACTGCCCGCCGGCGCTGTCGCTGCTCACCCTCAACGCGCTGACCGCGGCCGACTCGGTGCTGGTGCCGATGCAGTGCGAGTACTACGCGCTGGAAGGCCTCAGCGCGCTGCTGGAAACCATCGACGCGCTGAAGGCGCGGCTGAACCCGGCGCTGGAGATCGAAGGCGTGCTGCGCACCATGTTCGACGTGCGCAACAACCTGGCCAACGCGGTGTCGGCGGAGCTGACGCAACATTTCGGCGACAAGGTGTTCCGTACCATCGTGCCGCGCAACGTGCGCCTGGCCGAAGCGCCCAGCCACGGCCAGAGCATCGTCGGCTACGACAAGGCCAGCCGCGGCGGCGTCGCCTACCTGGGGCTGGCCGGGGAAATCCTGCGTCGCCAGGCCGAGCGCGCAAGCCCGCGGCAACCGCAATTCGAGGAGAACTACTGATGTCCGCCCCGAAGAACGCGCCCGCGAAGAAACGCGGCCTGGGCCGCGGCCTGGAAGCCCTGCTCGGCCCCAAGGCCGCCGCCGAGACGCCGCCGCCGCAGGCGCAGCCGGGCGAGGCGCTGCGCAGGCTGCCGGTGTCGCAGCTGCAGCCGGGCAAGTACCAGCCGCGCACGGCGATGGACCCGGCCAAGCTCGACGAGCTGGCCGAGTCGATCAAGGCGCAAGGCGTGATCCAGCCGATCGTGGTGCGCGAGGTCACCGCCGGTACGTTCGAGATCGTCGCCGGCGAACGCCGCTGGCGCGCCTCGCAGCAGGCCGGCCTGAGCGAAGTGCCGGTGGTGGTGCGCGAGCTGGACGACCGCACCGTGATCGCGATGGCGCTGATCGAGAACATCCAGCGCGAGGACCTGAACCCGCTGGAGGAAGCGCAGTCGCTGCAGCGGCTGATCGACGAATTCTCGCTGACCCACGCCGAGGCCGCCGAAGCGGTGGGCCGTTCGCGCGCCGCGGTGTCCAACCTGCTGCGCCTGCTCGACCTGCCGCCGGCGATCCGCGCGTTGCTGGAGGCGCGCCGGCTGGAAATGGGCCACGCCCGCGCCCTGCTGACCCTGTCGCCGGAGCTGGCCAGCAAGCTCGCTTTCGAAGCGGCCGAGCAAGGCTGGTCGGTACGCGAGGTCGAACGCCGCGCGCACGAATTCGCCGCCGGCAAGCTGCCGGCCGATGGCAGGAAGGCCAAGCCGGCCAAGGCCGCGCCGCAGCCGGACATCGCCGCGCTGGAGAACGAACTGTCCGAAACCCTCGGCGCCAAGGTGGCCATCGCCCACGGCCGCGGCAACAAGGGCAAGCTGGTGATCCACTACACCGACCTGGACACGCTGGACGGCGTGCTGGAACGGCTGCGCGGCGCGCGCGGCTGACCGACGGTATCCGCACATGTCCGTCGCGCTTTCCGTCGTCGTGCCGGTGTACAACGAAGAAGACAACGTCGCGCCGCTGGTCGGCGAGATCGTCGCCGCGCTGCGCGGCAACGCGTTGTTGAAAGGCGGCGAATTCGAAATCGTCTACGTGGACGATCTGTCGAAGGACGCCACGCTGCAGCGCCTGCAGGCGCTGAAGGCGGAAACGCCCGAGCTGCGCGTGATCCGCCACCTGTCCAACAGCGGCCAGAGCACCGCGGTGCGCAACGGGGTCAAGGCCGCGCGCGCGCCGTGGATCGCCACCCTCGACGGCGACGGCCAGAACGACCCGGCCGACATCCCCAAGTTGCTGGCCGAGCGCGACAGCGCCGCCGCCAACACCAAACTGTTCGCCGGCTGGCGGGTCAACCGCCAGGATTCGGGCAGCAAGCGCTGGGCCTCGAAATGGGCCAACGCGATCCGCTCGCGCATGCTGCAGGACGCCACGCCCGACACCGGCTGCGGGATCAAGCTGTTCGAGCGCGATGCGTTCCTCGACCTGCCCTACTTCGACCACATGCATCGCTACCTGCCCGCGCTGATGCAGCGCGCCGGCTGGAACACGGTCAGCGTGCCGGTCAACCACCGCCACCGCGCCAGCGGCGTGTCGAAATACAACAACCTCAACCGCGCCCTGGTCGGCATCCGCGACCTGCGCGGCGTCGCGTGGCTGATCGCGCGCAGCCGCCGCACCGCGGTGGAAGAAGCGTGACGCCGCTGCTTGCCGCCGTGGCGCAGGCCGCGCAGGCCGCGCAGGCGCCCGGCGTCATGGACGCGCCGCTGCCGTGGCTAGAGTGGACCGGCATCCACATGAGCCCGTGGAAGCTGATCGGCCTGGTCGGCGCGCTGATGTTCGGCGGGCGCTGGCTGGTGCAGTTCATCGCCAGCAGGCGCCAGGGCAAGCCGGTGATCCCGCGGCTGTTCTGGTACATGAGCATCGTCGGCAGCCTGATGACGCTGAGCTACTTCGTGTTCGGCAAGAACGACGCGGTCGGGATCCTGCAGAACCTGTTCCCGGCCTTCACCGCCGGCTACAGCCTGTACCTGGATATCCGCCACCGCGGCTGGCGCCGGGACAAGGCAAGTCATTGATTTGCAAGGGCCGGCCGATTCCGGGCCGCGCCGAAAGGGCATTTTCCGCCGGCTAAGTGCTTGCCCCGCAAGGGAAAACCGGCATAATACGCGGCTCGCTGCGTCCGGCCCTGCCGGATTTGCGGCCGGAAGCGCGATTCCGGCTTGGACATGCAGCGTTCCCTTCCCGCATCGCATGGCGGCTTCACGTCGCCGGGGCCGCCGTCTTCCGGGCTATGGACGACAACGAATCAACGAAGGTGCACAGATGTCCCGCGTATGCCAAGTTTCCGGCAAGCGTACGGTGACGGGTAACAACGTCTCCCACGCCAACAACCACACCCGCCGCCGCTTCCTGCCCAACCTGCACGAGCGCCGCTTCTGGGTCGCCAGCGAGAACCGCTGGGTCAAGCTGAAGGTTTCCGCGCACGCGCTGCGCACCATCGACAAGGTCGGCATCGACACCGTGCTGGCCGAGCTGCGCGCGCGCGGCGAGAAGATCTGAGGAGAGACAGGACATGGCAGGCAAGCGCGACAAGATCAAGCTGTTGTCCACGGCCGATACCGGCCACTTCTACACCACGGACAAGAACAAGAAGAACACCCCCGGCAAGATGGAAATGAAGAAGTACGACCCGGTGGTGCGCAAGCACGTGATCTACAAGGAAACGAAGATCAAGTGACGCAATGGCGCGAGCGCGCAGCGCTCGCCTTTGCCATTGCGTCATCCCCGCGAAGGCGGGGAGCGGTTTTCAACAGCCGAAGGCTGGTCATCCAGCGATTTCGAAAGCCCGCCGCAAGGCGGGCTTTTTGCTGGTCGCGCGAAACCGGGCATGGGCTACTCCTCGCCGCGCGGCGAGAGGGGTTCCCGGCGTCGAATCCCCCCGTTTGGCACAATCGCCCGATGACGCAGAAGCGTGCCCGATGAATTTCCTCGGCCTGTCCTCCGGCATCTGGCTGCTGGCGCTGGACTGGGCCATCCGGCTGGCCGCGCTGCTGTGGATCCCGTCGCGCACGTCGCCGGCGGCGGCGCGCAGCTGGATGCTGCTGGTCTGCTTCGTGCCGCTGCTGGGGCTGCCGCTGTACCTGCTGTTCGGCCACCCATGGCTGTCGCGCGAGCGGGTGCGCCGGCAGGCGCTGGCGTCGCAGGTGATCCGCGAGGAACAGGCGCCGCTGCGCGCCTTGCGCTGGACGCCGCAAGGCCACGGCGCCGACAGCGAGATGGCGCCGCTGCTCGAGCGCCTGGGCGATTTCATGCCGACCCACGGCAACGCGATCGAACTGCTCGACGACTACGACGCCTCGCTGCGCCGGCTGCTGGACGACATCGATGGCGCGCGCGAACGCGTGCACCTGCTGTACTACCTGATGTTCGACGATGCGGTCGGCGATGCGGTGGCCGACGCACTGCGACGCGCGGCCGCGCGCGGCGTGCCGTGCCGGCTGCTGCTGGACGCGGTCGGCGCCAAGCGCGGCCTGCGACGCTACGCCAGGCCGCTGCGCGAAGCCGGCGTGCAGGTGCAGGCGATGCTGCCCGGCGGCCTGCGCTGGCGGCGCAGCGGGCGCATGGACCTGCGCAACCACCGCAAGGTCGCGGTGATCGACAACGCCGCCGCCTACGTCGGCTCGCAGAACCTCGCTTCGGCGGATTTCGTCCCCGGCTTCCCCAATCGCGAGCTGGTCGCGCGGGTACAGGGTCCTGCGGTCGCGCACCTGGAGGCGGCGTTCGCCAGCGACTGGTTCATCGAGACCGGCGAACGCCTGGACGTGACCCCCACGACGCCGGTGCTGCATGTCGATGTCGCCGCGCAGCTGCTGCCCAGCGGCCCGGCGTATCCATTCGAGAACGCGCGC
>JBDHQQ010000008.1:0-33830 GCA_039807145.1 Pseudoxanthomonas sp. | reverse complement strand
TCGCTGGCGGTGCACTGCACCTCGTGGACGTTCTACGGCACGGTGACCCAGGCCGCGCGCTACGGCTGGCCGCTGCCGCCGACCTTCCTCGGCGCGATCCTGTTCTACGCGCTGGCGGTGGCCTTCATGGTGCGGCTGGTGCGGTTGGCGCGGGAAACCAACGCCACCTCCATCGCCGACCTGATCGCCACGCGGCTGGGCAAGGACGCGTGGCTGGCCGCCGTGGTCACCGCGATCGCGGTGCTGGGCCTGATTCCGTACATCGCGCTGCAACTGAAGGCGGTGACGATGAGTTTCGCCACGCTGACCGCCGGTGCGGGCGGCTCGCCGGCCGCCGCGCCGTGGCGCGACAGCGCGCTGTACGTGGCGCTGGCGATGGCGCTGTTCGCGATGCTGTTCGGCACGCGCCGCGCCAGCGCGGCCGAGCACAACCGCGGCCTGGTGCTGGCGATGGCGTTCGAGTCGCTGTTCAAGCTGGCCGCGATGCTGGCGCTGGGCGCCTTCGTCTGGTTCGGGCTGGACGCGCTGCCAGAGGCTGGGTCCCTGCCGTCGCCGCAGCCCGCCGGTGGTTTCGCGCCGCTGGTGCTGCTGGGCGCGCTGGCGATGTTCATCCTGCCGCACCAGTTCCACGTCGGCGTGGTCGAATGCCGCGACGACCGCGACGTGTCCACCGCGCGCTGGCTGTTTCCGCTGTACCTCGCGCTGATCGCGCTGCCGGCGTTGCCGCTGGCGCGTGCCGGCACCGCGCTGCTCGGCGATTCGGTTCCGTCCGACATGTACGCGCTGGCGCTGCCGTACGCGCAGGGGCGGCATGGCGTGGCCCTGTTCGCCTTCCTCGGCGGGCTCAGCGCGGCCACCGGCATGGTCGTGGTCAGCACGCTGGCGCTGAGCCTGATGATTGGCAACCACTGGTTCGCGCCGGGCCTGCTGCGCAGTGCGTGGTCGAAGGCGCGCGGCGGCGACCGTCGCGGCGACGTGCTGCGCCTGCGTCGCGCATGCATCGTCGCGATCATGCTGTCGGCGTGGGCGTACAGCCGCTGGATCGGCGGCAACGAGGCGCTGGCGGACGTCGGTGCGGTCAGTTTCTCGGCGCTGGCGACGCTGGCGCCTGCGCTGGGCTTTGCGGTGTGGCGGCCGCAGACGCCGCCGCGGGCGGCCATCGTCGGCGTGGTCGGCGGCTTCGCGGTGTGGACCTGGGTGATGCTGGTGCCGATGCTGGCCGGGCAGGGCGACGCCGCGCCCGCGTGGCTGCGCGAAGGACCGCTGGGCCAGTCCTGGCTGTCGCCGGCGGGGCTGTTCGGCCTGACCGGCTGGAGTCCGCTGGGCCGCGCGGTCGGCGCCAGCCTGTTCGTCGGCATCGCGCTGACCATGCTGGCGGTCGGCTGGCGTCGGGAAACGCCGCGCCTGGCCGGGCGACGTCTCGGGCGCGAGGCGCTGCGCGCGGCCGGCCTGCGTTTCCTCGCGCGCGAACGCGTCGAGCAACTGCTGGCCGGCGCGCCCGCCAGCGGTCCGGTGCCGGATGCGGTGGAAGCGCGGGTCGAACGCGAACTGTCCGCGGTGCTGGGTTCCGCATCGGCGCGCCTGCTGCTGAATGCGGCGCGCAGCGAGGCTGGCGAACTCGACACCGTCGCCGCCATCGTCGGCGAGGCTTCGCAGGACCTGCGCTTCAACCAGCAGTTGCTTGAAGCCGCGCTGCAGAACATGAGCCAGGGCATCAGCGTGGTCGACCGCGAGCAGCGCCTGGTCGCCTGGAACCGCCGCTATGCCGAACTGTTCGGTTTCCCCGAGGAACTGCTGCAGGTCGGCCGGCCCGTCGCCGACCTGACCCGGTGGGCGCTGCGGCGCATGCCGCACCGCGGTTCCGACGAGGGCGCGTTGCAGCGACGCATCGCTTTCATGCGCGCCGGCACGCCGCACCTGACCGAGCGCGTGTTCCCCGACGGCAGCATCATCGAGATACGCGGCAATCCGATGCCCGGCGGCGGCTTCGTGGCCACCTATACCGACGTCAGCGACTCGCGCCGTGCCGAGGGCGAACTGAAGCGCGCCAACGAAACGCTGGAACAGCGCGTGGCCGAGCGCACTGCGTTGCTGGAAACGGCCAAGCGCGAGGCCGAGCACGCCAACGACGCCAAGAGCCGCTTCCTTGCGGCCATCGGCCACGACCTGCTGCAGCCGCTGCACGCGGCGCATCTGCTGACCGACGCCCTGCAGCAGCGCAGCGGCGGCGAGCAGCGCGAACTGGCGCGGCAGATCGGTGGTGCGCTGGATTCCACCGCCGATCTGCTGAACACGCTGCTGGACATGTCGCGGCTGGAAGCCGGCGGCCTGTCGCCCGAACCGCGCGACTTCCCGCTGGCCGACGTGCTGGAACCGCTGGCGGAACAGTTTCGCGCGATCGCCGCCGAGCGCGGGCTGCGCCTGCGCTACGTGCCGACGCGTGCGTGGATCCACGGCGACCCGCAGCTGCTCCGACGCATCCTGCAGAATTTCCTGGCCAATGCGGTGCGCTACACGCCATGCGGCGGCGTCCTGCTGGGCGTGCGTCGCGTCGGCGACAGGTTGCGGGTGGAAGTGCACGACACCGGTCCCGGCATCGCCGAGCACGAATCGCAGGCGATCTTCGAGGAATTCCGCCGTGGCGAGGATGCGGCCGGGCAGGGCCTGGGCCTGGGGCTTTCCATCGCCGACCGCATCGCGCGGCTGCTCGACGCGCCGCTGTCGCTGCGCAGCCGGCTCGGGGTGGGCACGGTGTTCGCGGTGGAACTGCCGCGCGTGACTTCGCGCCAGGCGGCGCCTGCCGCGGCGGTGCGGGGCGGCCTGGCCGGGCGCGTCCTGCTGGCCGTGGACAACGACTCCATGGCCCTGGATGCGCTGCGACGGATGCTGGAAGGCTGGGGCTGCCGCGTGCTGGCGGCGACCGATGGCGACGGCGCGGCAGCGGCGCTGGCGCATGAAACGGTCGACGCCTGGCTGTTCGATTTCCATCTCGACCGCGACGACACCGGCGTGGAGCTGCACGAGCGGTTGGTCGCGCGTTTCGGGGCGCGACCTTGCCTGATCCTCAGCGCGGACCAGACCGGCACCGTGCGCCATGCCGCGCAGCAGGCCGACCTGCCGTTGCTGTCCAAGCCGCTGCGTCCGCTGGCGCTGAAGTCGGTGCTGGACCGGATGCTGGCGGCGCATCGCGTCGTTGCCTGAAACCATGCCTGCGCGCGGATGTCGCGAGGCGTGCGACGTGGCTCGGCCACGATGCCCTTCCGTTTTCGGCAAGGCGCTGGTTACGTGAGCAGAAAACCCCTCGACATCGGACAACTGCGCCGCCACGCCATCGCCCGCAGCCTGTTCAGGCCGACCACGCTGGGCGCCGCGATCAGGCGGCTGGGATTCGTGCAGGCCGATCCGATGCGCGCGCCGGCGCGTGCGCAGGACCTGATCCTGCGCCACCGGGTCCGCGACTACCGGGCCGGCGAACTCGAGCGCCGCTACCCGCGGCTGGACGTCGAGGAAGACTGCTTCGTCAACTACGGGTTCCTGCCGCGCGACGCACTGCGGCTGATGCATCCGCGCACGCCCCGGCGCGAATGGGATGCGAAAGAGCAGCGACAGGCGGCGGAACTGCTCGAATTCGTGCGCCGGCACGGCCCGACCCATCCGACGGACGTGCTGGAAGCCTTCAGCCATCACGGACGCCAGCCGGGGTACTGGGGCGGGGAGCTCAACGTCAGTACCCAGTTGCTGGATGGCCTGCATTACCGCGGCCTGCTGCGGGTCAAGCGGCGCGATGGCGGCACGCGCGTGTATGAAGCCATCGCGCATCCGCCGATCGACGACAGTCCGGCCGCGCGCCTGGCCCGTGCCGAGGCATTGCTGGACAGGGTCGTGGCGCTGTACGCGCCGCTGCCATCGGCCAGCCTGGGCTATCTGGTTTCATTGCTGGGCTATGGCGCGCCGCATCTTCGCGCCGAAACGCGGCAGGCGTTCAAGCAGGCGAAGGCGCGTTACGGGCACGCGCAGGTGGAGGGCAAGACCTGGTTCTGGCCGGCCGACGAGAATCCCCCCTCCAGACGCCATGCGCCCGATGCGCAGTTGCGCCTGCTGGCGCCATTCGACCCCGTGGTCTGGGACCGCCGCCGGTTTTCGCTGCTCTGGGGCTGGAGCTACCGATTCGAGGCCTACACGCCGGCGGCGAAGCGCACCATGGGCCACTACGCGTTGCCGCTGCTGTGGGGCGAACAGATGCACGGCTGGGCCAACCTGCGCGTGGAGAAGGGCGTCCTGAAGCACGAACTCGGCTTCGTCGGCCCCGCGCCGCGCGGGGCGGCCTTCAAGGTGGCGCTGGAGGAGGAATTGCAGCGGATACGGGAATTCCTCGGCCTTCAAGCGTAGATGCGCACTGCAGCAGCGCACCTGGGCGCGACCGAAAGCCTCACGGCCTGCGAGAGATTCCGCATGGCGTCATCGTCCATGTCGCGCCCCTGCGATGCGCTCCTACAATAGACGCGAATTTTCCGACGGAAACCGCCGCATGCCCTATACCCCCATCGTCGCGACCCTCGGCTACGTGTTTTCGCCCGATCGCAGGCGGGTGTTGATGATCCACCGCAACGCGCGGCTCGGCGACCTGCACCTGGGCAAGTACAACGGGCTGGGCGGCAAGCTGGAAGCCGACGAGGACGTGGTCGCGGGCATGCGCCGGGAGATACGCGAGGAAGCGGGCATCGAATGCGGGGCACTGTCGCTGCGCGGCACGATCAGCTGGCCCGGTTTCGGCAAGCACGGCGAAGACTGGCTGGGCTTCGTGTTCGTGGTGACGGCGTTCTCCGGCGAACCCTTTGCCGACAATCCGGAAGGCACGCTGGAATGGGTCGATGTCGACCGGATCATGGACCTGCCGCTGTGGGACGGCGACCGGCATTTCCTGCCGCTGGTGTTCGACGACGATCCGCGCGCGTTCCACGGGGTAATGCCTTATCGCGACGGGAAGATGCTGTCCTGGGCGTATTCGCGGGTTTGAGGATTGAGTCCCTCTCCCTTCGGGAGAGGGGTTGGGGTGAGGGTTCGGCGGAGAGCGGAGGCGGGGACTTGCGAGGAAATATCCGCGTGAGTTTTTCGCTCGTTGAATTTTTTGAGTAGTCCGAGCTTATCAATCTCGCCGTACCCTCATCCGCCCCTTCGGGGCACCTTCTCCCGAGGGGAGAAGGGTTTAAAGCTGCTTGAAGTAGACGTGCGATGTCTTCCGGCGCACGTAGCCGTGCTTCTCGTAGAAGGGATGCGATTCGATACGCGCGGCGTTGGAGCGGACGACCAGCTGGTCGTAGCCGAGTTCGCGCGCCCATCGTTCGGCCCTCTGCGTCAGCGCCGCGCCGACGCCCGCGCGACGCGACCGGGCATCGACGACCAGGCCGACGATCTCGGCCCGTTCGCCGCCTTCCAGGCTGAGGCGGCGCTCCAGGCCGATCCAGCCGAGCAGGCCGTCGCCTGCCGCTGCGACGACGACGTGATGTTTCGGGTCATCGAGCACGGACCGCAGCCGCGGCGTCATTCCGGCGGCGCTCGCGGGGTAGCCCAGTTCGGTCGACAGCCGGGCGATTTCGGCGGCATCCTCGATGCGGGCAGGGCGCAGCGTGAAGCCGGGCGCGGTCATCAGCCTTCCAGCTGGCGCGCCGGGTCGGAAAGCTCCAGCTCGCGCAGCACCACCCCGGCCTGGGTGCGGTTGCGCACGCCGAGTCGGTCGAAAATCGCCGACAGGTGCGCCTTGACCGTGCGTTCCTGCACGTCCAGGCGGTCGGCGATCTGCTTGTTCAGCAGGCCCTCGGCGACGAAGCTCAACACGCGGAACTGCTGCGGCGACAGGCTGGCCAGGCGCGCGGCCAGTTCCGTGTCGTGGCTCGACGACTGCGCGCGCGCGACCGCCGCGCGCAGCGAGGCGGGCAGCCACTGTTCGCAGGCCAGCACGCTGCGGATCGCCTCGCGCAGTTCCTCCAGCCCCGAACTCTTCGGCAGGTAGCCGGCCGCGCCGTGGTCCAGCGCGCGGCGCACCACGCGCGGATCGTCGTTGGCCGAGACCACCACCACCGCGACCGCCGGGAACTGCGCGCGGATCGCCGCCAGCCCGGCCAGGCCGTGGTTGCCCGGCATGTGCAGGTCCAGCAGCACCAGGTCGATGTCGGGATGGGCGTCCAGCGCCTGCAGCACGCCGTCCAGCGATTCGGCTTCCAGCACCGAGAGCTGGGCCACCGCGTCGGCGGCGGCCCCGCGCAGCGCGGCGCGGAACAGCGGGTGGTCGTCGGCGATCAGCAGCTTGGGCATGGCGGGATTTTCGCAGGATCGGCGCATGCTGACAGCAAACCGGGCCGGCGTCGTGGTACCAAAGTACGATGACGCCTCCGCCCGCCCGCGCTAGCTTGCACGCATGAACAAGCATCCGTCCTTCCGCGCCGCGCTTGCGGCCCTGGCCTGCCTGCTGTCCGCCTGCGCGGGCGCTCCCGTTTCGCAGTCGGAGAACTCCGCCATGCTCCAGCCGCAGCGCATCACCGAACATCGCGGCAGCGACGACCTGCTGAGCGCCGGCCTGGGCCTGGACGGCCTGCGCGCGATGGTGCCGCCGGCGTTCGCCGACCCGGCGCATCCGACCGCCGCCGAACTGCGCCGCCGCGCGATCTGGGGCAATTGGCGCGGTATCGCCGACCTGTCGCCGAACGGCGGCTACGGCGAGGTCTACGGCAGCGTCGCGGCGGTGCCGGGGCGCGAATTCAGCGCGTTCGCCCGCGCGCCGGGCGCGAAGCAGCCGCATCGCGTGCTGGTGCAGGTGCCGGACGCCTTCGACGCGAAGAAGCGCTGCGTGCTGGTCGCGCCGGCCTCGGGCTCGCGCGGCGTCTACGGCGCCATCGCCGTGGCCGGCGCCTGGGGCCTGCCGAAGGGCTGCGCCGTGGCCTACACCGACAAGGGCGCGGGCACCGATTACTTCGATCTCGACACGAAGCAGGGCGTGAAGCTGGACGGCACGCCGGGCCGGGCCGGCGCGGACGAACTGGCGTTCGCGCCCGATGCGCCGGCCGATGCGAAGGGCGTCGCGTTCAAGCATGCGCATTCGCGGGACAACCCGGAGGCGGACTGGGGCGTGCACGTGAAACAGGCGGCGGAATTCGCGCTGTCGGTGCTGAATGCGGCCTTCCCGAACGCCGCGCCGTTCACCTTCGACAACACCCGCGTCGTCGCGGTCGGCATCTCCAACGGCGGCGGCGCGGTGCTGCGCGCGGCCGAAGGGGACAGCGGCTGGCTCGACGCGGTCGTCGCCGGCGAACCGAATGTCTACGTCGAAGGCCACGGCGGGCGGGCGCTGTACGACTACACCACCGAGGCTGCGCTGCTGATGCCGTGCGCGCTGTTGCACCTGCCGGCCGAATCGCTGCCGCAGCCGCCGGTGCGTGCGCAGGTGGAACCGCTGTGGCAGGCGCGCTGCGCCACACTGAAGGCGGCCGGCCTGGTCGAAGGCGGCGATGTCGCGACGCAGGCGAAATCGGCCTACGACAGGATGCGCGCCAACGGCTGGACCGACGCGACGCTGCACGCCGGCGCGCTGAGCGTCGGTTTCGACCTGTGGCGCGCGGTCGCGGTCACCTATGCCTCGGCCTACGGCAGGTATGGCGTGGGCGAGCATCCGTGCGGCTATGCGTTCTCCGCGCAGAATCCCGACTTCAGCGCACGCGCGGCCAGCGACGCCGAGCGCGCGGCGTGGTGGAGCGACGCGGCCGGCATCCCGCCGGGCAACGGCGTCGGCATCGTCGACACGAAGCTGGCTCCGCCGGACTTCACCCTGCCGGGCCTGCAGTGCCTGCGCGCGCTGTGGGACGGGCAGGGCGACGCCGCCCGGCGCGTGCGCGAGGGCATCGCCGTGACCAGGGCAGGCCTGCCGCGCGCCGGCCTGCCGGTGCTGGTCGTGCACGGCACCGACGACGGGCTGGTGCCGCCGGCCTTCAGCAGTGCGCCCTACGTAGCCGCAGCGCAGGCGGCGGGCCGCGACGTGCGCTACTGGCAGGTGCGCAACGGCGAGCATTTCGACGCCTTCCTCGCGTTCCCGGCCTATGGCGCGCGCTATGCGCCGATGCTGCCGCAGTTCTACGCTGCGCTGGACCGCATCGACGCCGTGCTGGACGGAAACGCGCAACTGCCGGCGGACGCCGTGATCGAAGCCAGGGGCCGCGGCATGGGCGCGGTGCAGGCCGATCAGTTCGGCATTCCCTGACGGATTGCATACGCAACCGCACGGCCTGCGTGCGCTTGCCGCGCCCGGATCGCGGCGCGGGGAAATTTCCATCGCGGTTGCTATGATCGTCGCGTGACGATGGAGGGCAGGCGATGTTCGGCAACGGGAATTTCGGCGGCGGCGACTTCGAGTCGCTGGCGCGCCAGTACTGGAACGCCTGGGGCGACGCCATGCGCCAGGGTGCGGCCGGCGCGGGCCTGCCGGGCGTCGGGCAACCGGGCTGGCAGCAGGCCACGCAATGGTGGTCGCAACTGCTGCCCGGCGCGCGTTCCGACGCGATGGACGCGGTGAACCGCTTCAACCAGCTGGCCAGCGGCTGGTACGGCCAGATGCAGCAGGTCGCCGCGCAGTTCGCCGGGCAAAACGGCAGCGCCGCCGACATCGCCAGCGCCTGGCGCGCGGCACTGGGCGCGAGCGCCGCGGACGCCAATCCCTTCGCCGAGATCTTCCGCGCGATGCAGGCCGGCGGGCAGGAAAGCCTGGACAACTGGCTGGAGCAGGCCGCGCCGTTCATCGAGGCGCTGCAAAGCGCTGCCCGCGGCGAGCAGTCGCGCTGGCTGCACCTGCCGGCCTTCGGGCCCGCGCGCGAGCACCAGGAGCGCTGGCAGGCGCTGCTGCAGGCCCACCGGGATTACCAGGAGCGCAACAAGGAATACAACGCGCTGATGGCGCGGGTGATGCAGAACGCGCTGTCGCTGTTCGAGGACAAGCTGGCGGAGCGCGAAGAACCCGGCCGCCAGTTGACCAGCGCGCGTGCCTTGTTCGACCTGTGGATCGACGCGGCCGAGGATGCCTATGCCGCGGAGGCGCTGTCCGAATCGTTCCGTGAAGTCTATGGCGAATTGACCAATGCGCAGATGCGTCTGCGCGGCGCGGTGCAGGTGGAGGTGGAGAAGATCTGCGGGCTGTTCGGCATGCCGACGCGCACCGAGGTCGATTCGACGCACCGCAAGATCGCCCAGCTGGAGCGTGCGATGCGCCAGCAGGCGCGGGAAACCAGGGCGAAACCCGGTGTCCGCCGACAGGCCGCGCCTGCCGCCGAACCGGCGCCGCCGACGCCCGCGCGGGCCGCAAAGCCGGCGAAGCCGAAGCCGGCGGTGAAGAAAGCCGCCAAGGCAGCCGGCACGAAGGCAAGCAAGAAGACAGCCGCGCGACGCCGTCCGGCGCAGAAGCCGGCCAGGCCGGCTGCGGCCGCGAAACCGCGCGCCAAGCCTGCGCCACGTCGCGCGATCGCCAGCCGCGCGGCTTCACCGAGCAAGCGTGCGGCGGCCGAAGCCCCGCGGGCGGCCGCGAAACCGGCGAAGAAAGCGGGCAAGCCCGCGAAACCGGTCAGGACGCCCGCCAAGGGCAACATCGTGTCGATGAAGGACTGGGTCGCGCGCTACGCGCCGCCGCCGCCGCTCGGCCCGCAGCAGCCGGCCAGGCGCAACGACAGGAAGGGTGAGCGCAAATGAACGGTCCGCTGAATTTCACTCCCGACGCACTGGCCCGGGAAATGCTCGGCGTGCAGCAGAAGCTGGCCGCCGGCTTGCAGACCCTGCCGGAAGTCGACGACGTGCACTACGGCGCGACGCACAAGGAGGAAGTCTGGCGCGACGGCAAGGTGGCGCTGTATCGCTTCGTCGGCGAGGCCAAGCCCACTTCGAAGCTGCCGCTGCTGATTTCCTATGCGCTGGTCAACCGGCCGTACATGGTCGACCTGCAGGACGACCGCTCGCTGGTCAAGGGCCTGCTGGCGCTCGGCCAGGACGTCTACATCATCGATTGGGGCTATCCGGACCGCTCCGACCGCTTCCTCGAACTGGGCGATTACATCAACCGCTTCATCGACGGTGCGGTCGATCACCTGCGCGACGCCCATGGCGTCGATGCGATCAACCTGCTGGGCATCTGCCAGGGCGGCGCGTTCTCGCTGTGCTACTCGGCGCTGCACCGGGAAAAGGTCAGGAACCTGATCACCATGGTCACGCCGGTGGATTTCCACACGCCGGACAACATGCTGTCGAACTGGACCCGGCAGATGGACGTGGACCTGTTCGTCGACACGCTGGGCAACGTGCCGGCCGACCTGATGAACGCCAGCTACCTGATGCTGAAGCCGTTCCGGCTGAACCTGCAGAAATACATGGGCCTGGTCGACATCCTCGACGACAAGCGCGCGATCGAGGATTTCCTGCGCATGGAGAAGTGGATCTTCGATTCGCCCGACCTGGCCGGCGAGGCGTTCCGCCAGTTCATCAAGCAGTTCTACCAGGGCAACGGTTTCCTCAACGGCGGCATCGAGATCGACGGCGAGGAGGTGGACCTGGGCTTCGTGGACATGCCGGTGCTGAACATCTTCGCCGAGCAGGACCACCTGGTACCGCCCGACGCCTCGCGCGCGCTGGCGAAGCTGGTGGGCAGCACCGACTACAGCGAGCTCAGCTTCAAGGGCGGCCACATCGGCATTTACGTTTCCAGCCGCGCCCAGCGCGAGGTGCCGGCGTCGATCCACGAATGGCTGACCAAACGCTCGCGCTGAGCGCCCCCTTGCCTTGTAGAGCCGAATGAATTCGGCTCTACAAGGCGGTGTTTTCCGGTTTCCATGGACAGAGTGAAACTTGCCGCCTTCGTCGTCACCCTGCTGCTGCCGCTTGAGGCAGGAGCCGCGCCTTCGCCGCAGGCGGCGCGCGAGATCGCCGGGCTGATGGATGCGCTGTCGTCTTCGCGGTGCGAGTTCAACCGCAACGGCGCGTGGCACGACGCCGCGCGGGCGCGAGCGCACCTGCAGCGCAAGTACGACTACCTGCTGAAGAAGGATATGGTCGATACGCCGGAACAGTTCATCGCGCGTGCGGCCAGCCGCAGCAGCATCAGCGGCAAGGCCTACCGGGTGCGCTGCCCGGGCAAGGCGGAGCAGGACTCCGCGGCATGGTTCCGCGCGCAATTGCGGCTGCTGCGCGATTCAGCCGCGCCGGCGCCGTGACGCGCTAGACTTGCCGCGACCGACAGGGAGGCGTCCATGTCCGCGCAGAAACCGTTTGCCCGATCGCTGAACGACCGCATGATCGCCGGGGTGATGGGCGGCATTGCCCATCGCTTCGGCTGGAACGCGACGATGCTGCGCGCGATCTTCGTGATCGTGTCGATCGCGTCGGCCGCGTTCCCCGGCATCCTGGTCTACCTGATCCTGTGGCTGCTGATGCCCAACGAGGCGGATTGAGCAGCGCGGCAATGCAGGGATTCGGGCTGGCCGTGCTGCGTGCGCTCGGCATGGTTTGGGCCGTGCCGAACACCGTGCTCGGCCTGCTGGCCGGCGCGGCGGGCTGCCTGGCCGGCGCGCATGTCCATTTCAACCGGCGCGAACTGGCGCTGGTGTTCCATCGCTGGCCGTGGGGGCCGGGCGGGGCGATCACCTTCGGCAACGTGATCCTGCACACCGGCGACACGCTCGATTCGCCGTGCGCCACTTACGAGCACCGCGCGGGCCGCCGCGAGCATCCGCCCATCGTGCTGGGCGACCACGAACGCGCGCACGTGTTCCAGTACATGGTGCTGGGGCCGCTGTTCCTGCCCATTTACCTGCTGTGCGGTGGGGTCAGCGTGCGCAATCCGCTGGAGCGCGCGGCGGACCGCTATGCATTGACGGGCAAGGGCTGGTGGCCCTGGTTTTCCGGCAAGGCGTGAGGGTTCGCGCCGGGCTTCAGCGCGGCAACGCGCCGTGCAGGAACAGGTCCACCGCGTCGTGCGCGTAGGCGCGCAGTTGCTCGGGATCGCCGGCTTGCGGGTTGCCGCAGGCGATGCGGATGATCCAGTCGCCGAACAGCATCATGTAGAACTGGTGGGTCGCGGTGGAACACGAGGCGAAGCGCAGGCGTCCCGCTGCGGCTTCCTGTTCGAAATACGCGCCCAGGCGATCGCGGATGGCCGTGACGGTATGCTCGAAGTACCAGTCGCGCAGCTGCGGGAAGGACTGGCCTTCGCCGATCACGATCCGGTGCAGGATGCGCGAGTCGGGCCGGGCCAGGCTGTCGGCGATGAGTTCGGCGGTCAGGTGCAACGCCTGTTCGGGCGATTGCCCGGACAGGTCCAGCGCCTGCAGGCGCCGCATCATGTCTTCGAGGCGGCGCTCGATGATGGCGTAGGCCAGGCCTTCCTTGTCGCCGAACGCGCGGTACAGGGTGGCCAGCGAACCGCCGGCGCGGGCGACGATGTCGCTGAGCCTGGCCTGCCGGTAGCCTTTCTCCGCGAACACTTCGGTGGCGGCGTCGATGAATTTCTCCACCCGCACCTCCGCGCGCCGGCCCAGTTCGACGTCCGGGCGCGGGCGCAGCGTGGACAGGTTTGGGGCGGGCGAGTTGGCGGGCTGGGACATGCGGCTGTCGGGCAGGCGGGACGGTAGCGATCGATATTACGCCCTGCAATGGCGGAACGGCGTCACCGTTCGATCAGATGGCGTCGGCCGGAACCCGCACCCTGCCTTCCATCAATACCCGCGCCGAGCGGGACATGACCGCCTTCGTGACCCGCCATTCGCCATCGGCCTGCAGCACCGTCGCGCCGACGCGCAGGGTGCCGGAAGGATGGCCGAAGCACACGGCTTCGCGCGTTCCGCCGCCTGCGGCGATGTTCACCAGCGTGCCCGGCACCGCCGCGGCGGTGGCGATGGCGACCGAGGCCGTGCCCATCATCGCGTGGTGCAGCTTGCCCATCGACATCGCGCGCACGTTGAGGTCGATGTCGCCGGCGGCGATGCGCTTGCCGCTGGACGATGCGTAGTCCTTCGGCGGCGCGACGAACGCCACCTTGGGCGTGTGCTGGCGTATGGCCGCTTCTTCCGGCGCCTTGATCAGGCCCATGCGCAGTGCACCGGCGATGCGGATCGCCTCCAGCTTCGCCAGCGCGGCCTTGTCTTCGTTGATCGCGAGCTGCAGCTCGGTGCCGTCGTAGCCGATGTCGGTGGCGTTCACGAACACGGTCGGGATGCCGGCGGTGATCATGGTCGCCTTCAGCGTGCCGACGCCGGGAACGTCGAGGTCGTCGACCAGGTTGCCGGTGGGGAACATCGCGCCACCGGCATCGCCATCGTCCGACGGATCGAGGAACTCCAGCACGATCTCCGCCGCCGGGAAGGTCACGCCATCCAGCTCGAAATCCCCGGTTTCCTGTACCTGCCCATCCGCGATCGGCACGTGCACCAGGATGGTCTTGCCGATGTTGGCCTGCCAGACCCGCACGGTCACGCTGCCGTTGTGCGGGATGCGTTCGGCCGGGATGAAGCCGTTGGCGATCGCGAACGGTCCCACCGCGGTGGACAGGTTGCCGCAGTTGCCGCTCCAGTCCACGAAGGCGGTGTCGATGCTGACCTGGCCGTACAGGTAATCGACGTCGTGATCCGGCACCGACGCCGGCGCGATGATGACCGCCTTGCTTGTGGAGGACGTCGCCCCGCCCATGCCGTCGGTGTGCTTGCCGTAGGGGTCGGGCGAGCCGATCACCCGCATCAGCAGCGCGTCGCGCGCCGGGCCGGGCACGCGCGCGGCCTCTGGCAGGTCTTCGAGTCGGAAGAACACGCCCTTGGACGTGCCGCCGCGCATGTAGGTGGCGGGGATGCGGAGTTGGGGGCTTGCAGTCATGTCAGGCCGCTTTCGACATTTCGAGGAAATCCTGGGCGAAGCGCTGCAGCACGCCGCCGGCTTCGTAGATCTGGACTTCCTCGTCCGAGTCCAGCCGGCAGGTCACCGGCACTTCCAGCGTTTCGCCGTTCCTGCGATGGACGACCAAGGTCAACGTGGCGCGCGGGCTGCGCTCGCCGATCACGTCGAAGATCTCGGTGCCGTCGATGGCGTAGGTCGCGCGCGTGTCGCCCGGTTTGAATTCCAGCGGCAGCACGCCCATGCCGATCAGGTTGGTGCGGTGGATGCGCTCGAAGCCTTCGGCGACGATCGCTTCCACGCCGGCGAGCCGCACGCCCTTGGCCGCCCAGTCGCGCGAGCTGCCCTGGCCGTAGTCGGCGCCGGCGACGATGATCAGCGGCTGCCGGCGCTGCATGTAGGTTTCGATGGCTTCCCACATGCGCATGGCCTTGCCTTCCGGCTCGACCCGCGCCAGCGAGCCCTGTCTCACGCTTCCGTCGGGATTGCGCACCATCTCGTTGAGCAGCTTCGGATTGGCGAAGGTCGCGCGCTGCGCGGTCAGGTGATCGCCGCGATGGGTCGCGTAGGAATTGAAGTCCTCTTCCGGCAGGCCCATCTTCGCCAGGTATTCGCCGGCGGCGCTGGAAGGGAGGATCGCATTCGACGGCGACAGGTGGTCTGTGGTGATGTTGTCGCCCAGCACCGCCAGCGGGCGCATGCCGCGCAGGGTGCGTTCGCCGGCCAGCGCGCCTTCCCAGTACGGCGGGCGGCGGATGTAGGTGCTCATCGGACGCCAGTCGTACAGCGGGCTCGCCTGCGTGCCGGCACGCGGCTGGAACATCGGGTCGTAGACCGCGCGGTACTGCTCCGGCCTGACGCTGGCCTTCACCACGGCGTCGATCTCTTCGTCGCTGGGCCAGATGTCCTTGAGCGTGACCGGGTTGCCGCCGGCATCCAGCCCGAGGGCGTCCTTCTCGATGTCGAAGCGCACCGTGCCGGCGATGGCGTAGGCGATCACCAGCGGCGGCGAGGCGAGAAAGGCCTGCTTGGCGTAGGGATGGATGCGGCCATCGAAGTTGCGGTTGCCTGACAGCACCGCGACCGAATACAGGTCGCGGTCGACGATTTCCTGCTGGATCTTCGGGTCGAGCGCGCCGCTCATGCCGTTGCAGGTGGTGCAGGCGAAGCCGACGATGCCGAAGCCGAGTTTCTCCAGGTCGTCGAGCAGGTTGGCTTCCCGCAGGTACAACTCGACCGCCTTTGAGCCGGGCGCGAGCGAGGTCTTGACCCACGGTTTGCGCACCAGGCCTTTCGCCACCGCGTTGCGTGCGAGCAGGCCGGCGGCGATCACGTTGCGCGGGTTGGATGTGTTCGTGCAGCTGGTGATGGCGGCGATGATGACCGCGCCGTCGGGCATCAGGCCCTGCGCTTCCTCCGCCTTGCCGGACTGCAGCTTGGCCTCGTCGGCGATGCCGCGTTCCTGCAATGCGCTGACCGGCAGGCGCCGGTGCGGGTTCGAGGGACCGGCCATGTTGCGCACCACGGACGAGAGGTCGAAGTGCAGGGTGCGCTCGTATTGCGCGTCGGCAAGATCGTCGGCCCACAGGCCGGCGGCCTTCGCATAGGTTTCGACCAGCCCGACCTGGTGTTCGTCGCGCCCGGTCAGGCGCAGGTAGTCCAGGGTGTTGCCGTCGATGAAGAACATCGCCGCGGTCGCGCCGTACTCGGGCGCCATGTTGCTGATCGTCGCGCGGTCGCCGACGGTCAGCGCCGCCGCGCCTTCGCCGCGGAATTCGAGATAGGCGCCGACCACCTTCGACTGGCGCAGGAATTCGGTCAGCGCCAGCACCACGTCGGTCGCGGTGATGCCCGGCTGCGGCCGGCCGGAAAGCTCCACGCCGACGATGTCCGGCGTGCGCATCCACGAGGCGCGGCCCAGCATCACGTTCTCCGCTTCCAGCCCGCCGACGCCGACCGCGATCACGCCCAGCGCATCGACGTGCGGCGTGTGGCTGTCGGTGCCGACGCAGGTGTCGGGGAAGGCGACGCCGTCCTGCACGTAGACCACTGGCGACATCTTCTCCAGGTTGATCTGGTGCATGATGCCGTTGCCCGGCGGGATCACCTGCATGTTGCCGAATGCGTTGCGGGTCCATTCGATGAAATGGAAGCGATCCTCGTTGCGTCGATCCTCGATGGCGCGATTCTTCGCGAACGCTTTCCGGTCGAAGCCGGGCGCTTCCACCGCCAGCGAGTGGTCGACGATCAACTGCACCGGCACCACCGGGTTGACCTTGGCCGGATCGCCGCCCTGTTCGGCGATGGCGTCGCGCAGGCCGGCCAGGTCGACCAGCGCGGTCTGGCCCAGGATGTCGTGGCAAACCACACGTGCCGGGAACCACGGGAAGTCGAGGTCGCGGCGGCGTTCGATCAACTGCGCCAGGTAGGCGTCGCGCATGGCGGGATCGGCGCGGCGCACGATGTTCTCGGCGTGCACGCGCGCGGTGTAGGGCAGGCCGGCGTATGCGCCGGGCGCGATCGCTTCCACCGCGGCGCGCGCATCGAACCAGTCGAGCGAGGTGCCCGGAAGCGGTTTGCGGAATTCGGAGTTCATGTCTTGGCGCCCTCGGCCCGGAGTATCGGCGGCGGCTTGCCGGCCGGTACAGGTTAGCCGGCCGCGCGGCGGCGCCGAATACGACAAAGGGTTTAGTCCGACGACTAAACCCCCCGTGATGGTGCCGAAGGTGGGACTCGAACCCACACGCTTTTAACGGCGGCGGATTTTGAGTCCGCTGCGTCTACCATTCCGCCACTTCGGCGCGGACGCAAATTATAGCCCATCGCCGGGGGTGGCCGTTCAGTGGGTCACGACCTGGTCGGTGCCGAGCAGGCGCTCGCCCCGGCGCTGCCAGCCGGCGCGGTTTTCTTCGGGCGAAAACACCCCGCAGCGGACCATCGTGCGCTGGTACACGTGCAGCGAGACCGCGACCGAGCGGTCGCTGGGATTGTGGATGGTGTGGTACTCGTGTGGCGGGATCAGGCTGCCGGCCGAGCCGGTGCCGGCCTCGATGGTGCCCACCGGAACGAAGCGGTACAGCTGGTCCTCGCGTTCGGCCAGTTCGTACTGGGTGATTTCCAGCCGCCCGTGCCACACGCCCTCGACGCACCACATGCCGGAATGGTCGTGGATCTTGGTGCCCTGGCCCGGCCCCCAGGTCATCGCGATGACGCTGTAGCCGTGCTCGGGGCTGGTGTACAGCTCGCGTCGCGCGTAATGGTCGGCGATGGGTTCGAACACGCATTCGGGCAGCAGCACCTCCTGTTCGCCGATCATCGCGCACAGGCGCTTGCGCAGGGCGTCGGTGATCGCGTGATCGTCGCCAAGAACGACGGCATCGTCTAGCGCGGCAATCATGTTGTCGCGGCCGGGGAAGTCGAGGCTGTTCATGTGTCGGCCTGCTGCGGGATGCGGGCAGTTTAGCCGTTCCTCCCCCCGAGGGGAGAAAGGATCAAATCCCCCGCAGGAAATCCGCGACGGCCGGACCGAAGCGGGCGAAATCCACCAGGAAGGCATCGTGGCCCTGCGGGGAATCCAGCGCGAGGAAGCGCGCGTCGGCACCGCCGGCGCGCAGGCCGTCGGCGATCTGCTGCTGCTGTTGCAGCGGGAACAGGATGTCGGTGGACGTGCCGATGGCCAGGGCCTTTTCCACCCGGATCTTCGCCAGCCCGGCCGTCGCGTCGCCGTTGCCCTGCTTCTTGTCGGCATATTCGGCCAGGTCGAACCAGTCCATCGACCGGCTCAGGTACAGGTAACAGTTCGGGTCGAAGCGGCGGACGAAGCGGCGCGCGTGGCCTTCCAGATAGCTTTCGACCTGGAATTCCAGCCCGAACGGGTCTTCGTCGGGGCGGTCGGAATCGAGTCGCACGCGCCCGAAGCGGCCGTCCCATTCCAGCGCCGAGCGATAGGTGATGACGCCCAGCTTGCGTGCCATGCGCATGCCGGCTTCGGGGTAGCTGTCGTCGGTGTAACTGCCGTCGTTCCAGTTCGGGTCGAGACGGATCGCCTCGCGCTGCAGCGAGCGGATCGCGATGGAAAACGGCAGGGCCTGCGCGCTGCCCGAGATGTTGACGTGCGTGCGGGCTGCGTCGGGATGGCGCAACAGCAGCGCCAGTGCGGTCATGCCGCCCATCGAGTTGCCGACCACGCAGGCGAGGCGCTCGATGCCCAGTCCGCGCACGACGTGGAACGCGGCTTCGGCGCCGTCTTCGATCGACAGTTCGGGGAAATCGAGCCGATAAAGGTGGCCGGTGTCCGGATTGGGCGACGCCGGGCCGGTGGAACCCTTGCAACTGCCCAGCGAATTGACGCAGACCACGAACCAGCGACGGGTGTCGATGGGCTTGCCGGGACCGAGCATCCCTTCCCACCAGCCCGGCTCGGAATTGTCGGCGCTGGATGCGGCGTGCGCATCCGGCGACAGGCCGGTGACGATCAGGATGGCGTTGTCGCGCGCGGCATTCAGCTCGCCCCAGGTCTCGTAGGCGATGCGCGCACCGCGCAGCGCGCCGCCGCGTTTCATCGGAAACGGCGAGGGCAGGGCGTGGAAGCGCGTGCCGGGCGGGATGAACTCGGTCATCCGAAGATTCTATGGTAGGAGCGCGCCTGGGCGCGACCGGAAGCATGGCGCGGCGCGTATTGCCCTGCAGGTTCCGCAAGGTTTCCAGTCGCGCCCAGGCGCGCTCCTACGGGGATTTGCCGAGGATCAGCTCCAGCGGTTTGTCAGATGGAAGTTCTACCCGCACCGGCGCCGATTCGATGTCGCCTTCCTCGCGTGTCGCGTTGCCGCTGACGGAAATGCGCGCGAAGACTTCGACTTCCTTCAGCGTGGAGAGCTTCTGCGTCGGCATCGGGCTGTCGGCGTCGTCCAGGGTGACGGTCAGCGGCAGTTCGGACAGCGCGTGTTTTTCCGCCGCGACCGGCATCGGCGGGCCGCCGGGAATGCGGGCGATGACGAACACGCTGGCGTCGCCGCGCAGGCGTATGCGTGCGGCGAAATCCGGATCCAGCGCGACCTTGACCGTCAGCGCGTTGCCGGTGGCGGCAGGCGGCGTCGTTTCCGGCAGCGGCGGCAGTCCGGCCTCGGCGCGTGCGGCGTCGATCTGCTGGCGCAGGCTGGCGGCGGTAGCGGTGTCCACCTGGGCCAGCAGCGGTTCCCAGGTCTTCGCCGCTTCGGCGGCCTGGCCACGCTGGCGCTGGGCGATGCCGAGGAACCAGGTCGCGCGCTGGTGCCGCGGCTGCGCCTGCAGCGCGCGCTGCAGCAGGGCCACCGCCTCGTCGTCGAAACGGCGCTGCGGGTCGGTCAGGCTGCGCGACTGCGCGGCTTCGACCATCAGTTCGGCGTCGTCGGGCTGCAGCGCCAGCGCCTTGGCGAACGCCTCGCGCGAGCCGGCGAAATCGCCTTGCGCGGCCAGCGAGCGGCCCAGCAGCGCCCAGCCTTCCGGTTCGTTCGGATTGCGCTGCAGCGCTTCGCGCAGCGCGGCGATGGCTTCGCCGAGGTCGTGCGGCGTCGCTTCGGCTGCCGGTTGCGCCTGTACGCCGGCCGGGGTGCCGACGATGCGGTACAGCGCCGATGCGGTCAGGCACAGCAGCAGCACCAGTCCGACCATCAGCCCGCGCGAATTGCGCCACAGCGGCCACAGCGCGCCGCCCAGCAACAACAGGGTCAGGGCCACGGCGATGGCGATGAACAGGGCCATCACCATTCCTGCCCATCGTCGTCGGGCAACGCCGCGCCGCCGCGCTGTTTCAGGATGCGCGCCAGTACCAGGATGCCCGCCAGCAGCAGCACGGCCGGGCCGAACCACAGCAGCCAGGTGCGGCGTTCGACCTGCGGGCGGTACAGCACGAATTCGCCGTAGCGGTCGACCAGGTAGCGCTTGATGTCTTCGTCCGAGCGGCCCTCGTGCATCAGTTGCAGCACTTCGCGGCGCAGGTCGTGGGCGATCTGCGCGTTGGAATCGGCCAGCGACTGGTTCTGGCACTTCACGCAGCGCAGCTCGGCGGTCAGGTCGTGGAAACGGGTTTCCTCGGCGGTGTCGCGGAACTGCAGCGGGGTGGGGTCGCTGGTTTGGGCGAGGGCGATGGTCGGCAGGAAAAGCAGGGCAAGCAGCAAGAGTGTCCGCAGGGCAGAAACATATCCCTCGTCATTCCCGCGCAGGCGGGAATCGTTCCCCGCTTTTGCCGTTGATACAGGCAAGAGCGATTTCCGCCTGCGCGGGAATGACGAGGGAAAGAGGGTTGCGGAACCTGGTCTCATCGCCGCGTCACTTCCCCGCATCCAGCTTGTCCAGCAACGGGACCAGCTCCTCGCCGACGATCCGGTCGTCGACCGGGCCGACGTGCTTCCAGCGCACGATGCCGGCGGCGTCGATCAGGAAGGTTTCCGGGGCGCCGTAGATGCCCCAGTCCAGTGCCGCGCGGCCGTCGGCATCGACGATCACGTCGGTGTAGGGGTTGCCGAACTGTTCCAGCCACGCCTTGGCGTCGGCATCGGCATCCTTCAGGTTGTAGCCGATGAAGCGCACGCGCTTGGTGTAGGCGAAGCGCGAGATCACCGGATGCTCCACCCGGCATTCCGGGCACCAGCTGCCCCAGACGTTCAGCACGAACGGCTTGCCGCGCAGGTCGGCGAGGGCGAGCCGCTGGCCCGGCGTGTGCAGCAGCGGCAGGTCGAAGGCCGGCGCCGGCTTGCCGATCAGCGCCGAGGGCAAGGCGTCGCGACCGGCGTCGCCGGAGCGGCGCACGCCGTAGTACAGCAGCGCGACCAGGCCGATGAAGAACAGGCCGATGATGATCGCGGCGAACACGAACGCGCCGTGGCCTTTCTTCTGCTGCGGGGAAGGGGATGCGCTCATGGTTTGCTCGGTTCGGGGGCGCGACGGAAACGCCGGTCGGTGGCGGCGATGAAACCGCCCAGGGCCATCAGCAGCGCGCCGGCCCAGATCCAGCGCACGAACGGCTTGACATACAGGCGCACCGCCCAGGCGCCGTCGCCCAGCGGCTCGCCCAGGGCGACGTACAGGTCGCGCAATACGCTGCCGCGGATGCCGGCTTCGGTCATCACCTGGCCGCCGGCGGCGTAGGCGCGCTTCTCGGGGTGCAGCGTGGTCACGCTGGCGGTGCAGTCGCGGTCGAGGATGGTGACGGTACCGTGGTCGGCCAGATAGTTCGGGCCTTCTCGCCGCTGCACGCCGTCGAACCGGGCGCAGTACGCACCCAGTGATTCGCTCTGGCCCGGCTTCATCGCGACTTCGCGCTGCACGCTGAGCGCGTCGGTCAGCAATGCGCCGACCAGGAACACGGCGATGCCGAAGTGGGCGAAGCACATGCCCAGCATTTCCGCGGTGAACCTGCCGTTCGCCTTCACCCGCGTCCATGCGAAGCGCAGCGTGCCGAAGCCGACCCACGCGGCGGCGGCGATGCCGGTGGCGGTCTTCCACTTGCCCTGCGGCACCATGAACCAGGCGACGACGGCCAGCACGAGGGCGAACGCCGCCCACGGCAGCAGCAGCGCCAGCGGCCTGGAAGCCTGCTCCTTCTGCCAGCGGGTCAGCGGCCCGAACGGCAGCAGCGCGACCAGCGGCGCCATCAGCACGAGGAACAGCAGGCCGAAGTAGGGCGGGCCGACCGAAATCTTGCCCAGCCCCAGCGCATCGGCCAGCAGCGGATACAGCGTGCCCAGCAGCACCATCGCGCAGGCCGCGGCCAGCAGCAGGTTGTTGGCCAGCAGCAGGGTTTCGCGCGAGCTGACGGCGAAGCGCGAGCGCGCGTCGCTGGTGTCGTCGCCCAGGCGCGAAGCGCGCAGCGCGTACAGCAGCAGCGAGCCGCCGACGACGATGACCAGAAAGATCAGCACGAACAGCCCGCGGCTCGGGTCGGCGGCGAAAGCGTGCACGCTGGTCAGCACGCCCGAGCGCACCAGGAAGGTGCCCAGCAGCGACAGCGAGAACGCGGCGATGGCCAGCAGCAGGGTCCAGCCGCGGAAGCCGCCGCGCTTCTCGGTCACCGCCTGCGAATGCAGCAGCGCGGCGCCGACCAGCCACGGCATGAAGCTGGCGTTCTCCACCGGGTCCCAGAACCACCAGCCGCCCCAGCCCAGTTCGTAGTACGCCCACCACGAGCCGATGGCGATGCCGAGGGTCAGGAAGCCCCAGGCCACGTTGGTCCACGGCCGGGTCCAGCGCAGCCAGCGCGCGTCCACGTTGCCGTCCAGCAGCGCGGCGATGGCGAAGGCGAACGGCACCGCGAAGCCCACGTAGCCGACGTACAGCATCGGCGGGTGGATGATCATGCCCGGGTCCTGCAGCAGCGGGTTCAGGTCGCGGCCTTCGGCGACGGCCGGGAGCAGGCGTTCGAACGGGTTCGAGGTGAAGATCAGGAACGACAGGAAGCCGACGGCGACGATGCCCATCACCCCGAGCACGCGGGCGACGACCTTCTCCGGCAGCGCCCGCGAGAATTCGGCGACCGCCGCGGTCCAGATCGCCAGCACCAGCGCCCACAGCAGCAGCGAGCCCTCGTGCGAGCCCCACACCGCGGTGTAGCGGTACACCAGCGGCAGCAGCGAATTGGAGTTCTCGGCCACGTAGCGCACCGAGAAATCCTGGCGGACGAAACCGATGGTCAGGACCACGAACGCGGCGAGCACCGCGCACAGCTGCGCGAACGCGGCGGGCCGCGCGACGGCCATCCACGACGCCTTGTTGCCGTGCGCGCCGGCCAGCGGCAGCACCGACTGCAGGCACGCGACCAGCAGGGCGAGGATCAGCGCGACCTGGCCGAGTTCGGGCAGCATCGCTCAGGGCGCCCCGCAACCGGCGCCATGCGGGTGGGTCATCGCCTGCGCCATCTTCTCGGCGACTTCCTTGGGCATGTAGTTCTCGTCGTGCTTGGCCAGCACTTCGTCGGCGACGAATTCATTGCCGACCATGTGCCCGGTGGCGATGATGCTCTGGCCTTCGCGGAACAGGTCGGGAAGGATGCCTTCGTGGCTGACCGGCAGGAAATTGACCCGGTCGGTGACCCGGAAGGTGGCCTTCAGGCTGCCCGAAGCGCGCGCGAAGCTGTTCTCGCAGACCACGCCGCCCAGGCGGAAGCGCGCCGCGCTGCCGGTGTCGCCGCGCAGCACTTCGGTCGGCGTGTACAGGTAGGTGACGTTGCGCTTGATCGCCAGGCTGATCAGGGTCACGGCGACCGCGGCGGCGGCAAGCAGGACCAGCACCCACAGCAGGCGTCGGCGGCGAACGGGATTCATCGGCTCAATTCCTCGCCGGCTTCGCGCCGGACGGAGCGCGCGGCGCGTTGCCGCGCGGCGCGAAGCTGGCGGCGCGTCTGCAGCCGCGGGACCACGAAATCCCATGCCAGCACCACCGCGAAGACCGCGTAGGCGGCGACCACGTAGGACAGGTAGCTCATGCGCGTTCCTCCGCGGCGCCGGCCAGCGCCGCCACCCAGTCCTTGCCGGATTCGCGGCGCAGGTTGTCGGCGCGCGCGCGTGTCAGCAGCGAGCCGAGGAACCAGAACTGCACGCCGGCGAACATCACCCAGAACGCCAGCGACATGCTCGGGTCGATCTTCGACTGGCCGAACAGGCTGACCGTCTGGCCCTGGTGCAGCGAGTTCCACCACACCACCGAATACTTGATCACCGGCAGCAGCGCCGCGCCGACGATGGCGAGGAAGCCGGCCGCGCGCGCGGCGGCGCGGCGGTCGTCGATGGCGCCGTACAGGCCCATCACGCCCAGGTACAGGAACAGCAGGATCAGCTCGGTGGTCAGGCGCGGGTCCCAGTCCCACCACGTGCCCCACATCGGCTTGCCCCAGATCGAGCCGGTGACCAGGGTGATCAGGGTGAACGCCGCGCCGATGGGCGCGCAGGCCATGGCCAGGATCTCGCACAGCTTGATCCGCCAGATCAGCGCGATGGCCGCGTACAGCGCCATCAGCGCGAATACCGACAGGCTCATCATCGCCGCCGGCACGTGGATGAAGAAGATGCGGAAACTGTCGCCCTGCTGGTAATCGGCCGGCGCCACGAACAGCCCCTGCCACAGGCCGAAGCCGAACAGCACCAGGGCGACGGCATGGCACCAAAACGCCCAGCGCGCGGCGAAGCGGTCGAAGTACGGAGGCGATCCGAGCTGGTGGAACCAGCGCAGGACCGGATTGGGTCTGGGCATCGCGGCTTGACTCGCTGTGGAGAAGGCGGGGCCGCGGCGAACCGGACGGCCCCGCCTCCGCGGTATGGCTACGCCGCTATTTTTTCAGAGTATGGCGTGCGCGCCAAGTTCCGCGCGTGCCAGCCTTCAGGGTTTCAGGGTCAGCGTGCCCTTCATCAGCGCCGAATGGCCCGGGAAGCTGCAGAAGAACGAGTAGGGGCCGGCGGCGAGCTTGGCGACCGGAATCTTGACCGTGGTGGTTTCGCCGCCGCCGATCAGCTTGCTGTGCGCGATCACGCGCGCATCGCCGGCCTTGAGGTAGTCGGCGGCCGCGCCGGCCTTGATGCCGTCGGCAGCCACGGCGGCCACGTCGGCGGTCTTGGAGACCACGATATTGTGGCCCATCACGTTCTTGGCCAGCTTGCCGGTGTGCTTCAGGGTCACGGTGAAATCGGCGCAGCTCTTGCTGACGTCGATGTTGGCCGCGTTGAACTTCATCGCGTCGTTGCCCTCGATGGTCGCCGAACAGGTGGCGGCGTAGGCGGCCGGCGTGAACAGCAGGACAAGCAGGGCCAGAAGCGGTTTGCGGGACATGGGGGATCTCCTTGGTTTTATGGGTTCAAGTGAACACGGGAACGATGCCACGGAACGGGAGGCGCCGAATTGAGCTGGATCAAGGCGGCAGGCTGGACAGCCAGGTCGAGATCGCCAGGATGCTGTCGTCGTCCAGGCGGGCGCCGACTCCCGTCATCACCTGGTCGTTGGTGGAATGGTGCAGCTTGCCGTCGCGGAATTCGGTCAGCTTGGCTTGCAGGTAGGCGCCCTGCTGCCCGCGCAGGGCCGGGTAGATGGCGTAGTAGGCGTCCCGGTGGCCGTTGGCTTGCGACGGGCCGTGCCCGCGCGCTTCGGTGCCGTGGCAGCCCTGGCAGGGCGGTATGCCGCTGGCCGGATCGCCGGACAGGTACAGCGCCTGGCCGCGTTGCAGCGCGGCGGGGTCCGGCGGCGGCGTGGATTCGTCCGCCACGATGGCTTGCGGCGCCTGCGCGGCATAGAAGGCGGCCAGGTCGCGCATGTCCTGTTCTTCCAGCGTGGCCGCCAGCAGGTTCATCGGCGATTCGACCCGGACGCTGTTCTTGTAATCGACCAGTTCCCAGTACAGGTAGTCGGAATTCTGGCCGGCCAGGTTGGGGAAGATCGGCGCGTTGGCGGTGCCGGTGGCGCCGTGGCAGGCGGCGCACAGCTCGGATTTCGCCTGGCCGGCCGCGGCGTCGCCGCGTATCGGCATCGGCCGGCGCAGGTCGCGGATCGCGGGCGTCGCGGTTTTCTCCGGTGCCGTTTCGGCCTGAGCCGCATCGGGGGCTTCGCTGTCGGTCGGGGGCGCCGACTGGGCGAAGGCGACGCCGGCGGCCAGTACGGCGGCCAAGCCAAGGAGCAGGGAGCGGCTCATAGCTGGATCTCCAGCAGCACGCCTATCAGGTTGACGCGATAGCTTTCCGGTCCGCCGTCGGTATAGACGCGGTGGTCGATGACCTGTCCGTTCTCGAAGCCGAGGTAGTGCCAGTCGGACAGCACGGCCCTTTCGTAGGTGTCGAACAGGCGCACGCCGACCCTCGGGGCGAGCGGGAACGCAAGGCTCAGCGTGTACGAATTGGAGCGATAGATCATCGGCGGGTATTCGCCGGCCAGCAGTGGCGCCAGCGCCGGGGCGGTCAGGGCGGCGGGCGAGGCGAAGCGGTAGGCGGTGGTGCCGCGCGAATAGGTCCAGTTCCACGAACCGTCGAGCGTGGCGCGGCCGATGCGCTGGCTCCAGTTGGCGCCGGCGTAGTGGTTGCGCTGCTTGTCGTCGACCCACCAGCGGTTGGCGTCCGGGTAGTTCACGCCGCCGAGGTTGGGGTCGGGCGTCATCGCGCCGCTGTCGTTGATGTTGGCGAAATCCAGCGTCGAACGGTCGTGCCCGTACCAGGCCCCTGCCACGGAACCGGGGCGCGGCTGCCATTCCCATTGCAGGCTGGCGCCGACCGTGTCGTACTTCTGCCGCCCCAGCTCGGCGTCGTAGTCGTTCCAGTCGCCGCGCAGCGAGGCGTACAGGGTCATCTCGTGCGGCAGGATGAAGGTCGCCATCAGGTCCAGCTTGTTCTGGTCGCGGCTGGAGACGTCGTACTTGCGCAGTTCCGCGACCGTGTGCGCGGCGGTCCCGGCGGCCGGTGCGACGTAGCCGGGCAGGTCGCTGGAGAAGGTGAATTCGTACGGGTCGAAGTCGTATGCGCTGCCGCTGCGCTTCAGGTACGTGTAGTTGGCCCGCAGGGTCAGCCAGTCGAGCGCGCGATTGGTCCAGTTGAGCTTGAGGCTGCTGTCGTCGGTGGCGGCGACTTCGCGATGCGCGCGTTCGGTGCGGGTGAAGGTGTAGGTGGCGCCGACGCTGTTCTTCGCGCCCAGCCGCCAGTCGATGCCCGTCGCGGCCTCGCGCACTTCCTTGTCCAGCGGCAGGTTGCGCACCCGGGTCAGCACCGAGGCGTTGCCGTCCGGGTCCCACACGCCCATCTCGCCGGGCACGACGCTGCCCTGCGCGCCGTTCTCGGTGATGTAGCCGTATTGCCCGGTGAGCGGGTTGTAGGCCCAGTAGGTGCCGTCGTAGTCGTCGCGTTGGAAGCGCGCGCTGGCGCGCCAGGTCGTGCTGTCGCTGGGTTGCAGCACGATGCGCGCGTCGAGCAGCTGGCTGTTGATCGCCAGGTCGGCCTTGGTCCGCGACAGCGCGGCGGTGGTATTCCAGTCCGCGCAGTCGTACAGCATGCCGGGCAGGGGAATGCCGAACTGCCCCTGGCAGTTGATCGGCGCCACCAGGTCGTCGTTCTGGCGGCTGCGGCTGAGCGATGCGGTCAGCGAGAAATCGCCGTTGCGGGCGATCCTGCGGGTGAAGCTGCCGCGCAGCTGGTGATAGTCGTTGTCCGGTTCGTAGGAAAACTCGCCCAGGCCGAGCTGCGGCCCGGACAGGCCGGGAATCACCGGCGCGGTGCCCATCGGGACCTGGTAGTCGTAGCTCTTGTAGGCGTTGCGGAAATACGAGCCCGAATAGCCGAATTCCATCCGCCACAGGTTGCCGACGAAGCGCAGGCCGCCGTTGAGGTTGACCGTGCTGTCGTCGATCGGGCGCGGGATTTCGTAGGCGCCGCCGTTGTTGGCGAACGGGTAGTTGAAGAAGAACGGGCCGCCGAACGGGCGCGCGCCCTTGTGCGATTCGTGGCTGCCGTTGAAGTAGCCGGTCCAGCGCCTGTCGAACAGGTAGGTCACGCCGAGGCCCTGCTTGTCGCGAACCACCCGCAGCGTGCTTTCCGGTTGCGCCGCGGATACCGCCGCGACCTGCGCGGAGGTGCTGGTCGAAGGCGCCAGCGGCGGTTTCAGGGTCAGGTGCTGGCTGCCGACCCCGTCCCAGATCGAGCGTGCGTTGCCGCTGGTCACGTTGGGCTGGGTGCGCACGAACGCCTGCACGCGGTACTTGCCGGCCTTGCCGTACAGGGCGCGGTAGTACTGGCTGTATTCGTCGAGCATCGCGCCGTGGAATTCGAAGTAGCGGCCGTCGACGGGATGCTCGAAGCGCAGGTCCGCGCCCAGGGCGATGCCGTCGTCCCAGTTCGAGAAGCGCCGCCACTGCATCGCGTTCGCGTCGCCCGAAACCGACAGGTAGCCCAGTTGCAGCGTCGCGCGGGTGAGCCAGTCGCCGTCCTCGGCGTAATCGGGCGTGGCCGGGGCGCAGGCGTACAGGAAGCCGGTCGGCGTGCGCTTCGACTCGCCCGCCAGCCAGGAGAACCCGTCCGGATCGCAGCCGTGGTCGAGCTTGCCGGCCGGATTGAGCGCGTTGCCGAACTGCAGGTCCACGCCGACGCCGCTGTCCTGCGCGTACGCATTTCCGGCGCATGTCGCCAGCGAAAGCAGCGACACGCGCAACAAATTGCTTCGAGCTTGCCGGGCGGTGGGCATGACGGCTCTCTCCGCTCTATTTGTGGAATCGCGGTCCCGAGGGATTGTTGGACCCGTGGATCTGGGCATGGCAGGTCAGGCAGCCGCGGCCCATCAGGCGTTCGTCCGGCGCGGCGCCGTTGGCCAGCATCTGCTCGTTGAACAGGTCGTTGGGATGGCGCATGTGCGAGTGGCACTGCTGGCACAGCATCGGCACCGGCGCGACCAGCAGCGCGTGCTGGTTGGAACCGTGCGGGGTGTGGCAGTTCAGGCAGCTTTCGCGCACCGGCGCGTGTTCGAACAGGAACGGCCCGCGCTTCTCGGCGTGGCACTGGTAGCAGGTCTCGTTGACCGTGTTGGTCTTCAGCAGCGAAGCGTTGATGGTGCCGTGCGGGTTGTGGCAGTCGACGCAGGCCATCTGCCCTTCCGGCAGCGGCATGTGCGAGCGGCGGTTGAACTGCTGGCGGATGTCCTTGTGGCAGGTGGCGCAGGTCTCGCTGATCGACTGCTTCGCGGTCAGGCCCTCGGCCGACAGCTTGGCCATCGGGTTGTGGCAGTCGCTGCACGACAGGTCGTTGCGCTGGTGGATCGAACCGGTCCAGTGGTCGCGCGGCCCGCCGGCATGGCAGCCGAGGCAACTCGCGGCCTGTGCCTTGGTGGAAGTGCCGCCATCGTGGGTGAAGGCGATGATCGCGCCCTGGCGCGTCGGGTCTTCGGCATGGACCGAACCCGGCCCGTGGCAGGCCTCGCAGGTTGCGGTCGCCGGGTTGGCGGCCAGCGCCACGCGCATGCCCAGGGCATGGGTGGTGTGGGCGAAGTTCTGTTCTTCGCGCGAGTGGCAGGCGGTGCAGACTTTCTCGCCGACCGGTCTGGCGCCTGGGGCCTGCGGATTGTTCGCCGGCCTGGCGTTGGCGAAGCCGGGCGGGGCGCCGAGGTCGAGCTGCGCCTGCCGGGGATCCTCGCTGCCGAACTGGGTCGGCGGCAGGTTGTGGGGATTGGCGTTCCGGGCGTCCTGCGCCCCGACCGGCGCAAGCCATCCGGCCGCGCCCAGCGCGGTGGCCGCCGACAACAGCAAACCCGCAAGGACTCGCATCGACTCCTCCCATGCGCCTGGCTGGCCTGAAAGCTGGCTGACCGCAGGGCGTAACCGAAACTACGTTTTGAGTCTGGACGCGGGTTTGGCGCAAGTCAAGCCGCAGTGAAGCATGCGGCTTGGCAAGGACTTAGTGGGGGCTCAGCGCGGGGCGTCGGGCAGCACGCCGCGCAGGAAGATCGCCAGCGCCTCGCGGGTTTCCTCGCGCAGGCGCTCGCGGCCGGTCAGGGCGATGCGGCCGGTGACGCTGTGGATGATCACCGCGCCGAAGACCATGATGAAGAAGTGCTTGGCCGCCAGTTCGGGAGAGGCCATGCGCAGGTGGCCGGCGGCCGTTTCCCGGGCGAAGTATTCGCTCAGCGAGCGCTCGGCGGTGAACACGCCGTGGGTCATGAACCAGTCGAGCAGTTCCGGGAACTCGCTGCATTCGCCCAGGGCGATGCGGTGGGTGACGATGCGCTGCGGCGTCAGCATTTCGTCGAGCAGCAGGTCGGTGGCTTCGGCCAGCGCCTGTTCCGGCGGCAGCGTCGATTGCTGCAGCGAAGCGATGCCCTCGCCGAAGGCCAGGATGCTCTGCTCCATGATCGCGTGCGCCAGGCCCTGCTTGTCGCCGAACGCGCGGTACAGGGTGGCCAGCGAACCGCCGGCGCGGGCGACGATGTCCGAAAGCCGCGCATTGCGGTAGCCCTTTTCCAGGAACACCTCGGTGGCCACGGCGAGGATCCGTTCGACCCGCTCCTCGCCGCGCTTGCACAGCTCGACGTCGGGACGCGGCTTGAGCGGTGGTGCGCCGGACCCGCGCGCGGCGGAAATCATGTCGGTCTGGTGCTGGCGTTTCATCGAAGTTGCCGGAATCAGGAATGGCGCCCGAGTTTCGGACTGCGAGGAAAAGGCTACGCCATCCGCCGGGCGACGGCGAGGAGCGCGCGATGCCGGCGGCGCTGTCAGTCCAGCGCGATGCGGATCGCCGCGGCGGCGGCCAGCGGGGCCAGCACCAGCGCGAGCGCCAGGCCGGCGCCCAGCAACAGCAGCGCGCCGTTCGCCGCTTCCAGCCCCTGCGCGCTGGCGACGACGCTGCCGGCGCCGAACACCAGCACCGGCACGTACAGCGGCAGCGCCAGCAGGGTCACCAGAACGCCGGAGCGACGCATCCCGACCGTCAGCGCGGCGACCACCGCGCCGAGCAGGCTCAGCAGCGGCGTGCCCAGCGCCAGAGAAATCATCAGCACCGGCAGTTGCGCGTGCGGCAGGCGCAGCAGTTCGGCCAGCAGCGGCGCGGCGACCAGCAGCGGCAGCGCGGTGGTCAGCCAGTGGCTCAGTACCCGCACCGCGACCAGCCACGCCAGCGGCACAGGCGCCAGCAGCCATTGTTCCAGCGAGCCGTCCTCGGCGTCGCCGCGGAACAGCGTGTCCAGCGCAAGCTGCCCGGCCAGCAGCACCGACAGCCACAACACGCCGGCGGCTACCTTCGACAGGGTCTGCGGCTCGCTGCCCAAGGCCAGCGCGAACAGCACCACCACCAGCAGCGCGAACAGCGCCGGCTGCAGCGCGTCGCCGCGCCGCCGCCACAGCAGGCGCAGGTCGCGGCCGAGCAGCGCGCGGGCGCTGGAAAACAGGGTCGGGGAAGTCATGCGCGGCCCCCCAGTTCCAGCATCCGGGTGCGCACGGGCGGCGCGGCATAGGCGCCGTGCGTGGTCACCAGCGCTGCGCCGCCATCGCGCAGGTGCGCGGAGATCATCCGGTTGACCAGGTTGATGCCTTCCAGGTCCAGGTTGGCGTAGGGCTCGTCGAGCAGCCACAGCGGCGCCGGCGACAACCACATCCGCGCCAGCGACAGGCGCTTCTTCTGTCCGGCCGACAGTTGCCGCGCCAGTGCGTCCTCGTAGCCGGCCAGGCCGACGATCGCCATCGCGGCGCCCGGCAGCTGCTTCGGCCGGCGGCCGTGCAGGCCGCACAGGAAGCGCAGGTTCTCCAGCGCGGTCAGGTCGGCCTTCAGCGCCGGCAGGTGGCCCAGGTAGGCGATGGCATGCGCACGCGCGGCGGGGTCGGCGGCATGGCCATCGATCTCCAGGCTGCCCGCGTCCGCGCGCAGCAGCCCGGCCAGCACGCGCAGCAGCGTGGTCTTGCCCGCGCCGTTGCCGCCCTGCACCAGCAGCGCCTCTCCGCCATCGACGGAAAAGTCCAGCGGCCCGAACACCGGGTCGTCGTTGCGGGTGAAGGTCAGTCCGCGCACGGCCAGCAGCGGGGCGCGGTGGGGCGATTCGCTCATCGGCGGCATTGTATCGGCCCCGGCCGCGTCATGCCCCGAGGGCATTCCTTCATCCCGCGGCCGGGGCGGTCTTCGACGGCGCCTTTGCGTACACTTCGGCCCTCACTCCATGCCGGACCGTCGGATGCTGCCGCAAACCAAGCTGCCCAAGGTGGGCACCACCATCTTCACCGTGATGTCGCAGCTTGCGGCCGAACACGGTGCGGTCAACCTGGGCCAGGGTTTCCCCGATTTCCCCGTGCCGCAGCGCCTGGTCGACGAGCTGGATGCGGCGATGCGCGCCGGGCACAACCAGTACGCGCCGATGACCGGCGTGCCGGCGCTGCGCCAGGCCATCGCGGAAAAGGCCAAGCGCTGCTACGGCGCCGACGTGGACGCCGACACCGAGATCACCGTGACCAGCGGCGCGACCGAGGCGATCTTCAACGCCATCCACGCGGTGGTGCGCCCGGGCGAGGAAGTGGTCGTGCTCGACCCGGCCTACGATTGCTACGAACCGGCGATCGACCTGGCCGGCGCGCGCGCGGTGCACGTACCGCTGGACCCGGGCGATTTCTCGGTGGACTGGGACCGTGTGAGGGCGGCGATCACGCCAAAGACCCGGTTGCTGATGGTCAACAGCCCGCACAATCCCTCGGGGGCGATGCTCTCGGCCGACGACATGCGCGCGTTGGCCGACCTGCTGCGCGGTACCGACATCTTCCTGGTGTCGGACGAAGTGTACGAACACATCGTCTTCGACGGCCGCCGCCACGAATCGGCGCTGTACTACCCCGAGCTGCGCGAACGCGCCTTCGTCGTGTCCAGCTTCGGCAAGACCTACCATTGCACCGGCTGGAAGATCGGCTACGCCATCGCGCCGCCGGCACTGAGCGCGGAGTTCCGCAAGGTGCACCAGTACAACGTGTTCTGCACCTTCGCCCCGGCCCAGCACGCCTTCGCCGCGATGGTCCGCGCCGAACCGGAGCACTACGAACAGCTCGGCGCGTTCTACCAGGCCAAGCGCGACCGCTTCCGCGCACAGTTGCTGGAAACGAAGCTGAAGCCGCTGCCGGTGCCGGGCGGATATTTCCAACTGGTCGATTACTCGGCGGTCAGCGACTTGCCGGACCATGAATTCGCGAAATGGCTGACCGTGGAGAAGGGCGTCGCCGCGATCCCGCTGTCGCCGTTCTACGAGAATCCGCCCGCCGGCCAGCGCCTGGTGCGGCTGTGCTTCGCCAAGAACGAAGCAACGCTGGATGCGGCGATCGGGCGATTGAAGAAATTGTAGGTTTTGGGCTCGTCATTCCGGCTTGCGCCGGGATGACGGCATCGGGTTTCGTTGGAGTCGAATCATGCAGGACCTTCGCGTTTCCATCGTCCAGGGCGAAACCCGCTGGCACGACCCGGCCGGCAATCGCGATTATTACGGCCGCCTGGTCGCGCCGCTGGCGGGCACCACCGACCTGGTGGTGCTGCCGGAGACCTTCACCAGCGGCTTCAGCAACGACGCCATCGACAAGGCCGAAGGCATGGACGGGCCAACCGTGGCCTGGCTGCGCGAACAGGCCAATGCATTGGCCGCCGTAGTGACCGGCAGCGTGCAGCTGCGCGTCGGCAACGAAGTATTCAACCGGTTGCTGTGGGCGACGCCGGCCGGCGAATTGAAGCATTACGACAAGCGCCACCTGTTCCGCTATGCGGGCGAGCACAAGCGCTATGCCGCCGGCAGGGACCGGCTGGCCGTGGAACTGAAAGGCTGGCGGATCAATCCGCTGGTCTGCTACGACCTGCGTTTCCCGGTGTTCGCACGCAATCGTTACGACGTCGAACGCGAGAAACAGCTCGACTTCGACCTGCAGCTCTACGTCGCCAACTGGCCATCGGCCCGCGCCTACCCATGGAAGACGCTGCTGCGCGCGCGCGCGATCGAGAACCTGTGCTACGTGGTCGGCGTGAATCGCGTCGGCACCGATGGCAACGGCCTGCATTACTCGGGCGACAGCGCGGTGATCGATTTCCTCGGCCAGCCGGCCAGCGAATGCGCCGACCAGGAAGTGGTCGTCACCACCACGCTGCAGGCCGCCGAGCTGGCCGCGCACCGCGAGCGCTTCCCGGCGATGCTGGATGCGGATGCGTTTTCCATCGAATGAGCCGATGCATGCTTGTGTGGGAGCGGCCATGGCCGCGATGGATTCCCCCGCAGAAGCATCGCGGCTATAGCCGCTTCCACATGTCGCAAACACGAAGGGCGCCCGCGGGCGCCCTTGTGCGAAACCGTCTCCGATTGGTCAACCGCCGCTGTGCCGTCCGCCACCGGGGCGTCCGCCGCCGCGCGGACCGCCGGGACGGGGACCGTGGTTCGGCCGCGGGCCGTTGCCCTGCGGGCGCGGGCCGCGATTGCCGCCCGGACGGCTGTTGCCGCGCGGC
>JBDHQQ010000122.1:0-7431 GCA_039807145.1 Pseudoxanthomonas sp. | reverse complement strand
CCCTCCATGAATATGACGCTTGCCTTGCCCCTGCCCGCTATCGCGGTTCATCGGAGCGACGCCGGTGAGCTTGGCAATCTGCCTGCGATCCAGATGCCCCAGCTCGGGCAGCAAGGCCAGCCCGTAGGGTGGGCTCAAGCCCACCATCGCCATGCCGGACGTGCCGCTATGGCGGGCTTGAGCCCACCCTACGGCATTACGCAATCTTCAGCACGTCGTCCAGCAACGCCGCCGCGGTGACTTCCGCGCCCGCGCCCGGGCCCTGGATCACCAGCGGATTCGTGCCGTAGCGATCGCTGAAGATCGCGACCTTGTTGTCGGTGCCGCTGCCGCCGCACAACGGATGGTCAACAGTCAACGCGGCGAGACCGACACTGGCATTGCCCTCGCTGTCGAAGCGGCCGAGGAAACGCAGCTTCTCGCCCTTGGCCCGCGCTTCGCGGAAACGCTCGCCCAGCGGCGCGTTGAGTTGTTCCAACTGCGCATCGACATTCCCGGCCGGCAAGGCCGCCAGCGCCGCCGGTACCAGCGATTCGACGCGGATGTCATCCGCCTGCAACGACAGGCCGGCGGCGCGCGCCAGGATCAGCAGCTTGCGGCGCACGTCCTCGCCTGACAGGTCGATGCGTGGATCGGGCTCGGTGTAGCCGGCGGCTTTCGCCTCGCGCACGAAGCCCGAGAACGGGCGCAGGCCGTCGTAATGGTTGAACAGCCACGCCAGCGAGCCCGACAGCACGCCTTCGACGCGATGGATGCGGTCGCCGCCGCGCACCAGCTCGCGGATCGAACGCAGCAGCGGCAGGCCGGCGCCGACCGTGGCGCAGTCGCCGTAGCGTGCACCGTCGGTCTCGCACGCCGCGCGAATGGCCTGCGCGCGCGCCCAATCCGCGCCGCAGCCTAGCTTGTTGGCGGTGACCACGTGGACGCCGCGGGCCAGCCATTGCGCATGCTGCCCGGCGACGACGTCTGACGCCGTCGCATCGACGATGATGTCGCCGGCGCGCAACGCGTCGTCGATTCCGCGCTTTGCAAACGAGGCGGGCGCAACGCGGGCCCGGCCCAGCGTGGAAACAGCGTCGCCGCCGCATTCCAGCGCAACGCGCGAATTCGACAGCCATGCGATCTCCGGCAGCGGCAGGCCGCGTTCGCGCAGGCGCAGCCAGCGGCTGACGAACGCGCTGCCGACCACGCCGGTGCCGAGCAGGGCGATCCGCGCCGGCACGGTTTCCCGCACCGGCGCGAGCCTGACGATGGCGTTCATGCGTCGGCGAACTTGCGCTTCGTCGCCTCGGCCACCGCCTGCGCGCGAGCCAGCGCGGCGGTCAGGTCGGCGGCCAGATCCTCGGTGGATTCGATGCCCACCGACAGGCGCAGCAGGCCGTCGGAAATGCCCGCCTTGGCGCGCGCCTCGGGCGTCATCGCCGCATGGGTCATTGTCGCCGGATGCGCGACCAGGCTTTCGACGCCGCCCAGCGACTCGGCCAAGGTGAAGTAGCGCAGGCCATCGACGAAGGCGCGCACCGCATCCTCGCCACCATCGACCTCGAACGAAATCATCGCGCCGAAGCCCTTTTGCTGGCGCGCGGCCAGCGCATGGCCCGGGTGCGATTCCAGGCCGGGGAAATACACCTTCGCCACCGCCGGGTGCGCGTCCAGCAGCGCGGCGACGGCGGCCGCGTTCTCCTGGTGCACGCGCAGGCGCGCGTCCAGCGTGCGCAGGCCGCGCAGGGTCAGGAAGCTGTCGAACGGCGAGCCGGTCAGGCCCAGCGCATTCGCCCACCAGGTCAGCAGTTCGTGGTGCTCTTTCGTCTTCGCCACGACCGAGCCGCCGACCACGTCGCTGTGGCCGTTGATGTACTTGGTCGTCGAATGGACCACGAAATCCGCGTCGAACTCGAACGGCCGCTGCAGCGCCGGCGACAGGAACGTGTTGTCGACCACGGCCAGCGCGCCGGCCCGGTGCGCGGCGTCGATGACGAAGCGCAGGTCGGTGATGCGCAGCAGCGGGTTCGACGGGGTTTCGACCAGCACCACGGCCGGCGACTGCGCCAGCGCGTCGGCCAGCGAGCGCGGGTCGGTCAGGTCGGCGGTGATCAGCTCGAAATGGCCCTTCTGCGCCAGCGCGTTGAACAGGCGCCAGCTGCCGCCGTAGGCGTCGTGCGGGACGACCAGCTTGTCGCCCGGCTGCAGCAGCGCGTGCAGGACCAGGGTGATCGCGCCCATGCCGGTAGCGGTGACCACCGCGCCGGCGCCGCCTTCCAGTTCGGCCAGCGCCTCGGCCAGCAGGTCGCGCGTGGGATTGCCGCTGCGGGTGTAGTCGTAAGGACGCTTGTTGCCGAAGCCGTCGAAGCTGAAGTTCGACGACAGCACGATCGGCGGGGTCACCGCACCGTAGGCGGTGTCGCGGTCGATGCCGGCACGCACGGCCGAGGTGGCGGAGGTACAGGCCGGCGAATCTTCGTGGATGCTCATGGTCGTTTGCCTTGCGGAAGTCAGAGATTGGGAATGCGGGAAGCGTGATCGAAGGCGGCGGCTTCGCCCGCGCGCGGCGCCGGTGCGTCGAACACGGTTTTCAGGATGCCGTCGATGCGGTCGGTTTCCTTGAGGAAGGCGTCGTGGCCGTAGGGCGAGCGCAGCACGCGCAGGTTGGCGCGCGTGCCTAGGCCTTCGACCAGGCCGACCATGTCGGACAGCGGCACCAGGCGGTCGCCTTCCACCGCGATCACGGTGGTCGGCACCGCGACCTGCGCCGGATCGATGCGGTGCAGGTCGATGGATTCGGACAGGCGCAGGAACGCGGTGACCTGGGTGCGCGCGACGTACTGCGCGCCGGCGGCGTCCAGGTAATCCTCGGCGGCGACGCGGACGCGGCCGTTGACCACTTCCGGCACCGCGTCGAAGCGCTCGCCGAACTCCTCCGGCGTGCGGTAGCTGAGCATGGCGAACTGCCGCGCCAGCGACAGCCCCTGCTGGTCGGCGCACTGCAACTGGCCCAGCGCGACCGCCTTGCGCTGCAGCGCGCGCCACGCCGCCGCGTACGGATGCGGGCGATGCGCGCCGCTGGCGACCACCAGCTTGCGCAGGCGCGCGGGATGGCGCGCGGCGAAGTGCTGGCCGACCAGCGCACCGTACGAATAACCGACGAAGGCGTGCAGCGCGTCGATTTCCAGCGCATCCAGCAGCGCGGCCAGCGCATCGGCCTGGTCGGCCGGGTCGATCGGCGCGTCGAGGCTGCCGTCGGCGCCGACGAAGTCGAAGGCAAGGATGCGGCGCTTCGCCGGGTCCAGCGCGCGGCCTTCGCCGACCAGTTCGTTGGCCCAGCCCTTTTCCGGGAATTCGGCGCTGGCAGCGACATGGCGATGCGCGGAAATGCCGCCGGCGACCAGCACCACCGGCGCATCGGCCAGGCCCTGGACTTCGTAGCGCAGGGGCACGCTGCGGGTGCCGGCGTGGCGCAGGGCGAGAACGACAGGGAATTCGCCGCGCACGGCACGCGCGACACGCGCCGTGTTTCGGGGGAGGGGAATCTGCGGCTTTGCGTTCACGGCACCCATGGCGGTTCCAAATCGACTGAAACGGCCATCGAGCTTCGCGGAGCCCGCGTTCGCCATGCCGGAAGGCATGATGCGAACCATCTTTCGGCGGACGCTCGCGGATCGCGGGTCCCCGCAGGATTTGGCACCAATCACGGACGCTTGCCTTGCGCAGGCGGCGCATCCGCTGGTTGCCCCGGCTTCAAAGGGCCTGTCCCTCAGCCGGTCTCGATGGTGCCGGCACTTTGCCAGCCGGCATCCGGGATGTCAATCGCTCCATTCGGATAAAGCGATAAATTATTTGCAGGCGTAACCATTGGGGTCCGAATCCATCGGGATTCAGTAACGTCACGACGCTCTTAACGCATACTTTCCGCAATGAAACGTTTTCTGCTGATTGCCGCTGCGGCGGCCATGTTCCTGGTTGGCTGCACCAGCACGCCCCGCCCCGCCGCCCCGGCACCACCGGCACCTGCCGGCGCGATGGTTCCCGAAACCTGGGTTTCCCCGCCTTCCCCCGGCGACGAACTCGACTCGCTGGCCGTCTGGCCCGGCGAGGGCGGCACGCCGTGGGTCATCGCCACCGCCAAATCCAGCCATCGGCTGGTCGTGTTCGACGGCGAAACCGGCCAGCGCCTGCGCGCCGTGGGCGAACGCGGCGCGATGCCGGGCCAGTTCGACCGCCCCAACGGCGTGGCGGTGTTCGGCGACCTGCTGCTGGTGGCGGAGCGCGACAACCATCGCGTGCAGATTTTCCGCCTGCCCGAATTCAAGCCGCTGCTGGCGTTCGGCGGCGAGATCCTGCGCGCGCCGTACGGCCTGTGGCTGCACGAAAGCGCGCCCGGGCAGTTGGAGGTGTTCGTCACCGACAGCTACATGGTCCGCGCCGGCAACGGCGAACTGTCGAACGACAAGGAAAACGACTGGGTGCCGCCGCCGCTGGCCGAACTGGGCGAGCGGGTCAAGCGCTTCCGCCTGGACCACGATGGCGCCGGCCCGCCGAGCGCGACCTACCTGGGCGCATTCGGCGATACCGGGCCGGCCGGCGCCCTGCGCATGGTCGAATCCATCGCCGGCGACATCGCCCTCGATCGCCTGCTGATCGCCGAGGAAGACCCGCGCAGCACGCGCACGCTGCGCGAGTACGCACTGGACGGCCACTACCGCGGACGCGACCTGCCGGGCTTCGTCGCCGATCCGGAAGGCGTGGCGCTGTGGGATTGCGATGGCAGCGAAGGCGGTTACTGGATCGCCGTGGACCAGTTGAAGCCGACCCTGTTCCGGGTGTTCGCCCGCGACAGCCTGCGCCAGGTCGGCAGTTTCTCCGGCGACGCCACCGCCAACACCGACGGCATCGCCCTGTACGCCGCGGCCACGCCGCGCTTCCCCGCCGGCGTGCTGTACGCGGTCAGCGAAGACCTGTCGCTGGCCGCGTTCGACCTGGGCGAAATCGCCCGCGTGCTGGACCTGTCGCCAGCCTGCCGGCCATGAGCTTCGCGGCACCCCCGTCGGCGCGGCGACGCGGGCTGCTGCTGGCGCTGGCCACGGCGGGGCTGGCCTGGTCCGCGCCGGGCAGAAGCTCGCGCCTGTACCGCTGGAAGGACAAGGACGGCGTCACCCATTACGGCGACCGCCCGCCCGACATCGCGATGGTGGGCGACAACGAGATCAGCGTGATCCCGTTCCGCAATCCGCCCGGCGCGATGGTGCGCCTGCGGGTGGAAAACCGCGGCGCGTCCTACCAGGTCTGGGCCGAGAACAGCCTGTATGGCCCGGCCGAGGTCGAACTGCGCTTCAAGCGCAGCCGCAACGTGCGCGCCACGCCGGCCCTGCCGCTGCGCGCGACCATCGCCACGCGCGCCAGCAGCCGCATCGCCCAGATCGTGCTGGAGGACGAATTCGCCGGCGGCGACTACGAACTGGAACTCGACGCCTTGCCCGGCAGCCCCGACGCTCGGCCCGACTTGGATTTCCAGTACCGCGTGCCGTTCGAATACGCGCGCGTGCGCGTCGACCAGGGCCCCGGCGGCCGCTTCAGCCACAACGACGCGCAGAACCTGCATGCGGTCGACTTCGCCCTGCCGGTCGGCACGCCGATCCTGGCCGTGCGCGCGGGCACGGTGATGCAGGTCGAGTCCGACTTCGACAAGGCCGGCCTGAACCGCGAGAAATTCGGCGGGCGCGCCAACTTCATCCGCATCCTGCACGACGACGGCGGCATGGCCGTGTACGCGCACCTGCAGTGGGACGGCGTGCAGGTGCGGGTCGGCCAGCGCGTGCAGCAGGGCCAGCGCATCGCCCTGTCCGGCAACACCGGCTTCACCACCGGGCCGCACCTGCATTTCGTGGTGCAGGCCAACCGCGGCATGCAGCTGGCGTCGATCCCGTTCCGCATGTTCGGGCCACTGGGGGAATTGAAGTTCCCCGCCGCCCGCCCGGCGGAGTCGCCGCAACCGCTATAATCCGCGGCCTCCATTTTCCCTGGACGCCCGCACGGGCGCCGTTCCCATGTCCGACCCGAACAGCGGCGTGGCCGCCGAAGCCGCGCGCCGCCGCACCTTCGCCATCATTTCCCACCCCGACGCCGGCAAGACCACGCTGACCGAAAAGCTGCTGCTGTTCGGCGGCGCGATCCAGATGGCCGGCTCGGTCAAGGGCCGCAAGGCCGCGCGCCACGCGACTTCCGACTGGATGGCGCTGGAAAAGGAACGCGGCATCTCGGTCACCTCGTCGGTGATGCAGTTCCCCTACGAAGGCAAGATCGTCAACCTGCTGGACACCCCCGGCCACGCCGACTTCGGCGAGGACACCTACCGCGTGCTGACCGCGGTGGACAGCGCGCTGATGGTCATCGACGTGGCCAAGGGCGTCGAGGAACGCACGATCAAGCTGATGGAAGTGTGCCGCCTGCGCGACACGCCGATCATGACCTTCATCAACAAGCTGGACCGCGAGGGCCGCGAGCCGATCGAACTGCTGGACGAAGTCGAGCGCGTGCTCGGCATCCAGTGCGCGCCGGTGACCTGGCCCATCGGCATGGGTTCGCGGCTGAAAGGCGTGGTGCACCTGCTTTCGGGCGAAGTGCACCTGTACGAGGCCGGGCGCAACTTCACCCGCCAGGATTCGACCATCTTCGCCTCGATCGACGACCCGGCGCTGGAACAGGCGATCGGCGCGCAGATGCTGGCCGAGCTGCGCGACGAACTGGAACTGGTGCAGGGCGCGTCGCATCCGTTCGACCCGGCGAAATACCTGCGCGGCGAGCAGACCCCGGTGTTCTTCGGTTCGGCGGTCAACAACTTCGGCGTGCAGCCGCTGCTGGATTTCTTCGTCGAACACGCGCCGCCGCCGCAGCCGCGCGCCACCACCGGCCGCGAAGTGCAGCCGCAGGAAAGCAGGCTGACCGGCTTCGTGTTCAAGATCCAGGCCAACATGGACCCGCAGCACCGCGATCGCGTGGCGTTCATGCGCGTGTGCTCGGGCCGCTTCGAGGCCGGCATGAAAGCCTTCCACGTGCGCAGCGGCAAGGAACTGAAGCTGGCCAACGCGCTGACCTTCATGGCCTCCGACCGCGAGATCGCCGCCGAGGCGTATCCGGGCGACGTGATCGGCATCCACAACCACGGCACCATCTCCATCGGCGACACCTTCAGCGAAGGCGAAGCGCTGTCGTTCACCGGCATCCCCAACTTCGCCCCCGAACTGTTCCGCCGCGCGCGCCTGCGCGACCCGCTGAAGCTGAAGCAGTTGCAGAAAGGCCTGGCCCAGTTGAGCGAGGAAGGCGCGACCCAGTTCTTCCGCCCACTGATGAGCAACGACCTGATCCTCGGCGCGGTCGGCATGCTGCAGTTCGACGTGGTCGCCTACCGGCTGAAGGACGAATACGGGGTGGACGCCA
>JBDHQQ010000121.1:0-7466 GCA_039807145.1 Pseudoxanthomonas sp. | reverse complement strand
TTCGCCGTGGCTGTCGTTCTCCGGCACCGGATCGCTGCCGCGGTCGTCCACGCAGCACGGCACCTTGCCGTTCTCGAACTGGTATGGCGCGTAGAACTCCAGGTATTCGCGCACCACCGGCGCGCGCCCCATGCGCAGCAGCCCCTCGGAGATCATCGCGCCATCGCGGATCCAGCTGCGCCCGTACGAACGCGTACCCGGCTGCAGGCGCGGGCCGATGCGCGAGGCCAGCATGTGCGCGGTCGCGGTGCGCACGGTATCGGCCAGCGCCTTGCCCGCAGGCGGCACCCGCAGTTCCACCCGGTCCAGCTTGCCGCGCCACATCGCCGCCACGCGCTTCTGCGCTGCGGCCGCATTGCAGGCATCGCCCTGGCAGGCGATCTTTCCGGTCATCGGCACGCGCACGGAAAACTCGCGGATTTCGCCCGGCTGCAGGCGCACGCGGTAGACGAACGCGCCGGATGCCAATCCGGTGGGATCGTCCACGCGGCGCGACGCAGGCAAGATCCTGTCGCGCAGCTTCGACGCCGCCATGCCGCCGTCGAACGTGCCGGCGAACACGGCATCCGGTCGCTGCGCTGCGAACACGCGCGGCTTGCCGTCCACGCGGGCGACGCCGCCTTCGAACGCCAGCGACTCGATGCGGCTGATCCCGCCGACGGTGTTGAGGAACTGGCTGGGCGGATTGACCTGGAACGGCTGCACCGCCAGCGCCAAGCGGTAATCGCGCGCCTCGGGACCGGGATTGGCCAGCCGATAGCGCACGAACAACTGCGAATTCTGCGGCGTGCCGTCGACGAAGGCGGTCGTGTCCAGCCGCACCGACGGATGCAGCCATTCCACGCTGGGCAACGGCAAGTAGTCGTCTTGCAGCGACTGTCGGCTTTCGACGTCGGCCCAGGTCACCAGTTCGCCATCGACCACGACGAAAGGCTCGACGCTGAAGCCGCCCTTGCCCACCTCGACCGCGCCGTCTTCGCCGATCAATGCCTGTTCGCGCCCTCCGTCCAGCCCGACCAGCGTCCAGTACGGCTGCTCGCCACTGAAGCCGCGCGGAAACTCGCCGCGTGGCGAATTGGCCGCAACCGAGGCGACGAAGGCATTGGGCGTGGCCGCGAATGCCAGCGGTTGCACGGTCATTTCGACCAGGCCGAACCCGAGGCGCGGCCCGCGCGTAGGCGACAACCTGATGTAGCGCGCCTCCGATTCCGGCAGTGCGATGAAGTCGCTGCCGCCGTTGCCGCCGACGACTTCGCGCGCAAGCCGCCATTGCCTGCCGTCGTCGGACAATTCGATGCGGTAGTCATCGGCGAATTCGTCGTCGGCCCATTGCAGGACCAATGCGCCGAATTCGCGCAGCCGGCCCAGGTCCAGGGTCAAGCGGGGGTCGGGGTCGGTTCCGAAACCGGCGCGCCATGCCGTAGCCGGGCTGCCATCGGTCGCGAAGCCCGCCTGGCTGCTTTCGGCGCTGGTCGTGGCGGTCGCGGTGCCGGCCAACGGCGCTTCGCTGTCGGGCGGCAGCGGCGTGAAGGCCAGTTCATCGAAGCAGACCGCGCCCTTGCCGCCTGCGTTGCTGGAAATCGTGAATTCCAGCTTCGCACTGTGGCGCAGCAGCGGATCGGCCCCCGGCCCCCAGGCCTTGTCGATATGCCGGCGCTTGTAGCGCACCGGCGTCCACTCGCGCGGGAAATCGTACTTCGGCCGGTTCACCCACCAGACGTTGTCGCCGCCGCCATCGACCAGCTTGAACTGCAGGTCGTTGCGCGGCGAATCGCCACGCAGCAGGAAATCGAAACGGTAGTTCTGCGGGTAGTCGACCGGCAGATCGCGCTGGATGCCGACGTAGCCGGACACGCCATTGAAGTCGTAGTCCAGGCACAGCGCCATGCCTTTGGCGCCATCGGCCTGGCGCAGGCTGCCGGTGACCTGGTTGGAGGTGACGACCCGCCATGCGGAGGGATCTTCGAATGCGTCGAGGACACGGGTTTCCTGCGCATGGGCGGATGGAATGCCGACCAGTACCCAAAAGAGGCCAGCCAGGATGCTTTTGCCCGTCATCCCGGCGAAAGCCGGGACCCAGTCCTTGTTCCCGGCCGTACTCGCACGAAGAATCGGAGAAAAAACGTGGCCGGACCCCGGCTTTCGCCGGGACGACGCCTCAACTGTTCTCGGAGACGCCATTTTCCTCATCCCTTCACGCTCCCCAGCAGCAGCCCCTGGATGTAGTAGCGCTGCAGCAGCAGGAACAGCGCCAGCACCGGCAGCACCGTGATCACCGCACCGGCCATCATCAGTTCCACGTCCATGATGTGCTCGCGCGACAGCGATGCCAAGGCCACCGGCAGCGTGTACTGCTGCTGGTCGGTCAGCACGATCAGGGGCCACATGAAATCGTTCCACGCGCCGAGGAAGGTGAAGATGGCCAGGGTCACCAGCACCGGCTTCAGCATCGGCAGCACGATTCGGAAGAAGATGCGCATCTCGCCGGCGCCGTCGATGCGCGCGGCCTCGATCAGTTCGTCGGGAATACTGCGTGCGTATTGCCGCACTAGGAAGATGCCGAACACCGTCGCCAGCGCCGGCACGATCACGCCCCAGCCGGTGTTGACCAGGCCCAGCTGCTTCAGCAGCAGGAACAGCGGCAGCATCGCCACCTGCGCCGGCACCACCAGCGCGGCCAGCAGCGCCTGGAACAACCGTTCGCGCCCGCGGAAGCGCAGTTTGGCGAAGGCATAACCGGCCATCGCGTTGACCAGCAGCGAGCCCACGGTGATCGCACCGGAAAACAGCAGGCTGTTGACGAAGTTGCGGCCCATGCCGGTGGTCGCGAACAGTTCGCGATAGTTCGCCAGCGTCGCCAGCGAGGGCAGGAACGGCGGCGGGAAATGGCTGGCCTCGCCGCGCGGCATGAACGACACCGACAGCATCCACAGCAATGGCAGCAGGGCGAACGCGGCCAGCGCCAGCAGCGCGCCGTTCACCCACCAGCCGAACCAGCGCGAACCGCCAAGACCCGCATGGCCGTGGCCGCGACTCATATCAGTTCCTTCCTGCGCCCCAGGCGCAGCATCAGCGTGGTCGCGGCGAGGATGATCAGGAACAGCAGGAACGCCACCGCCGAGGCGCGGCCCAGGTTCCACCACTTGAAGCCTTCCTCGAACATGAAGTACAGCACGCTGACCGTGCTCTGCAGCGGATCGCCGCGGGTCATCACGTAGGGCTCCGCGAACAGCTGGAAATACCCGGACACGGTGATCACCCCGACCACCAGCAGCACCGGGCCCAGCATCGGCAGGGTGATGTGCAGGAACTGCCGCCACCTGGATGCGCCGTCGATGCGCGCGGCTTCGTACAGGTCCTGTGGGATCGCCTGCAGCCCGGCGAGGAAGATCACCATGTTGTAGCCGAAGTTCTTCCACACCGCGAACAGCATGATCGTCGGCATCGCCCAGCGCGGGTCGCCCAGCCAGTCGACCGGCGCGATCCCGACGTGGCCCAGCGCCCAGTTGACCAGCCCATAGCTGGTGTGGAACAGGTAGCGCCAGATCACCGCCACCGCGACCAGCGTGGTCACCACCGGCGCGAACAGCGCGGTGCGGAACAGCGCCTTGAACCGCGCCATCGGCGCGTTCAGCAGCAGCGCCGCGCCCAGCGACAGGGCGATGGACAGCGGCACCCCGACGGCGACGAAGTACGTCGTGTTCCACAGCGACTTCCAGAACATCGGCGTGCGCAGCAGGTCGACATAGTTGCCGAAGGCGACGAAGCGCAGGTTGTGCGGATCGGCCAGCGCGTACAGGTCGAAGTCGGTCAGGCTCAGCGCCAGCGCGGCCAGCACCGGCAGCGCGAAGAACACGCCGATCACCAGCAACGCAGGGCCCGCGAACAGCCAGCCGGCCAAAGGCACGCGCGTCATCGCCTGCCTCCATGCTGCGACTGATGGCCCTCTCCCTTTTGCCGCAGGCAAAGGGGAGAGTTGGAGAGGGGTGCTTTTGATCCGGCTTTTCGGACAACGAAAGCGAAATGCATGCTCGCTGCGCTCGCAACCCCTCCCCAACCCTCCCCTGCTGCGCAAGGGAGGGGGCAAAAATCGTTCGCGCAAAGAACATTCTGGTTGCCGCTCATCGCTGGCCTCCATGCGCCTGCCGGTCCAGCACCCAGCGGCGCTTGGCCAGGATGCCGTCGATGCGCGCATCGAGCTCGGTCACGGCCTGGTCCTGGCTCTGGCCGCCGCGCACCACGCGCTCGGTCGCCAGGCGCATTTCCTGCACGATGCGCTCCCATTCCAGCACCTTCGGCGTCGGCCTGACGCGCTCCAGCTGGTCGCGGAACGCACGCGCCAGTTCATCGTCCTTCAACTGCGGCGATTCCCACGCGCTGCGCCGTGGCGGCAGGTCGCCGATGGCGGCGTGGAAACGCTGCTGCACGTCGGGACGCGACAGGAATTCGACCAGTTGCCACGCGGCGTCCTTGTGCCGCGAGGACGCGAACACCACCAGGCTGGTGCCACCGGCGATGCCAGCACCCGGACCGTCCGGTCCCGGCAGCGGCATCGTGCCCCACTGTCCTTCCAGCGCGGGCGGTTCACGGCGCTTGAATTCGCGGATGTTCCAAGGGCCCGACAGATAGAACGCATAGCTGCCGTTGAAGAACTCGTCCCACACGTTCGAGATCTGTGTCTCCGACATCCGCGGCGCCCAGCCCTGGGCGAAAGCATTGGCATAGAAGGCCAGCGCCTTGCGGAATCCGGGGCTGCGGAAATTGCCGTAACGCCCGCCGTCGCGCAGCAGCGGATCGCCGGTCTGCAGGCCCAGCGAAAGCTGCTGCTCGAATTCGTTGACCGGCAGCAGGATCGCGTACCGTTGCGGGCCGACGTGGTGCTTGATCGCAGCCATCGCCGCGTTCCACTCGTCCCAGGTCCGCGGCGGCCGGGCCACGCCGGCCTCGCGCAGGATGTCCTTGCGGTAGAACAGCAGCCGGGTATCGACGTACCACGGCACGCCGAGCAAGCGGCCATCGACCACGCTGGTGTCCCAGATGCCGGGGAAATAGTCGGCCGGATCGACCACCTTGGACGCATCGACGTAGGGCTGCAGCGGCTGCAGCGTGCCCAGCGTGGCGAACTCGGGAATCCAGGTGTTGCCGAGCTGGCACAGGTCGGGCAATGCGTCGGCGGCGAACGCGGTCAGCAGCTTCTCGTGCGCCGCGGTCCACGGGATGGTCTGCAGGTCGACCCGGATGCCGGGATGCCCGCGCTCGAATTCCGGGATGAAGCCGGCGACGACCTCGGCCTCGCGGCCCATCGCCCAGAAGGTAACGGTTTCGCGCGGATCGCCTTTCGGCGAGCAGGCGAGTTGCAGGAGGGTCAGCGCCAGCAAGGCTCCCCATTTGATCGGAGTCCAGGCGAACGCCGGGAGCCAGCTTTTGCCGTTGTTTTTCGTCATCCCGGCGAAAGCCGGGATCCATTTTGATCTTGCCTTTGGAACGCACAAGCAAAATGGATGACCAGCCCTCCGGGCTGTTGAGAAGCACCTCCAGCTTGCGCTGGAATGACGGCAAAAACTGGATCCCGGCGCTCGCCGGGATGACGATTCGGACGAATTGCGGGCTCGTCGGCTGTCCATCTCGCCGGCAGCTTACTCCGGACGCGTGTCCGGCGATGGATCAGCGGACTCCGGCTCGGACGTGCCGGTCGCACGCGATTCGGCGGTGATCAGCGCATTGGCGTCGGCCTCATCCGGATCCGGCGCTTCGCCCGCCACGGGTTTCGCCGCCTCCTCCCGCGCCGCGAGCCAGCCACCGGTGAAGCCCGCGCGCACCAGGCCCTTGCGGATGTGCGCGTTCTTCTTCATCACGTTCCAGACGAAGCCATTGCGGTAGTTGGCGATCATCGCCAGGATCGTGCCCTGGTCGATGCCGATGTAGTCGGTGGACACCCAGCCCTGCTTCGGCACGATGCGCCCGCGCTTGAGCGGGATGTCGTAGTCGAAGCTGGGATTGAACGCGTCCAGGAACCCGTAGCTGGAGTACAGGTAGTCGCCGTAGCGCTTGTACATCTCCTCGGTCGCGGGGATGACGATCTCGGGCGCGAACGGCAGCGAGGAAATCGCCGCGGTCGGCGCGATGGTGCCATCGTCGAAGTTGGAATGCAGTCCCGCGCCGCGCTCGGAATAACCGCGGAACTTGCGCTGCTCGCCGCGATAGTCCTGCACGGTGTTCTGCGGCCCGTCGCTGGCGGTCAGGCCCCACACGTTCTCGCCGTAACCCTTCCATTTCATCGGGTTGGCGATGGCATAGGCGCGCTGCGCATAGGCGGCGCGACGGTTGTTCTCGAAGTAGTCGAGGCCGCGATTGCGCATGTATTCGTCGCGGATGCCGCGGAAATCGATCCACACGGCGCTGTACTGGTTCCAGAACGCCGGTCCGGCGGCCAGGTACTCCTGGTCCTGGAACACGCCCCAGCTTTCGTCGTAGGTGCGCATCCATGCCGACCAGGTGTCGTCGCTCAACGGATGGGTCGGGGAGCCCAGGCCCAGCACGTACAGGAACATGGCCTCGTTGTAGCCTTCCCAGTTCTTCTTGATGAATCCCTGGCCCGGGTGCCAGCCCATCGACAGCAGCGGCTTGTCCTGCACCATCCAGTTCCAGTCCACGCGCCGGTACAACTGCTCGGCGACATCGCGGATCTTCTTCTCGCGCGGGTCGTCGCCGTCGAAATAACTCTGCGCGAACAGCACGCCCATCATCAGCAGACCGGTATCCACCGAGGACAGTTCCACCCGCTGGTTGTACCGATGACCTTCCTGCATGTCGAGGAAGTGGTAGTAGAAACCCTTGTAGCCGGCCTTGCCGTCGCGCTGCGGCCCTTGCGGCAGGTCGCGGAAGAATTCCAGCGTCAGCAGCGTGCGGTCGACGGCCTGGGTACGGCTGACCCAGCCGTTCTCGATGCCGATGGGATACGCGGTTAGGGCGAAGCCGACCGAGGCGATGCTGGCGAATGGCCGCGACGGATAGCGGTCGGGCGTCAGCCCGTTCACTTCGCTGGACGTGTCCCAGAAGAACTGGAACGTGCGCCGCTCGACGTCGCGGAACAGCGGCGGCAACGCCGGTTTTTCCGTCTTGGCTGCCACCACCGGCGGCTTGCCGGCCGCGGGCGGCGGTGCGGGTTGCGGCTCCGGCCTCTTCCCGCAACCGCCCAACCACGCCAGGCACGCCCCCAACAAAAACAGTCTCGCCCAGCCCAAACCGGCTTGCATGCTCACAATTTTCCTCTTGCGGTAAACGACTCTGGATTGACCCAAACAAAAACCGGCCGCCCCGGAGAGCGGCCGGTTACATGACAAATTACCAGTCCAGACCGAAGGACAGCTTGAACGTGCGGGTCGGCCAGTAGATGCAATTGCCGCTGCGCTTACCGAAGTTCGCATTGGCAACACCCACGGAACCACGCCAATCGTCGAAGTCGG
>JBDHQQ010000007.1:0-34083 GCA_039807145.1 Pseudoxanthomonas sp. | reverse complement strand
TCGTGCTCAGGGCGGCGAGCATCTTGCGGGTGCTTTCCAGCGCGGTGCGCTTGGAATGGTTGCGCAGCACGTGCGCGTATTCGTGACCCAGCAGCGCGGCAAGCTCGTCGCGGCTGCCCATTTCCCGCAGCATGGCGAACGGAACGAAGATCGACCCCTCTTCGCTGGCATACCTTTCCAGCTGGTCACGACGTTGCGTACGCCGGCGCCCGTGAAGATCGACTCGCCACCGGGCGAAGAAACGCTGAAATACACCGGCACGCGGCTGTTTTCCAGGCTGGCCTTCAGGTCGTCGTAGGCGTCCTGGAAACTGTCGTCGTAGTCGCGTCGACCTTCCATCAGCACGTCGACATACACGGCGCGCGGTTGGTGGGCAAGCACCCGGCGCAGCATTTCGCCGTAATAGGTGTAGCGGGGGGGCATTCGGTCCCGCGTGCGCGCAGGGTCTGGTCATCCACCATCACCACCGCGACGTGGTCCTGCGCATCGCTGCGGTAGAACGGGGCGAGGAAGCGTGCGGTGATCCGCTGCGAGTGCGCCTTGGTAGCGTTTCCCAGTCCGAACGGTTCGATCACGTTGAACAGGATGCCAAGCAGGAACATGCCGACGAATATCGGCAGGCCGACGTCGACGAGTTGGGCGAACCGGGGCCGGAAGTTGCAGGCCTGCAGGCGACCCACGAGCCAGCGGAACGTGTGCTTGGCCCATTCGGGCATGAAACGGCGCTCCGCCAGCCAGGACTCGGAGAACGCGTGCATGACCGGATAGCAGTGCGTTGCGTCGTCCGACGACTGCCCGTTCGACGAGTCGTTCCCCATCGGTGTCGCGTCTCCCATGTCCGTCCCCCCGGATCGGTCCACTCTAATTCCATGGTTTGCCGGTCGTCCAGACAGGGGCAGGGTGGGGTGGCGGCCCCGGATCATGGGGACGAGTCCGGGGACGGGCCGGCGGACGGCACGCCCTTCGGCCCGGAAGCCACGCGGCGGCTGCAATCCGGCCGCCAGCCCATGCGGAACCCGCGCTTGCGGTATGGGTGCGACGCAAGATGCTTGCCGCATCAATGACTGCTACCTTCGGCGCCAAGCGTGGGGACGCGGGGGGAATCGCCGGGCAAGCACCGAGCTTCGCGCCCACGCCAGACAGCACCGCAATCGACTTCCGCATTCGACGACCCGGAGGGGAACCGCATGATCGTTTCGAAGCCGCAGCACCATGTCCTGGCGTTGGCCGTGATGGCCGCGCTGTTCGTCACATCGCAAGTGCAGGCGCAGGAGGCCGCCCAAGCCGCGGACAAGGATGAACCCACCACCCTGGCCGGGTTGAAGGTCACCGCGCAGAAGCGCGAGGAAGTCCTGCAGGACGTGCCGGTCACCGTCACCGTGATAGACGAACAGTTGCTGCGCGACACCGGCGTGCGCGACATCAAGGACCTGCAGGCGCTGGTGCCCGGCCTGACCGTGACCAGCACCCAGAACGAGGCGATCACCACCGCGCGCATCCGCGGCATCGGCACGGTGGGCGACAACGTGGGCCTGGAATCCTCGGTCGGCATCGTCATCGACGGCGTGTACCGCCCGCGCAACAGCGTCGGCTTCGGCGACCTGGGCCAGCTCGAACGCATCGAGGTGCTCAAGGGCCCGCAGGGCACCGTGTTCGGCAAGAACACCTCGGCCGGCGTGATCAACGTGGTCACCCGCAAGCCCAGCTATACCCAGAGCGCCGAGGGCGAGATCTCCGTGGGCAACTACGGCGCCGTGGGCCTGAGGGGCAGCTACAACGATGCGCTGGGCGAGAACGCGGCGTTCAGCGTGTACGCGGCCCAGCAATCGCGCGACGGCTGGATGGACGTGCGCACCGGCGTCGGCCCGCGCACCGTGACCGAGGACTACGACCAGAACTACCACACCCTGCGCGGCAAGCTGCTGCTCGAGCCCACCGAGAACCTGGAGATCCAGGTTTCGGCCGACTTCACCAGCCGCGAGGAGAACTGCTGCACGGCGGTGCAGACCGTGCTGGGTTCCAGCTCGCGGATCATCAACGCGCTGGCCGGCGGAAACGGCCTGCCGGTCGCCACGACTTTCCCGGCCGAGGCCGATCCGTTCGCCCGGGTGGCCTACAGCAACCGCAGCACCGAGCAGGACATCAAGGACAAGGGCATCTCGGCCGAGGTCAACTGGGACACGTCGTGGTTCGGCGGGGCGACGCTGACCTCGATCACCGCCCAGCGCGAATGGCAGGCGATCAACGGCCTGGACTACGACTTCAGCGGCGCCGACCTGCTGTACCGCAACGCGGAAGAAGACGAATCGCTGTCGCGCTTCGAGACCTTCAGCCAGGAACTGCGCCTGACCGGCGCCACCGACAAGCTGGACTGGATGGTCGGGATGTTCTATTCCGACGAAGACCTGACCCGCAACGAGACCTACCGGATCGGGCCGCACTACGAGCCGTACCTGGCGATCAACCTGCTGGGCCTGATCAACCCGGCGCTGGCCTCGCTGCCCAACGCGGCGACCTTCCTCGCCGACGCCACCGGCAGGCCGTACGGGACCGCCTTCGCCGGGCTGGGCGCGCACGACCGCTACAAGCAGAACGCCAAGAGCACCGCGCTCTTCACCAACAACACCTGGCACGCCACCGACGCCCTGGACCTCACCTTCGGCCTTCGCTACACCAAGGAAGAGAAGGACCTGCATGCCAGCTACACCAATCCGAATGGCAGCCCGGGCTGCGCCTCGTACTTCGGCCCGACGGGCGTGAGCGCGGCCGCGATCGGCCGCATCGCCGCGGCGCTGACCGCGCGCGGCGTGCCGTTCGCCTCGCTGCCGGCCGCCTCGCAGCAGACGATCATCAACAACGTCGTCGGCTACAGCTGCCTGCCGTGGGCCAACGTGCTGCACAACGGGCGGAACGTCGACCAGTCGATGGACGAGAAGGAGTGGTCCGGCACGTTGAAGGCCGCCTACCGCTGGAACGAGAACGTGATGACCTACGCCTCGGCCGCGCGTGGCTACAAGGGCGGCGGTTTCAACCTGGACCGCACCCAGACCGGGATCACGCCGACCACGGACGATACTTCGTTCCCCGGCGAATTCGTCGACAGCTACGAGCTGGGCCTGAAGACCAACTGGGCCGGCGGTACCCTGGTGCTCAATGCCACCGCCTTCAGCCAGGAATACACCGACTTCCAGCTCAATGCCTTCCTGGGCACCAGCTTCGTGGTGCATTCCATCCCGAAGGTGACCTCGCGCGGCATCGACGGCGAGATCATGTGGCAGCCGAGAGGCGTGCCGGGACTGATGCTGCAGGGCGGCTTCACCTATGCCGACACCAAGTTCGGCAAGGACATCCCGGGCAACGATTTCGTGGAGCGCAGCCCGCTGAGCACCTCGGGCGCGATGTACAAGCTGCCGGGCGCGACCATGCCGTTCGCGCCGAAGTTCTCCGGTTCGGCCTCCGTGACCTACGACTGGGACATCGGCAGCAAGCTGATCGGCCGCTTCAACCTCGGCGCCAAGTACATGGGCGAATACAACACCGGCTCGGACCTGGACGTGGAGAAGCACCAGGAGGCCTACACGCTGGTGAACGCGCGCGTGGGCCTGGGCGCCAGCAACCAGCGATGGATGCTGGAGCTGTGGGCCAACAACCTCACCGACGTGGAGTACGTGCAGGTCGGCTTCGATGGCCCGCTGCAGGCGCTGTTCCCGGATCCGGGCAACGCGTTCAACACCTACAACGCGTTCCCGGCCGCGCCGCGGATGTACGGCGTGACCCTGCGCGTTCGCTACTGATCGGGTCCTGAAGGGAAGGCCCGCGCGCCGGTCGTTGCGCGGGCCTTTTCATTGCGCGCACCACATGCACGGCGGATTGGGGTACAACGGGGATCCGTTCCCGCGCGCGACCGCCATGTCGAATGCCGTTCCCACCGATGCCGAACTCGCCGGACTCGCCGACAACCTGGGCGCGCGCCTGCGCGCCGCGCACGAGCGCCTGGTCACCGCCGAAAGTTGCACCGGCGGCTGGATCGCCAAGGCGGTGACCGACATCGCCGGTTCCTCGGACTGGTTCGATTGCGGCATGGCCGCCTACAGCTACGAGGCCAAGCAGGCGCTGCTGGGCGTGCGCCCGCAGACGCTGGAGGAGCACGGTGCGGTCAGCCGCGAGACGGTGATCGAAATGGTCTCCGGTGCGCTGGTCAACTCGGGCGCCAGCGTCGCGGTGGCGGTGACGGGCATTGCGGGACCGGGGGGCGGCAGCGCCGACAAGCCGGTCGGGACGGTCTGGATTGGCTGGAAGCGCCGCGGCGGCTACGCCCGCGCCGAGGTCTTCCACTTCGACGGCGACCGCGAGGCAGTGCGCCGGCAGACCGTGGCGGCGGCGCTGAAAGGGCTGGACGGACTGCTGGACTGAAGACCGCGCCAAGGTTGACGGGTCGTTTCGTTAGTAGTAATACTACTAACCATGGACCTGACCGACACCCAGCAGGCGATCCTCACCCTGATTGCCGAGCGCATCGAAACCGAGGGCATGCCACCCTCGCAGACCGAAATCGCCAAGGCCTTCGGCTTCAAGGGCGTACGCGCGGCGCAGTACCACCTGGAGGCGCTGGAAGCCGCCGGCGCCATCGAGCGCCTGCCGGGTCGGGCGCGCGGCATCCGCCTATTGAAGGCACCGCAGCTGCCGCAGGGCGAACTTGAGTTGCCAGCCGTTCCCGCAGCCAACGACGACGCCCTGCGCCTGCCGGTGCTGGGCCGGGTGGCCGCCGGTGCGCCGATCGGCGCCGATCCGGAACTGCACGACTACGTGGTGCTGGACCGGGTGTTCTTCTCGCCTTCGCCCGACTACCTGCTGAAGGTCAAGGGCGATTCGATGCGCGACGAGGGCATCTTCGACGGCGACCTGATCGGCGTGCACCGCACCGGCGATGCGCGCAGCGGGCAGATCGTCGTGGCCCGCGTCGACGACGAGATCACCGTCAAGCTGCTCAAGATCGGCAAGGACCGCATCCGCCTGCTGCCGCGCAATCCCGACTACGCGCCCATCGAGGTGCTGCCCGACCAGGACTTCGCCATCGAGGGCCTGTACTGCGGGCTGGTGAGGCCAAACCGGTGAGGCCAGCCCGCGTTTCAGGCTTTTCCTACCCGACGAAGCGCCCTTTCCCGCTTAACCCTGCCGCAACGCCCTTCTATTTTTCCATCACGCCCGGCCGCGTCGCAGCTTCTGCGATGGCCCGGGTCTAGCCTGACCCCATTCCAACTACAGACCCCGAGGACCATCGCAATGGACGAGAACAAGAAGCGCGCGCTGTCGGCCGCCCTGACCCAGATCGAGCGCCAGTTCGGCAAGGGTTCGGTGATGCGCATGGGCGACAAGGTCATCGAACCGGTGGAAGCCATCCCGACCGGCTCGCTGATGCTGGACATCGCGCTGGGCATCGGCGGCCTGCCCAAGGGCCGCGTGGTCGAAATCTACGGTCCCGAATCCTCGGGCAAGACCACCCTGACCCTGCAGGCCATCGCGGAATGCCAGAAGCAGGGCGGTACCGCCGCGTTCATCGACGCCGAGCACGCGCTGGACCCGGTTTATGCCGCCAAGCTGGGCGTCAACGTCGACGACCTGCTGCTGTCCCAGCCCGACACCGGCGAGCAGGCGCTGGAAATCGCCGACATGCTGGTGCGCTCGGGCTCCATCGACATCGTCGTCATCGACTCGGTCGCCGCGCTGACCCCGAAGGCCGAAATCGAGGGCGAGATGGGCGACCAGCTGCCCGGCCTGCAGGCCCGCCTGATGAGCCAGGCCCTGCGCAAGCTGACCGGCAACATCAAGCGCTCCAACACGCTGGTGATCTTCATCAACCAGCTGCGCATGAAGATCGGCGTGATGATGCCGGGGCAGAGCCCGGAAGTGACCACCGGCGGCAACGCGCTGAAGTTCTACGCCTCCGTCCGCCTCGACATCCGCCGCATCGGCGCGATCAAGAAGGGCGACGAGATCATCGGCAACCAGACCAAGATCAAGGTGGTCAAGAACAAGCTGGCGCCGCCGTTCAAGCAGGTGGTCACCGAGATCCTGTACGGCGAGGGCATCAGCCGCGAGGGGGAACTGATCGACATGGGCGTGGACGCCAAGCTGGTCGAGAAAGCCGGTGCCTGGTACAGCTACGGCGACGAGCGCATCGGCCAGGGCAAGGACAACGCCCGCACCTACCTGCGCGAGAACCCGGCAGTCGCGGCAAAGCTGGAAGCGGAACTGCGCGAGAAGTTCCAGCCCGCCGAGGCCGGCCGCTCGGAAGACGAGGACGACGACGAAGCCTGATGCGGATGCGGAGCGGGGCGACCGATCGTCAGCGGGCGCCCCGTTTCCTGCCCATGGAGGGGCGAAGGCTGTGATGGAGCGGTTCTTCAGGGACGAAACCTTTTTTGCGCGGCCTCCTTTCCCGAAGGAAGGGAGGCCGCCGCCGGTTTCACGGTTGCGGAGGGTTCCACCAATCGGGAGGTCTGCATGTCCAGGGTCGCGAAGGGCGAATTCACGGTTTCGCTCAAGCCGCTCGAATTCGAGAACGCCGATCCCGCCGCCAGGCTGGGCCGGATGGGCATCGACAAGCAGATCACCGGCGACCTGGTCGCGACGACCCCGGGGCAGATGATTACCGCGATGGGCGAGGCGCAGGGGTCCGGGGTGTACACGGCCGTCGAGCGCGTCACCGGCACGCTGGATGGCCGGGAGGGATCGTTCGCGCTGTACCACGTCGGCACGATGGTGCGTGGCGAGCCTGAACTGTCGGTCAAGGTCGTGCCCGATTCCGGCACCGATGGCCTGGTCGGCATCGCCGGCGACTTCCGGATCGTCATCGAAAACGGCAAGCACCGGTACGAGTTCGCCTATTCGTTGCCCGGGGGCGAATGACGCGCGATGGCCACCGATCCCGATTTCGTCGAGTACGTGCATGAGCAGGCCGGATTCGGTGCGCGCCTGACCCACAAGCGGATGTTCGGCGAATACGGCCTGTACCTCGACGACAAGGTCGTGGCCTTCGCCTGCGACAACAGTCTGTACCTGAAGCCGACCGAGGCCGGCCGCTTGCAGCTGCCGACCGTGACCTTGGGCAAGCCCTATCCCGAAGCCAAGGATTACTACGTGCTGGACGAGTTCCTCGACGACGCGGAACTGCTGCAGCGCGCGCTGCAGGCCACGGCTGACGCGTTGCCACCGCCCAAGCCCAGGCCGGTGAAGACTGGCCGGAAGAAAACCCCGGGAAGGACCTCCTGCAAATGAGCCGAAGGGACGAATTCGGCCGTATTCCCGGCGAGGGCGACACCGTCCCCGACGCTGCGCGGCGCAAGTCGCGGCGGCCCGAGCCGACGCCGGTACAGCGTGCGCTGGGCCTGCTGGTCCGCCGCGAACACTCCCGCAAGGAGCTGACCCGCAAGTTGGCCGCACGCGGCGTCGGGGCCGACGAGGCGAGGGCGGCGGTGGAACGACTGGCGGGCGACGGTTGGCAGGACGATGGCCGTTTCGCCGAGTCGCTGGTCCGCAGCCGGGTCGCCAACGGCTACGGGCCGCTGCACATCCGCGCGGAACTGGGCACGCACGGGCTGGACCGGGAAGCCGTTGCCGCCGCACTGGACGGATTCGATGGCGACTGGCGGCAGGTCGCCCGAGACCTGGTGCGTCGCCGTTTCGGCGAAACCGGCCCGAAGGACCTGGTACACAGGCGCAAGGCGGCCGACCTGCTGGCACGACGGGGATTCGACGCCGACACGATCCGCGCGGCGACCCGGTTCGATCCCGACGATGAATGAACGGGCCCCGGTCACGTCCGGCCTGTCGGCCATGGCCGCCACGGGTCGCCGGACCGGAAGCTCCGGCAAACGGAGTTTTTGTTAACCTTGGCGAACTTTTGGGTTGTCTGCTCCAGCTTGCGGCCGCATCTTGACGGCATTGCGGCACGGTCCGGACGTGCCCGCCCGCCAACGATCGCCCCATGACCAGCCCCAGCCAGTCCCCTGCGTTCACCGCCGCCCGCGTCCGCAAGGACTTCCTCGACTTTTTCGCTTCCAAGGGCCACACCATCGTGCCTTCGGCGCCATTGGTGCCGGGCAACGACCCGACCCTGCTGTTCACCAACTCCGGCATGGTCCAGTTCAAGGACGTATTCCTGGGCGCGGAAAAGCGCAGCTACGTGCGCGCGGCCGACGTGCAGCGCTGCCTGCGCGCCGGCGGCAAGCACAACGACCTCGACTCGGTCGGCTACACCGCGCGCCACCACACCTTCTTCGAAATGCTGGGAAACTGGTCGTTCGGCGATTACTTCAAGCAGGACGCCATTGCCTGGGCCTGGGAGTTGCTGACCGGGGTGTTCAAGCTGCCGGCCGAGCGCCTGCTGGTCACCGTCTACCACACCGACGACGAGGCCTACGCGCTGTGGCGCGACAGGGTCGGCGTGCCGGAGGACCGCATCGTCCGCATCGGCGACAACAAGGGCGCGCCGTACGCCTCGGACAACTTCTGGCAGATGGCCGACACCGGCCCCTGCGGGCCGTGCACCGAGATCTTCTACGACCACGGCGCGCACATCGCCGGTGGCCCGCCGGGCTCGCCGGACGAGGACGGCGACCGTTTCATCGAGATATGGAACCTGGTGTTCATGCAGTTCGATCGCCAGCCGGACGGCACGCTGATCCCGCTGCCCGCGCCCTGCGTGGATACCGGCATGGGCCTGGAGCGCCTCGCGGCGATCCTGCAGCACGTCCACAGCAATTACGAAATCGACCTGTTCCAGGCGCTGATTCGCAAGGCCGCGGAATTGACCGGCGCCACCGACCTGGAGAACAAGTCGCTGCGCGTGATCGCCGACCACATCCGCGCCAGCGCCTTCCTGATCGTCGATGGCGTGCTGCCTTCGAACGAGGGCCGCGGCTACGTGCTGCGCCGGATCATCCGCCGCGCGCTGCGCCACGGCTGGATGCTGGGCATGCGCGAGCCGTTCTTCCACAAGCTGGTGGCGACGCTGGACGGACTGATGGGCGAGGCCTACCCGGTGCTGCGCGAAGGCCGCGCCACCGCCGAGCGCGCGCTGAAGGCCGAGGAGGAGCGCTTTGCCGAGACGCTCGACGCCGGCATGCGCATCTTCGAGGACGTTGCCGCGAAGTCGGGCGGCACGATCCCGGGCGCGGATGCTTTCCGCCTTTACGACACCTACGGTTTCCCGCTCGACCTGACCCAGGACATGGCGCGCGAGCGCGGCCTGGCGGTGGACGTGGCCGGCTTCGACGCCGCGATGGAACACCAGAAGGAAACGGCGCGCGCCGCCGGCAAATTCGGCGGCGGCGTGCAACTGCCGGCGGAACTGGTGGCGCAACTCGCGCCCACCCAGTTCCTCGGTTACGACGGCCTGCAGGCCGATGGATTGGTCGTGGTCGCCCTGCTCAGGGACGGCAAGCCGGTCGATGCCATCGACGCCGGGGACGAGGCCATCGTCCTGCTCGACCGCACTCCGTTCTACGCCGAATCCGGCGGCCAGGTCGGCGACACCGGCGAACTGGCGGCGGCGGGCGTTCGCTTCGCGGTTGGCGACACGCTCAAGCTCGCGGGTCAGTTCCACGGTCATCTCGGCACGCTGCGGTCAGGTTCGCTGAAGAAGAGCGACGTGCTGACCGGCACGGTCGATGCCCAGCGCCGCGGCGCCACCGTGCTGAACCATTCGGCCACGCACCTGTTGCACGCGGCCCTGCGCAACGTGCTGGGCACCCACGTGCAGCAGAAGGGTTCACTGGTCGCGCCGGATCGCCTGCGCTTCGACTTCTCGCACTTCCAGCCGATGACCGCGGCCGAACTGGCCGAGGTCGAGCGCCGGGTCAACGTCGAGGTGCGCGCCAATCATGAGGGCGAAGTGCGCCACATGGGCATGCAGGAAGCGCTGGATTTCGGCGCGATGGCGCTGTTCGGCGAGAAGTACGGCGAACGCGTGCGCGTGCTGCGTTTCGGCCCCACTTCGACCGAACTGTGCGGCGGCACCCACGTCGGCCGCACCGGCGACATCGGCCTGTTCAAGATCGTGTCCGAAGGCGGCGTGTCCGCCGGCGTGCGCCGGATCGAGGCGGTGACCGGACAGGGCGCGCTGGACTACGTGGCCGAAGAGGAACACCGCCTGCAGGAGGCTGCGCACCTGCTGGGCGGCAATGCCGGCGACGTGGCCGAAAAGCTGCGCACCCTGCTGGATCGGCAGAAGAAGCTGGAACGCGAAGTCGAATCGTTGAAGGCGAAAGCCGCGTCCGGCGCTACCGCCGACCTGGCCGGTTCGGCGCAGGACGTGGGTGGCGTCAAGGTGCTGGCGGCGCGACTGGAGGGTTTCGACGCCAAGGCGTTGCGCGAGGCCGTGGACCGGCTGAAACAGCAGTTGGGCGATGCGGTGATCGTGCTGGCGGGCGCCAGCGACGGCAAGGCGGCGCTGGTGGCGGGCGTGAATGGCTCCGCAACGGGCCGGGTCAAGGCCGGGGAACTGCTGTCCCATGTCGCTGGTCAAATCGGTGGCAAGGGCGGCGGTCGCCCGGACCTCGCCCAGGGTGGTGGCGAGGACGGGCCCGCCCTTGCTTCGGCGCTCCGGGGCGTGCCCGACTGGGTCGCCCGCTGCCTGCAGGGCTGACTTTTTCACCTGAATTTGCCGGTGCCGGGATGGCCGGTAACTGGTATGCTTGGCGTTTCCCGAATAACCGAATTGAAAAGCGTATTCCAAGATTGCGGATTACGCTTTGCCGGCACGCGACGAAACGTGACCGGCGACGATGGAGAACGAACTAGATGTTGATCCTTACCCGCCGCGTTGGCGAAACCCTGATGATCGGCGACTCTGTCACGGTCACGGTGCTGGGCGTCAAGGGGAACCAGGTACGGATCGGGATCACCGCGCCGAAGGACGTCGCCGTGCACCGCGAGGAGATCTACCAGCGCATCCGCCGCGGCGACGAAGCGCCCGCCCACGCCGATACCGAAACCGTTTCGGACTGATCGCGCCCGCGCCAGGGTTTGCCCTGCGCCCGCACAACCGTTATCCTTCCGCGCCCGCCGCGCAGCACCGGTGGACATCGAAACCGGAGTGATGCCCGAGAGGCCGAAGGGGCTCCCCTGCTAAGGGAGTATAGGGTCAAAAGCTCTATCGAGGGTTCGAATCCCTCTCACTCCGCCATTTCGGCGCAAGCAAGTCGGGCCACCGCGGGCTTGACGGGAATCTTCGGAATTCTGCAAAATACGCGGCTCACGCGCCCGTAGCTCAGCTGGATAGAGTACCTGGCTACGAACCAGGCGGTCGGGAGTTCGAATCTCTCCGGGCGCGCCATATTCAGACGAGGAATCCGCGCCGGACGAACGGTCATCGGATTCCCCACGAAAAAGCCACCTTCGGGTGGCTTTTTTGTTTGACCACGCGGCTCCTCTTGCTTCTGGCTCGGAAGCAAGGAGGAGGTACCCTCCATTTTCCGGTAGTCATCAACCCCGACGCGCAGTTCAGGGCCGTTATTCAGGCACAAGCCTGCCCGGGCAAGGTACGTCCACGTATTTTCGTACCGCCGCCGGCGCATTCGAACCCTGAAGCTGCAGGCCTGTCGCGAGCTTCGCGTGTCGGGCGTCGATGTCCTGTCGGCGGCGATACTTGCGTTGTCGAAAGCAGATGCCGGCCACAGAGAGCCGGAAAACGATCCGGGGGCCGCCGGGAGCGGCGGGCCCAACTGCGGGGGAGGTATGGGACAAGCAACGAAGGGGGCCGTGCGCCACCGTGCATCTCGTGAAGCAGGCGGCAGGCCACTGTGGTACGGCGGGACAGGGGTGACGCGATGAAATCCGGTCCCACGGGCCGCAAGGCCAACGCCGCGCGCATTCTCTGGTTGCTGGAGATGTTGGTGATCATCGCGGCGGTGATGGTCGCCGCGTGGCTGCGTTTCCAGAGCGATCCGGATTACGGTGACGTGTTCGCCGAAGGCGCGCCACTGCGCGCCGCGCTGGTGGCGTTGTTCATCACCGGTGCGATGGCGGCCTTCGGCCTGTACCAGGTACACCTGCGCCATTCGCGTACCGACATCCTGTTGCGCATCGTGCTTTCGTTCGCTTTCGGCGGAATCGCGCTGGCCGTTCTCTATTATCTGGTTCCGCCGGCCTACATCGGTCGCGGCGTGCTGGTCATGACGCTTGCCGCCAGCGCCGTCGGGGTGTTGCTGGTCCGGTTAGCCTGGGCGCGCGTATTCCAGATGGAGTCGCTGAAACGGCGCGTGCTGGTTTTCGGCGCAGGCAAGAACGCCGACCTGATCAATTCGCGGATGCGCCGGAAGGCCGATCGGCGTTCGTTCACGATAGTCGGTTTCGTGCCGGTGCCGGGGCAGCCGTTGCAGGTGACGGAAGACATGCTGCTGCGTCCGGGCGAAGCCGGGTTGACCGAACTGGTCGAACGCCTGAATGTGGATGAGCTGGTGATCGCGCCCGACGAGCGTCGCGGCGGGCTGCCGATGGAAGAGATGCTGCAGTGCGCGCAGCACGGCGTGTCGGTCGTCGATCTGTCGAGCTTCTTCGAGCGCGAAGCCGGCATGGTCCAGCTCAACGTGGTCGATCCGTCCTGGCTGGTGTTTTCCGGTGGATTCGATCATTCCACGCCGCGTCGGCTGAGCAAGCGCTTTTTCGATCTGATGGCAGGAGGCGTGTTGCTGCTGGTCTCGTGGCCGGTGATGCTGCTGACCGCGCTGGCGGTGTGGCTGGAATCGGGCGGACCCGTGCTGTATCGGCAGGTACGCGTCGGTGAGCGTGGGAGGCACTTCGTCCTGACCAAGTTCCGCAGCATGCGTGTCGACGCCGAAAAGAACGGCGTCGCGGTATGGGCACGCCGCGACGACGATCGCAGCACGCGCGTGGGCAAGTTCATCCGCAAGACGCGGCTGGACGAGTTGCCGCAATTGTTCGCGGTGCTGCGGGGCGACATGAGTTTCGTCGGGCCGCGACCCGAGCGGCCGCAGTTCGTCGACATGCTCAACGAGGAGATCCGCTACTACGGAGTGCGCCACTGCATGAAGCCGGGCCTCACCGGCTGGGCCCAGTTGCGCTATCCGTACGGGGCTTCGGTCCGCGACGCCGAGGAAAAGCTGAAGTTCGACCTGTTCTACGTCAAGAACCACGGCCTGGTTTTCGACACGATGATCCTGTTGCAGACCGTGGAAGTGGTGCTGTTCGGCCGCGGCGCGCGCTGAAAGCGCGGCGATCCGTGACGAAAACCTCAGCGCGACAGCAGTTGGTGCAGTACGCGCCGAATCGCGAACGGCGCCAATCTCAGCAGCGAACGGCGCACATCGCGGTCCGGGGTCAGCTGCCAGGCACGTCGGGCCAGACGCCAGGCATCGGTCCAGCGTCCGCGGATCATCAGGCCGCGCGCATTGCGGGCGTAATTCGTCGCAAGCGCGCTATCCAGTTCGGCATCTTCGATCAGCCCCCGGGCATCTTCGGTGGCGCGTTCGACCACTCGAAGATAGTCGTCATAGGTATGCGGGTCGGCGGAAAGCCCGTCGTGGCCGCGCAGGGTGCGCACCAGCGGCGCCTCGACCACTCCCATCGGCCAGCGTCGGGCCACCCGCAGGTGGAAGTCGATATCCTCCGCGGTACGCAGGTTTTCGTCGAAGCCGCCGATGTCCTCGTAAACTTCGCGGCGCATGATCGCCGATGCCGGCGCCAGCGCCGGACTGCGCAGCACCCAGCGCAACGCGGGGCCGTCTTCGCGAATGACATCGCGGCGATGCACGATTTCGATGGTAGCCCCGGTGGCATCGACGCATCGCACGTCGCACAGGACCATGCCGAAACCGGGATTCGCCTGCAGGAGCGCCACCTGCCGCTCGGTTTTCTCGGGAAGCCATTCGTCGTCGCTGTCGAGGAGGGCGATGTAGCGCCCCTTTGCCAGCCGCAACCCATGGTTGCGTGCGGCGGAGACGCCTGCGTTGGCCTGCCGCACGTAGCGGATGCGGTCGCCGTAACGTTCGCGCAGGGCTTCGCCGGTGCCGTCGATTGATCCATCGTCGATGACGATGATCTCGTCTATGCGGTGCGTCTGCGCGAGTACGGAATCGATCGCGCGAATTACCAGCTCCCGCCGGTTGTAGGTGGGTATGATTGTCGAAACCTCGATGCCGCCTGCCATGCTGAAAGATCTCGCCAAGAAACTGTTGTATGCCAGCGGCTTGCTCGGCCTGTACCACCGGTTGCGCAACGCCGACAAGCTTACCGTGGTGATGTTCCATCGTATCCTGAATCCGGACGATCCGCGTTGGCGTACCTGCGACCCCGACTACACGCTGGCAACGCGATGGTTTGCCCAGACGCTGGCCTTTTTCAGGAAGCACTACAACGTGGTTTCGGAGGCCGAGGTCCTTGCCTCGCGCCGGTACGGCGCGGCATTGCCGCCCCGACCTTTGCTGATCACCTTCGACGACGGCTGGGCCGACAATGCGGACTATGCCTTGCCCGAACTGGAGAAAGCGGGGTTGCCGGCCCTGCTGTTCGTGGTATCGGATGCAGTGGGAACGCGGCAGCCGTTCTTCCAGGAGCGCCTGATCGCGGCGTGGCGGCGGGGCGCGTTGAAGGTCGGGGAGCTTGCCGAAGCGATGCGGCCGCATCTTTCCGCCGAATGGTCCCCCCGCGGGGAATCCATCGATGCGATGCGCGAAGCGATCGCCAGATTGGAGGCGATGCCGGAAGGACGACGTGGCGACGTGCTTGCGCCCTTGATGGCTGCATTGGACGATGGCCTGAGGCACATGACGACGGTCGAGGAATTGCAGCGGCTCGAAGCGGGAGGCGTCGCTTTGGGATTGCACGGAAAAACCCACACGCCGATGCGCCATGCAGGCGACCTCGATGCCGAACTGTCCGGCGCCCGCGCCGCACTGGCCCGCGAACTCGGCACTGCGGCGGAAGCCGTGTCGATGTCGTTCCCGCACGGTTCCTACGACGATGCCATCGCGCAGCGCGCGCAGGCAGCGGGTTACGAACTGGTGTTCACCAGCGTACGGGCGCTGAATCCGGTGAAGCCCGGAGTTGGCTGGCTGCTGGGGCGTACTGGGTTCGAAACCGAAGTCGTCGTCGATTCGGGCGGCCGGTTCCGCCCCGATTGGCTGGCGGTGCAGTTGTTCCGGTTGCCGGCCCGGCGGCTGGCTTGACGCCGGCCCGTTCGCTTCGTTCACTCGTCTTCGTCGGCCGAGGTCAGGAACCAGTTCGGCGGATCGTTGGTGGCGTCGCGGTTCCATCGGGCGTACACGGGGCGGCGGCTGCGGGGTTGGAAGCCGCAATCCTTCCAGGCGCGCAGTTGCTCCTCGCTGCCGGCAATTTCCACCGAAACCGAAGCAAGGCCCTCCGCATGCGCGGCAGCCAGCACGGCGCGGACGTGCTGAGGCGAGGGACCGGCCGCGCCGTTTGCCGACCAGAAATCCAGCAAGTGGAGGGCCTCGTCCTGAACCCTTGTCGCGAACCATGCCTGTGCGACGTTGCTGCGCGCGTCGATCAACCACAGGTAGCGGACAACCGCCAGGGGTGATTCGTCGAAACGCCATTTCGCGTGCAACTGGTCGCGCACGCCTACCAATCCCTCGCCCTGGGGGGAATCCCGCCACAACGCATCCATTCGAGCATCCGCGCCGGTGCTCCATTCGCGGCGCAGGCGCGGGTCGCGCAGGCGCCGCCAGGCGTCGCGCAGGGCGACCGCAGCGTCGGCCAGCCAGCCGGTCGGGCGCGCCAGCCAACCCGGCATGCGCGCTTGCAGATAACGCCGGTGGCGCAGCACCCTCGCGTACCGGACGATGTCGGTCAGGTGCCGGTAGCCAACCCGCTTGCACAGCGCTACGGCCTTGGGGTTGGGGAAGCCGTACAGCACGTCCAGATGCGCTTCGCTGGCGGCGATCAGCCCTTGCTGCAACATCAGCGCCGGACCGAGCGAACGGTGTTCCGGCATCACCACGAGATCGACCAACACCCCGGCACGGATGTCCTTGCCGCGCAGGCGCAGGCGCCTGCGCCCGGCGCAAGCGGTGCCGAGGCAACTGTCGCCGCCCTCGGACAGCAGCTCCAGTAGAGGTGGGCCATGCGGACAGGCCAGGTAGAACCAGTCGTATTTCGCGGCGATACGGTCTTCGTGGCCCAGATTGCCGCGCCACGCCGACAGCACAGCGCCGCGGTCGCGCAGGGGATCGCCGGCGCGGACGACGTACTGCAGCGGCGGCGCCTGGGTCATGCGCGGTCCGGGCCGAACACCTCGCCGGCCAGTACGGGTGGCGCGTGCAGGTAGCGGGTGGTGCGACGCTTGTTGCGGATGTCCGCGTAGACCGCTTCGGCGCGGGTGATGTCGATGCCGAGCGCGGCAGCGAGATCCGCGGCGGGCACGTCGTGAACGAATGCCCACAGCGCCAGATCCATGTCGCGGTAGCCCAGGGCGAAATAGAACTCGTCCTGGCCCTGGTCGAGGCTGTAGGTGTCGGTGGTCGGCTGCGCGGCGCACAGGCGCTCGGGCAGGCCGAAGTGGCGCGCCATCGCATAGACCTGGGTCTTGTACAGGTGCGCGATGGGCTTCAGGTCGGCCGAGCCGTCGCCGTTCTTGACGAAGAAACCCTGGTCGTATTCCAGCCGGTTCGGCGTGCCGACGACCGCATAGTTGAGCCGGTCGGCGTGGAAGTATTCGACGGTCTTGCGGATGCGCTGCTTGAAGCTGGTGGCCGCGACGATGGCCAGGTAGGCCGGCAACGGCAGTTCGCGTTCGTGCATGGCGCCATCGGGCGATTGCGCGATGAGCCTGAAGCGGTTGATGGCGCCGTCGGCCCCGCCGGCGATGGCCAGCTTCATGCGCCAGCCGTCGGCGTATTCCGGCAGCACGCTGCGGACCGCGGCATCGCGTTCGGCATAACATCCGATGGCCGCCAGGGTCGGGGCGATGTCGAAGGTCAGCGGCTCGACGCCCAGGTGCGCCGCGAGCAGTCGGGCGCGCGCCGCGCTGTCGGGATCGGAATCGTGTTCGGGCAGGATCAGCAGGCAGACGCGCGATGGCCCGAGTGCGCGCACGGCGAGCGTCGCGCAGACGGAGCTGTCGATGCCGCCCGAGATCGCGACCACCAGTCCGCGGCGATGCAACGTCTGCGCGGTGGTGGTTCGCAGCCAAGCGGTGATGCGCGCGGCTTCCGCCTCGCAGTCGAGTTCCAGCACGTGGCGTCCGAATCCGTTCATGCGTTGTCTTCCGGTGCAGAAAGTGCGCGTGGGGCGCGGCGTGCGGCCAGCACGCGCGCGGCGCCGTGCGCGTCGGTTGCGGAGCGTACCGTGTCCCAATGCGGGGAGGCTTGCAGGCGACGGGAAAATGCGTTGCCCTGGCCGAGGCCGACCTCGAACACCAGCCAGCCACCGTCCGCCAGCAGGCGCGGCGCGTCCTGCAGCAGACGCACGAGGATCGCAACGCCAAGCGGACCGCCGTCGAAGGCAAGCCGCGGTTCGCGCCCGGCGGCGGCATGGCCGAGGTCGTCGACCCGGCCGCTGCTGATGTAGGGTGGATTGCAGGTGAGCAGTGCAACCCGGCCAAGGAATTGGTCGGTTTCGAACGGCGCAAGCAGGTCGCCGCATTCGAACACGACCCGGTCCGCGAGCCCCAGATGGCGCGCATTGTCCCTTGCGAGCGCGATGGCGTCTTCGCTGAGGTCGGCGCCGAATACGCGCAGGTGCTCCGGCCCGTGGCGGGCCAGTGCCAGCGCGATGTTGCCACAGCCGGTGCAGGCGTCGACGACCAGTGCCCCGGACGGCAGACAGGCGGCGATGCCGATCGCCTCGCGGGCGAGCAGTTCGGTTTCCCGGCGCGGCACCAGCGCATCGGCACCGGCCATCATTTCCATGTCGAGGAAGCGCTGGCGGCCAGTCAGATGTGCCAGCGGCGTGCCCGCCAGCCGGCGTTCGGCAAGCTGCCGCAGCCGTTGCAGGCCGGCATCGTCCAGCGCCGGCAGCGCGGCTTCGCAGGCGGCGGACGCCGACAGCGGATGCCCGGCGGCGGCATGCCACAGCGCGCACAGGGTCGCCTCCGCTGTTTCTTCAGGCAGATCGGGTTGCGTCGGCAGATGCCCGAAGGCGACGAGCAATTCGGCCTGGACCGTTTCCGGATCGACGCTCATGCGGTTACCAACTCGCGCAACAGGCGTTTGCTGACCTTGCCGGTGGCGGTGCGCGGCAGTGCGTCGCAGAACACGATCTCGCGCGGCACCATGAAATTTTCCAGACGCGCGGCGCAATGGGCACGCAGCTGGCGTTCGTCCGGCGCGTCGCCGCTGCGGACGACATAGGCGCGGACCGCTTCGCCCAGCACCGGGTCGGGCACGCCGATCACCGCGGCCTCCAGCACGCCCGGCGCGGAGTGCAGCACGTTCTCGACCTCGACCGGGCTGACTTTCTCGCCGCGGGTCTTGATGATGTCGTCGCTGCGGCCGACGAAGTACAGGAATCCTTCGTCGTCGCTGCGGAACAGGTCGTGCGTGCACAGCACGCGCTCGCCCGGCAACGGGCCGGGACGCAGCATGTGCGCGGTTTGCTCCGGGCGGTTCCAGTAGCCGGCCATCACGTGCGGGCCGCGTACATGCAGTACGCCGGTGGAACCGAACGGCAACCGGTTCCCGGCCTCGTCGGCAAGCCAGATTTCGGTGCCGGGGATCGCCTTGCCGACGCAACCCGGTTTTGCGTCGACCAGTTCAGGCTCCAGGTAGCACACCCGCTTGCATTCGGTCAGCCCGTACATGCGGAACTGCAGCGCGTTCGGGAATATCTCGCGCAGCCGCCGGCCGACCTCGTCCGGCAGCGCCGCGGCCGTGTTGGTGACGCGCTCGACCAGGGGGAACGACAGCGGTTCGCGCGCGTGCGCGGCCAGCAGCATCGCGAAGATCGTCGGCACGCCCGGGAACACGGTGACGCCGTGTTCGCGCATGCGGGAGAAGATCTGTGCCGGGAAGGCGAACGAACGTTCCAGTACCAGCGTCGCGCCCAGGCGCGCGCACATCAGCAGTTGGTACAGGCCGTAGTCGAAGGCCAGCGGCAGCGCGCACAGGATGCGGTCGTCGGCGCGCAGGCGCAGGTATTCCACCAGGCTGTCGCGGGCGAAGCACATCGACAGGTGGGTCTGCATCACGCCCTTCGGCTGTCCGGTGCTGCCGGAGGTGTAGATCAGCGCGGCAAGGTCGGGGGGGATCGTGCCGGTTTCCTCCGCCAGCGGCGGTGTATCGCGCAGCAGATCGTCGAATGCCGCCGCCTCCATGCCGGCCGGAATGGCGCCGGAGCAGGCGACCCATGGCGCCGTTTCCAGATCGCGCAGGGCCGGCACGAATTCTCCCGCCAGGTGCCCGTCGGTCAGCAGCGCCCGGGCGCCGCTGTCGGCAAGCATGAAGCCGAGCTTGTCGGCCTTGGTTTGCGGGTTGACCGGCATGATCGCCGCGCCGCACAGGGAAGCCGCGTGGATCGACACCACGGCCGGCCAGGTGTTGTCCATGTAGACCGCGACGCGATCGCCGCGGACCACCCCGTTCGCGCGCAGGGCCGCGGCCAGGCGCAGCGCGGCGTCCTGCAATTCGCCGTAGCGGTAGGGCCGGCCTTCCGCGACCACCGCAATGCGCGCGCGGCCATCGGCGTCGGCGCAGACGCCGGCCAGCGCATCGTGCAGCAGACGCTGGAAACGCGGCGGCGTCATGCGCTGCGCAGGCGCGTCACGAAATCGGCGATCCGCGCGACGCTATCGAAGTTCTCCGGCAGCAAATCGCCGTCGTGCACCTTCACGCCGAACGACTCCTCGATGAACATCACCACTTCGAGTACGCCGGTGGAATCGATGATGCCGCGGTCCAGCAATGAGGCGTCGTCGGGAAGCTGCGTCGGATCATTGCTGAACATCAGGTTCTCGAGGATGTATTGCCGAACCTGGCGGCGGGTTTCCTGCTGTTCGGGGGAGAGCGTGGTTGCTTCGGACATACGGGTTCCGGTCAGTGCAAGTTGAATCGAATGGAATTCTGGACGATGGGCCATGGCGGTGGCCGTGATCGCCTGCCAGGCGTGAATGGCAGTAACCACGGCAGAGGAATTCGAGCACCGCACGCGGTCCAGGCTGTTCCAGCCGGCGGTGAAGCGCCGGAGAACGGCAAGCCCCCCGGAACGAATCGGCGGGTCCGTTGCATGGATCCCCCTGTCCCCCCATTCCATCATCGTGGATTCTTTCCGAAGATACGCACATTCGCGGCATTTCCGGCCACTTGCAGGCATCTGCGGCGCCATGGAATGCGGTGATACCATCCCCGGCACCGAGCCTTGGCAGCCGAGAGATTCGCATGAGACGCCTGCTGTTCACCTTGTTGTTCGGCATAGCTGGCTGTCGTCCCGCCGCTGATCCGGCGGAGACCGCCAGGCCACCACATGCGGTGCGTGATGTCGCGCCGGTCGTGTACGCATCGGAAAAGGGCAGCTATGCGGTGACTGAACTGGTTGCCGGACTGGAGCATCCGTGGTCGATCGTTTTTCTGCCTGACGGCGGCATGCTGGTGACCGAGCGACCGGGCCGGCTGCGCCGGATTGGCATCGATGGTGTGATTTCGGCACCGATATCCGGCTTGCCGAAACCGTTCGTGGACGGCCAGGCCGGCTTGCTGGACGTGGCGCTGTCGCCGGATTTTGCCAAGGACCGCCTGGTCTATGTTTCCTTCGCCGAGCCCAATTTCCGTGGAAACCTGTGTGGCACCGCGGTCGCGCGCGGGCGCCTAGACGGCGATGCCCTGAAGGGTGTCGAAGTGGTCTATCGGCAGGAACCGAAATTGTCGGCCGGCACGCACGTGGGATCACGGCTGGTTTTCGATTATGCCGGACATCTTTTCATAACGCAGGGCGAGAATCGCGTCGCCGCCGAAGCCGCGCAGGAACTGGACAAGCTGCAGGGCAAGCTGGTGCGGATCTGGCCGGATGGGCGGATCCCCGACGACAATCCGTTCGTCGGCCATACCGACGCGCGCCCGGAGATATGGTCGTATGGCCATCGAAACATGCAGGGTGCTGCGCTGAATCCGCAAACCCGGCAGCTATGGACCAGCGAGCACGGCCCGATGGGTGGCGACGAGATCAACATCGAAAAGCCGGGCGCCAACTACGGCTGGCCCAGGGTCACGCATGGCATCGACTACGACGGCAAGCCGGTTCCGGGTTCCATCGGGCGCAGCGCGCCCGGCATGGAAGACCCCGACTATGTATGGGAGAAGTCGCCGGCGGTCAGCGGGATGGCGTTCTACACCGGCAGCCTGTTCCCGCAATGGCAGGGCAACCTGTTCCTTGGCGCGTTGGCTGGGCAGGCACTGATCCGACTGGAGCTGGATGGCGACAAGGTCGTGCACGAGGAACGCCTGCTAGGCGAACTGGGCCAGCGCGTCCGTGATGTGCGCCAGGGACCCGATGGCGCCTTGTACGTCCTGACCGACGAAGACGACGGAAAGTTGTTGCGGATTGCATCGGCGCCTTAGGACGCTGCTCCGTCAGTCAGTTCCCGGCCTGTCGCGGGCAGCTTGCGGGCGATGAAGTCCACGCTGGTGATGCACAATTGCTCCGGAGAGATCCCGGCGAACTGCGGATGCACCGGAGTCTGCGCAAGTTGTTGCAGGCGTTCGGGTCGCGCGGTTGCAGTATTCAAGTCGATGCGGAACCCCAGCGCGCTCGCGGTGTCGACGAAGTGGTGCGCGCGCAGCCGATTCTGGTACAGGAAGGCGTTGTCCCATCGTCGCCATTGCCGGTCCGAATAGCGAAGGTAATGCAACTGATGCAGTTTGCGGTCGACGTATGCGTAATGGTCGCCGCAATTGACCGAGTGGAACATGACTCCGCCGGGTGTGAGGATGCGCATTGCTTCGCGGTACATCCCTTCGATCACCTGGCCTGGCACATGCTCGAGTACGCTGTTCGAGAAGACGATGTCCACTTCGTCGTTGCCCAGCATGGTCCTGGTTGCGTCTGCCGGAGCGTGATAACGGATCACTCCGGCGGTCGCGGTTCCCAAGTCGTTTCCGGCGTTCAGTTGCTCGATCAAGCCGTGGTATCGCCGTTCAACGTCCGCCAACGATACTCCGGCATCTGCGGCGAGGTGTGGAAGGAGTCCGCCGAGTACTATTGCGCAGCGCTGCGTCAAATCCGTGCGCAGGTGCGTATTGAGATCATAGGTGGTCACGCGTGCCGCACCAGTCAAGTAGCAGGCGAGCGGGAAGGTCGGATACCAGCCGGTGCCGATCTCGAAGCAGCGCAGGCCGGGCAGCACGAATCCTGCATCCCGCAGGTGGCCGATCATGATCTTCCAGTCCTCGATCTTGGCAGCCAGCTCGCATTCGAAATCGTGCATGCCACCGAAACGGCGCTGCAGGCGGAAGTGCAGCCACTCGCCGCCAGGGGCGAAGCCGAGGATTTTCTGGATCATTCCCTTGATGCGCCAGTGCATGTCGCGAGGCTCAGCAGGCGGCGCGTGCCGGTGTCGCCTTGTGCTGCGCCGCGCCGGCCATATCCGTCTGCCGGTGCAGCAGCATCGTTGACAGGATGCCGACGAAGGCCTGGTTGTCGGCGAAGCCGGTGGCGCGGCCCTGTCGGCATTTCTCGACCAGCCGGCCGACCGCAGCCGGGTCGAAATAGCCCGCCTCACGAATGCGCTGAGGCTCCAGCGTTTCGGCGACGTAATCCAGGGGTTTGCCGTCGAAGAAGAAACTCTGGCTGTCCGGGGCGCGGTACGGTTGCTTGGTCCGATTGACGATGGCATCGGGCAGCAGGTCCGCCAGCGCGCGGCGCAGCAGGTATTTCTCGGTCATGCCGCGAATCTTGAAGCTGGGCGGCAGGCGGTTGGCGAATTCGATGACGCGATGGTCGAGGAACGGGAAGCGGCCTTCTATGGAATTCGCCATCGCCACGCGGTCACCCTGCGACGACAGCAGGTAGCCGGCCATCAGCGACTTCGCCTCGACGTACTGGTCGCGGGCCAACGGGCTCCACTTGGATATTCCCTCGGGGAGCGTCTGCTCGTAGAAATCGAGAGGATCCCATCCGGCCGTCGCGGCGCGCAGTTCGGGCGACAGGAACGCCAGGGCGCGCTGCGAGGTGGTCCAGCGCGGCACGTGCGCGAACACCGGCCGCGACAGGTGTTGCATGCCTTGGCCGAAGAACGACTTGGCCAGGCCGGCATGCTCGACCGGCGAGTTGCGCAGATAGCCGTACAGCCTCTTAAGCAGCAGCGGGCGGAATTCCGAATCCGCTTGCCGCGCCCAGAAGCGCCGTACCTTGGCTTCCTTGAACAGATCGTAGCCGCCGAACACCTCGTCCGCGCCTTCGCCGGTCAGCACCACCTTGTAGCCGTGTTCGCGCACGCTGCACGACAGCAGCATCAGCGGTACCGGCGCGGTGCGCAGCACCGGCGTTTCGGTGTGGCGGATCAGCCGCGGGAAGGCCTCGCCGATGTCGCGGCGACTGCAGCGCAGGGTGGTGTGGTCGGTGCCCAAGTGGCGCACCATCGCCTGTTGGTACGGGCTTTCGTCGAACTCGCCGTCCTCGAACGCGACCGAGAACGTACGCACCGGCGTGTCGGTGAAGCCGCGGATCAACGCGACGATGCCGGACGAATCGAGCCCGCCGCTGAGATAAGCGCCGACCGGCACGTCGGCGCGCAGCTGCAGGCGGACCGCATCGACCAGCAGTTCGCGCAGCTCGCCGGTGGCCTGTTCCACGGTCAGCGGATAGCGCGACGGCGAGGTCTCTTCGGCATCGGGGAAGGTCCAGTCCCAGTAGCGTTTCAGCGTTTGCCGGCCATCGTGCTCGACCGTCAGCACGCAACCCGGCGGCAGGCTCTGTATGCCTTGATACAGGGTGTCCGGATCGACTGGCGCCCAGTAGGTCAGGGTTTGCGCCAGCGCCAGCGGGTTCAACCGGGCGCATTCCGGCAGCACCGCAAGCAGCGCCTTCACTTCCGATGCGAACCAGAGCCGTCCGTTGCGTTGCGTGTGATACAGCGGGCGGATGCCGGCGCGATCGCGCGCAAGCACCAGGCGGCGGCGCTCGGCGTCCCACAAGGCGATCGCGAACTGGCCGTTCAGGTAGCGCACGAAATCGTCGCCGTGGCGATCGTACAGATGCACGATCACCTCGGTATCGGACTGCGTGTAGAAGCGGTGGCCCTGCGCCTCTAGTTCGCGGCGCAGTTCGACGTAGTTGAATATCTCGCCGTTGAACACCGTCCACACGCTGCGGCGCTCGTTGTGGATCGGCTGATCGCCGGTGGCCAGGTCGATGATCGACAGGCGCGCATGGGCGAGGCCGATGCCGTCTTCGGCGTGGAAACCGTAGCCGTCGGGGCCACGGTGCGCCAGCGTGCGGATCATCCTTTCCAGTTGTGGCCGGGCGGTCGCGGCGGCGACGTCCGGCCCGCTGAAGCCTGCAATCCCGCACACGGCATCCCGCTCCAAGTCATCGGCAACAGGGTTGCAAACGCGAAATGCGACGCGAACCGGCCGTCAGCTCGCCGCGCGCAGGGCCGTTTCGCAGGCCTGCAGCGTTTCCTCCGCCACCGTCGACCAACTGCGAGAGAAGCGCCCGGCCAGGGCGGCTTCGTCCCAATTGCGCGCCATCGCCGCGCGCAGGCCTCCGGCGAGCGCCGTGGCGTCGCGCGGGGCCACCAGAATGCCGGAGGCCGCATCGACAACCTCGGGAATGCCGCCGACCGGGGTCGCCACGACCCCGCGACCGCAGGCCAGTGCCTCGACCAGCACGTTGGGGTGGCCTTCCGAATAGCTGGGCAACGTGACCACATTGGATGCGGCCATCCAGCGGGCGACTTCGCCCGGCGGTTGCGCGCCCGCGAAAGCGACGTCGCAGCAGCATTGCGCGGCCAATGCCGTCAGTTCCGCGTGCATCGGGCCTTCGCCGACCAGGGCGATATGCAGGCGAGGCAATTCCGGCGCCAGCAGCCGTGCGGCTTCCAGCAATTCGCGCAGGCCCTTTTCGGGAACCAGCCGGCCGACATATACGATCAGTTGCGCGTCATCGGGAACGTCCAGCGCGGCGCGGGCAGCGGCACGATCGCGTGGATGGAAAATGGCGGCGTCGCAGCCGTTGGGAACGACGCGCACGCGCTCGGATCGGGCGCCATAGTCGCTCACGGCGAGCCGCCCAAGATCTTCGCTGACGGTCAGCAGGACGTCGGCCTCGCGCACCACGCGCCGGGTCAGGCGCCGGCTGACGGCATCGCGAACGCGGATGTCCGAGCCGCGCGCGCCGGCCACCAGCGGCACGCCGGCGCGACGCGCCGCCGGCAGCGCGCCGTAGGCGTCCGGGTACAGCCAGTACGACAGTACAACGTCCGGCCGCAGCCGCGCGACCGCAGGATGCAGCGCGCGGGCGCACAGCGCGCCGTTGAACGGACGGGTCACCGCGGGCAATGCCGGGTAGGGCAAATAGTCGACCGGACAGTTGTCGATGGCGAAGGCCGGGCCCGGAGCACGGAACAGGTAGCTGCGTGGCTGTGCCCAGCGGGGGTATTCGGCGATCGGGCTCAGTACGTGGACTTCCGCTATCCCCGCCAGCGCGCGCACGGTCTGGTAGACCGGGCGGCCGCGATTGGGCTCGCCAGCGATGGGAAATTGGGAAGTCGCGATCAGGATGCGCACGGTGTCGATGGGAAATTGCGGCCGGCATGGCCTGTCCGCGCGGGGAGCGGCGTTATAGCTGTCAGGCAGCAAAACGGAACGGGGGGGCCGGGTGGGGAGGAAAGACTCGCCATCTGCACGCGTAGTGGAATTGGATGCACTGCGGGGCATCGCCGCCGTGGCCGTCGTGGCCTATCACTACACAACGCGGTATGCGGAACAGATCGGCCATGGGGCCGGGCTGCCGCTGGGTTTCGCATTCGGCAATTATGGGGTGCACCTGTTCTTCATGATCAGCGGCTTCGTGATCTTCATGACCCTGGAGCGCACCCGCACCGCAATGGATTTCGTGGTTTCCCGCTTCTCTCGGCTGTTTCCCGCCTACTGGGTGGCGATGGCGATCACTGCCGCGGTGGTCTACACGATCGGCCTGCGGAGCCAGCGACTGGGTGCGCACGATTTGTTGCTGAACGTCACCATGATGCAGGATTTCTTGGGCGCCGAGGAACTGGATGGCTCTTACTGGACCCTGGAAGTCGAGTTGTTCTTCTATGCCCAGATGTTGTTCTGGTTCGCGTTGGGTGGACTGGGCCGGATCCGTTGGATCATTGGCGGCTGGTTGATGTTGTCCGCACTGGAAGGCTGGTGCGAAAAGTCCGGCTGGTATTTCCCTTACGCGCTGCGCGAGTTGCTGGTCTTGCGCTTCATTCCGTTCTTCGCCCTTGGGATACTGTTCTATCGCCTGCGGGCAATGCCCGCGGAATGGCGTATCGAAGTGGCAATTGTCGCCTTGGCGGTGCTGGCGATCGGTGTTGGCCAGAAGCCCATGTTGCTCCTGGTCGCGGGCATCTGCTGTGCGATATTCGCGCTGTTCACGAAGGGCTGGCTGCGTTTCCTGAGCCTACCGTTGTTCGCTTTCGTCGGCGGAATATCGTACACGCTGTATCTGGTCCATCAATCGATTGGTTTCGCCGTCATATACCGGTTGGAGCATGCCGGTGTACCGGCATGGGCGGCGGTACTGCTTGCGGTGGCGCTGGCCTTCGTGCTGGCGACGCTTTTGCATCGATTCGTGGAAAAGCCGGCCATGGACTGGATACGGGCGGAATGGCGATTGCGCCGGTCCTGCGTGCAACCCGCATGAATGCGCCATTAAACGAGGGTTGGCGCGCGTGATCGCATGGAACCGTCTGGCCTTGCTGGTGCGCGAGGCCGGAGCTGCAGGTCTCGCCACCTTCGCCTCGGCGCAGCACTTCCGGGAGCTATGCGCCGATGACTGCGAGTGGCTGTCGCTCACCTATCGCCAGCATGGCCGCAGAGGTGACCGAGAGCGCTTCCTGCGGCGTTTCGATCATGGATTCCGTTGCTTCGGCATAGAGGAAGAAGGCAGTCTGGTCGGATGGTTCTGGGCCATCCACGACGCGTCGCGTTACCTGGATGAACTGGCGTGGCGTTTTGAACTGGATCGCAGCGTGGCATGGGGGCGCGATGCATTCATTGCCCCGCAGATACGCGGACAGCGACTGTTCTCGGCAATGCTCGATGCGGCAGCGGCAATGGAGCAGGGACCGAAGATCCTCGTTTCCGACGTCAGCGCCAACAACCTGCTGTCGCTGCATGCGCATGCCCGGCTCGGGTTCCGTCACTTTGCAACGGTACAATCACTGGTGCTGGGACGGCGCCTGATGTGGCGTAGTCGCCCGCCGGGCGGCGGCCCCTTGCCCGCACCGACCGGTCTGCGCACGGAGCGACGCTGTCTGTGGCTCAGCGAGGAGGAATACGCCTGGCATCGCAGGCAGATTGCCTGAACAATGTCAGTTGTCGCGTTGTAATCGCCAGGCCAATGGCCGCAGCCAGCGCGCCGCGCGCATGGCCCGTGTGGCGCCGCGGCTCAGCGCCAAGGTGCCAGTCGCCACTTCCATCCTGTGTGGCAGCATGTCGGCCAGGTACGAATGTTCCTGTGACTGGCTGTCGTAGCTTGCGATCTGCGGCAAGTGGACGGGCAGTCGCTTGTGCAATTCAGTTTCGTTGAGGCGACCCGGACTGTAGGTGGCGAAAGCCGGGTCCCAGCCGATCTTGATTCCGTTGAGGGTATCGCCGAGCAGCAGGTTGCTGGACGATGCAATGACCTTGCCGTCGAGCCGGGTTTCCATAAAGGCTGCTGCATTGATGCGAGCGAACTCCGTGATCATTTCGTGGAAGAACGCGGCATGGCGTGAAGAGGACTGCAGCGAACTGCCGCGTTCGCCCTTCCAGCCGGCATGTTCCAGGCGGATGTGATCGGAAAGCGCACGTTCGTCTGCCTGCGCGTCCTGCAGAAAGTGGAATTCCAGCGTGCCTTTCTCGCTGAGTCGCCGCCGTCGCCGCCGCCGGTCCTTCGATTCGACGTGCGCATAAGCCCTGCCGCCAGCGTAGACGTCGAGGATGGGGCGGGCGAAGGACCGTCGCGGGAACCAGCCGCCGCCCTGAAGCAATGCATGCTGTTGTGCAATGTCCAACTGTCCGTCACGCAGCGGCAGATTGTGCAGGTCCAGCGCCCGCCATTGCGATTCGTGGTGCAGCGAGTCGAGCAATGCGGCGATGGCCGTGGCGGTGCAACCTGCGGCGACCAGCAGGCCGCCACGCGGCGTGTGCAGCGTTCGGTAGTCGCGCAGGTGCGGGAGGGGGACGAACAGGTTGGGGTGCTCGATGGTGAATGCGCCTACTGCGATCAGTTGCCGGCTTGTCGTTCCGACTTGCTCGATCCATGCCAGGCGCAGCAGCTTCGATGGCGTGAGCCAGCGTGAAGCAGGCAGCACAAACTGCGGCATGGCAAACGGGTTCGGGTGCGGTTCCGTTCGCATGCCCAGTTCGGTCCATGTCCGCAGATCGGTCGCGTCGAGATCGTCCAGCGAACGCCAGCGCAGGACGGTTGTCATGCTTTCGCCGGCTTGCGCAGGGAATGCCACAGATTGCGCAGGTGCGATTGCCAGTTGCGCCGGTCCAGCGACAGCCAGAGCATCTGGCTTTCCGCCATTCCCAGCGCGCGTTTGTAACCGGCGCTGCCGGCCATCATCTCGAAACGGGAGTACCCTTGCCGCAGCGCGTGTTGGACGGTCAAGGCAACAGCAAGCAGGCCCGGACTGCCGCAATCGCGGAATTGCGGGTAATCGATGCCGAGTTGGTATCCGTACATCACGCCGCGGTGGGCCAGCACGTAGTTGTAGCCCAGTGTGGCCTCGCCGACCCGGATATGAAACAGTTGCGGGCCCTCGTCGTCACGGGCGGTGTCGATCAGGGCCTTGTGGAAATGCAGGATGCGCGGGTCGGCGAAGGCGCCCCCGTGGTTGCGCTGCACGACCCAGTGCGCCTGGTGCAGGGCGACCAGACCATTGAAGAATTCGTGCCGTTCCTCCTTGTTGCGCGCAGGGCGCAGTAGGATCGGGCCGTGCTGGGTTGCCAGCTTGCGTTCTGTCAGTCGAAGGCTGCTGCGCGTCTTGGCGCTACGCAACGATGCCACGTAATCACCCGTGTCGCCGCGCAGCGCATCAAGATCGATGGAATGGACTGGTCGCGTGACCTGGCGCATGTCCAGATCCATGCTGGCGAATCCTTCCGCCGGGATCAACTGGTTTTCGATGCCGGGCATGTGCAGGGTCAGCCAGCGGCGGTCATGGCGTGTCAGGTACGAGACCGCGGCGGCCAGTACTTCGCGCTCAAGTCCCTTTTCGCTTAGCAGGCCGTTGTATTCGATCGTGATGTCGTCCAGCGCCTGGTCGCCGGTTTCGTGCAGGCGCAGGTGGAGCGGGCCGAGGCCGAGAAAACGCCGGCGCTTTGTCAGCACGCCGATGCCGGCCAGGCGACCGTCGCGTTCCACAGTCAGCAGGTGGGCGATGTGCGGGGGGCAGATCAGACGCAACCAGGATCCGATCCAGGCCCAGCTCTGGAAGTAGCTGCCTTCGGCGCGGCTCTCCAGTTCCAGCCACAGTGAACGAACGCGTGCCGGATCCCGCAACGGAACGAATTCCACCCGGTAGTGGCGTGGGCTGGCAGGTTCAGGCATGGCCTTCGCATCCCCCCTGATGCGTTCGGACAATGGTAGCAGCCTAACCGAAAGTGGCGTCCATACCTTTCTCCGCGCCGACCCGCGGCGTCCATCCCAGATGTTCCCGCGCGGCCTGCGTGTCGAAGTTGGCCAATGGCCGCAGCGAGCGCACCCGGTAGCGGGTCAGCGGCACTTCGCGCTTCAGCGCCTTACCCAGCAGTTCGATGCCGAAGCCCAGGCCCATGAATACCCAGGTCGGCACCCGGACGCACTTTAGCTTGGCGCCGAGCTTGCGCTGCGCGCGCTGCAGATAGGCTTCCTGCGTCACCGTCGCGGTGTCGACGATGTTGAAGGTGCCCCCCGCGGCTTGCGCCGAGGTTTCGGCCAGCAACAGGGCATCGACCACGTCGTCGACATGGACCAGCGGCAAGGTCTGCGAGGGGCTGCCGACCGCGACCCAGCGGCCGGCGAGGGTGATGACGCCGTTCGGGGTGATCTGCTCGGCGCCGGGGCCGAAGATCTGCCCCGGACGCAGGATCACCGCGGGCAGAGAGCGATTGTCGATGGCGTCGCGGACGCATCGCTCGGCGTCCAGCTTGGTGCGGGTATAGGCGCCGCGCCATTCCGGATGCGGTTCGAAGGCCGATGCTTCGGTCATTTTCGCGGCCGGGTCGCGCCCGGCGTGGTCGTATATGCTCATCGAGCTGACGTACACCAGCTTGCGGGTTCCGTGCGCAAGGCAGGCCTCGACCACGTTGCGGGTGCCCCAGACGGTGCCGGCTTCGAAATCGCGTGGGCCGCCGCGCATCGCCGCACCGACGTGGTACGCCACCGCCGCGCCGTGCACTGCATGGTCGACGATCCGCGGATCGCCAAGATCGCCGACCACGGTCTGGATGCCGGGATCGTTCGCATAGGCGGGCACCGGGCGGCGCACCAGCACGCGCACCGTCCTGCCCTGTTCGCGCAGGCGCGCCACCAACCGGCGGCCGAGGAAGCCGGCGGCGCCGGTCACCAGCGCGTCGGCGGGCGGAAGCTCGGCGTAGCGGCTTTCCAGCAAGGCCAGCCGCTCCCGGTCCGGTTCCGCGCAGGCCGGTTCCAGCAGCCGGGCAATGCGCAGGGCGTCTTCGCCGGAAAACGGCGGCGCCGCACCATCGCGCACGGCCTCGGCGAAGGCATGCGCGCCGTGGCGGATGCCCGGCGATGGTTGCAGCAGGCCGGTAGCGAAACGCACGACGTTCCAGGGAACGCGGAAGACGTCCTTCAGCGCGCTGAAGAAGGCATTCGCGACGATGCCGATGAATTTCGGTCCCGGCAACACACGGTGCACGCGGCAGGTCTGCAGGAAGCGATCCACTTCGATCGTGCCACGGGTGCCGCGCACGAACACGCGGTTCTCCATCGGTCGCGCGTTCCAAGACAGCAGCAACCGGCCGATGCCGCGCGCCGTGCACGCCTGTGCCTGCCATTCGTCGAAATGCAGGTTGGGGTCGGTGCCGCTGGCCTGGTAGTCCACGGCCAGGCGTTCGACCGGGCCGAGGAAGGCTTCGATGGTGTACAGGCCGTGCACGCCGAGGTCGCGGAACGGATACGAGCCCTGCGTCACCGAACCCGGCAACGGACCGCCGGCGTAGGGCGGGTATTCGGAATTGCGCACGATATCGACAGACAGCACGTTGCCGATGCGGCCGTCGCGGGCCGCCTGCAGCGCCTGCAGTAGCACCGGGTCGAACAGGTCGGAGTGGTTCACGCCCAGCAGCAGGCCACGCGCCCGGGCGGCGGCGATCATCGCCTCGCAATCGGCCACGCTGTCGGCCATCGGCTTTTCGACCAGCACATGGCAGCCCATGTCCAGCGCGGCCAGCGCGATGACCGGATGCGAGGCAGGAGGGGTCAGCACGTACACGGCCTGCGGCTGCGCATCAGCCAGACCTGCCAGCGAGGCGGCCGTGCGCGGCACGCCGAAGCGTGCGGCCAGCGCCTGCGCGGCGGCGAGGTTGCTGTCGCAGATGCCGACCACGTCGACGAAATCCAGGCGCTTCAGTGCGGCCAGATGATGGGTGGCGACGTAGCCGGCGCCGACGACGGCAATGCGCAGGCGAGTGGGAGCGGCGGAAGCGGGGGAGTTCGGTGACATGGTGGGGTCGGTCTAGGGAATGCGTTCGAGGGCCTGCGCGACGGTGCTCAGCACGTCATCGACGCGGCGGTCCCAGGTCTGGTCGGCTACCGCGGCGATGCGCTCGGCGGCGGCTTGCGGATTGTCTTCCGCCAGTGCCTGTTCCAGCGCCTGCAGGAAGCCTTCGCGGTCGTCGGCGATGCGCACCCATTGCGAGAATTTCTCGATCTCGGGATTGCGCACGCTGACCACCGGCTTGCCGGTGGCCAGGTATTCGCGCAGCTTCAGCGGATTGGCGTTGGCAACCTGGCGGTTGAGTCGGTAAGGAATGATCGCGGCGTCGAAGGCCTTGGCCCATTGCGGCAGGGTGGAGTAGGGCTGGGCGCCGGCCAGGCGGACGTTGCCCAGGCTGCGCAATTCGCCGATATCGGCGGCGGCGTGCCCGACCAGCAGGAAAGTCCATTGCGGGCGCTGCTTTGCCAGCCAGGCGATCAGGTCGAAGTCGATCCACTCGTGCAGCGAGCCGATGTAGCCGATCACCGGCCCGGACAGTCCGCGTGCCAGCGGCGGGATTTCGGTTTCGGCGGCGCCGGCAAGACGGAACAGGTCTACATCGACGCCATGCGGCGAATAGTGGGCGTGCGGATTGAGCGTCCGCTTGCCCTCAAGCAGCGCCGGAGGCGCCACGAACAGCAGGTCGGCGCGGTTGCTCAGGACTTCGTCGCGGCGACCGATCAGTTCGGCATCGACGCCCGGATGCGCAGCGTAGTCGTCGATACAGTAGTACACGCACAAGTCTTCGTCCAGCTGCCCGGCCAGGAAACCCGGATGCGGCACCACGAACCAGGAGATGCGGCATCCGATGCCGATGCTGCTCAGTGCGCGGCGCACCGCCCAGCGGCCGAACAGGCGGTTGAACGCATCGACGCCAGGCACGCGCCGGAAAGGCAGCTGTGGCACGGTGCAGCGCCAGAACCCCGGATGTATCGGCTCGGGCTTGCGCAGTGCCGCCGTCAGCTTGCGCCAGGCCTTGCGCAGGTCGCGACCCGACGCATTCGGCGCACGCATGCCTGGCGAATCGACGTACAGCACCGGCACGCGCTTGGCCAGGCGGGCGGCGACGTGGTGGCTGCTGGTCCGGTTTTCCGCATTCCAGTCATTGCCGAAATAGACGATGCCCCGTCCACGCAGGGCGGCATCGGCGTCAGTCATCGCGCCACCACCCGACCAGCCAGGCGGTGCCGCCATGGAAGATCCAGTCCTTGTGCAGGCCCGGAATTTTCTCCAAGTGCGGGCCAATCCGGCCGCAGGCCGGTGCGAAGATGGTGACCAGACCGCTGCGACCCAAGTGCCGCATGCGCTGCAGGGTGGCGGCCGGATCGCCGAGGTAATACAGCACTTCGCAGGCGGTCACCAGGTCGAAACGGTGGCGCTGTTCGCCCCAGGGTTGCGCGGCGAGATCGACCGCGGCGAACTGCGCCTGCGGCAGTCTCGCCTTGGCCCGTTCTATGGCCTGCGGGCTGACGTCGATGCCATATTGCCGGTCGCTCACTCGTGCGAAATATTCTGTCTGGTGGCCTTCCCCGCAGCCGATCTCGAGCAGCGAGCCGACCCGGCCGAAGACCCGTTCCACCATTTCGTTGGTGGCCACGAAACGGGCCTGTTCCAGCGGAGAATCCATGTTCCATGGGTCAGGCATGCGATAGGCGAAGTCAAGGCGGGCATGGTTGTCGTTGCCGCCTACGCCACGGAGTGCATATTTCATCCACAAGCGCCGTTGAGCCTTTCTCAGGAGCCTGATGGTTTGGGCGAACATTGCGGACACTCCCCTTTCGTTCCCTTGAGTACGGGTCAGCAGCCCGGCGCCTGCGCCGGAGTTGCGCGCGCGCTGTCCCTTTCCACCCGCAATGGACGCAGCGGCGAACTGTACCAGCCGACCACCTTGCCGCACTGGAATTCGACCCAGGATGGGCCGTAATCCCAGCGTCCGGTGCTTTCTTCATCGGGCTTGCCCAAGGTGGTGCGTGCCAGTGCCGCGTCCATGCCGAGCGTCAGGGCTGGTGCCTGCGGCTGGAACAAACCGGGCGCCACCTGGTCACCCGGTCCGACAGGATCTAGGGTGGGTGCATTGCCATTCCGCATGCCGAGACCGAGCCAATACAGCAACAGGGCCATCAGGCTGATCCCGATCAGCAGCCAGCGACGCGAGTGCCTCGATGATTCGACTGGCGCGAGCTCAGCCACCGCCGGCTCCGCAACAGGCATGG
>JBDHQQ010000120.1:0-7522 GCA_039807145.1 Pseudoxanthomonas sp. | reverse complement strand
CGGCGATGTACGGCGGGTTGCTGGCGATCAGGTCGAAAACCTCGCCGGCCAGCGGCGCGAACCACGGACCGTGGCGGAACCCGACATGAGCCAGGCCGTTCTCGACGGCATTGATCCGCGCGACGGCCAGGGCATCGGCGCTGGCGTCGGTGGCGACGACCCGCGCCCGCGGCCGTTCGCTGGCAATGGCCAGGGCGATCGCCCCGCTGCCGGTGCCGAGGTCGGCGACCCGCGCCGGCGCATCCATGGGCAACCGGGCCAGGGCCAGCTCGACCAGCAGTTCGGTCTCGGGGCGCGGCACCAGCGTGGCCGGGGTCACCGCCAGGTCGAGGGTCCAGAAGCCGCGTCGGCCGGTCAGGTAGGCGACCGGCTCGCCGGCCCCGCGGCGGCCCCACAGCCCGGCGAAACGCTCGGCGGCGGCGGGTTCCACCGGGTCGCTGGCATGGGCGAACAGCCACGCACGGTCCCGGCCCAGTACGTGGCCCAGCAGGGTTTCGGCGTCGAAACGCGCCTCCGCGGGCTGGCCGGCGACGGCTTCACGCAGCAATTCGGCGATAAGGGGCATATATCGGCAGGCGGGGTTGAGAACCGAATGATAGATTCCATCTATCTATTCAATCCCATCAATCAATTTGAGATATCTATCGGGCCAACCTAGTATGGCCTGCGCTTTCCATTCTTCCCAGCAACCACGAGGTTCAGTGATGTCCCTGATCAATACCCAAGTCAAACCCTTCAAGACCCAGGCCTTCCTCAATGGCAAGTTCATCGAAGTTTCCGACGAAAGCCTGAAGGGCAAGTGGTCGGTGGTGATCTTCATGCCCGCCGCCTTCACCTTCAACTGCCCGACCGAAGTCGAGGACGCGGCCGAGCATTACGGCGAGTTCCAGAAGGCCGGCGCCGAGGTCTACATCGTCACCACCGATACCCACTTCTCGCACAAGGTGTGGCACGAGACCTCGCCGGCGGTGGGCAAGGCCCAGTTCCCGCTGGTCGGCGACCCGACCCACCAGCTGACCCGCGCCTTCGACGTGCACATCGACGAGGAAGGCCTGGCCCTGCGCGGCACCTTCATCATCGATCCGTCGGGCACGATCAAGACCCTGGAGATCCACGACAACGCCATCGCCCGCGACGTCACCGAGACGCTGCGCAAGCTGAAGGCGGCCCAGTACGTCGCCAGCCATCCGAACGAGGTCTGCCCGGCCAAGTGGAAGGAAGGCGCCCAGACCATCGCGCCGTCGCTGGACCTGGTCGGCAAGATCTGACCCAGGTGTTTCCCTCTCTCCCGCTTGCGGGAGAGGGTGCCGCAGGCGGGTGAGGGGCTCTTCCCGCCTCACCCACCCTCTCCCCACCGGGAGAGGGCTGCGTGGAATCGATGCCCGCGTCGGTTCCACGCAGCCCTTTCGCCGCCTTTCTCCCGCGCCGTTCCGCGCGGAGTGGCATCGCTTACCCGAAATCCGAACTCCGCAGGAGACCGCCATGTTGGACGCCACCCTCAAGACCCAGCTCGCCGCCTATCTGGAGAAGCTGCAGCAGCCGATCGAACTGGTCGCCTCGCTGGACGACTCCGATGCCGCGCGCGAACTCGACGGACTGCTGGGCGAGATCGCCGCGCTGTCGCCGAAGATTTCCCGCACGGCGGGCGACGATGCGCGCAAGCCGTCGTTCCTGATCCGCCGCGCCGGCAGCGATGTGCAGGTCGGCTTCGCCGGCATCCCGCTGGGCCACGAGTTCACCTCGCTGGTGCTGGCGCTGCTGCAGGTCGGCGGGCACCCGGTGAAGATCGACGACGCGCTGGCCGCGCAGGTGCGCAACCTGCCGGGCGAATACCGCTTCGAGACCTTCATGTCGCTGCATTGCCAGAGCTGCCCGGACACGGTGCAGGCGCTGAACGCGATGAGCGTGCTGAACCCGCGCATCCAGCATGTCGCCATTGACGGGGCGCTGTTCCAGGCCGAAGTCGAGGCGAAACAGATCCTGTCGGTGCCGACCGTGTACATGAACGGCGAGGAATTCGACGCCGGCCGCATGAGCATCGAGCAGATCGTGGCGAAGCTGGACACCGGCGCCTCGGCGCGCGCGGCCGAGGCGTTGAAGGACCGCGAACCCTACGACGTGCTGGTCGTCGGCGGCGGCCCGGCCGGCGCCGCGGCGGCGATCTACGCCGCACGCAAGGGCATCCGCACCGGCATCGTCACCGAGCGCTTCGGCGGCCAGGTGCTGGACACGATGGCGATCGAGAACTTCCCGTCGGTCGAATACACCGAAGGCCCGAAGCTGGCGGCGTCGCTGGAAGCGCACGTGCGCAGCTACGGCGTGGACGTGATCACCGCGCAGAAGGCCAGGGCGCTGCATGCGGCCGCGCGCGAAGGCGAACTGACCGGCGTCGAACTTGAAAGCGGCGCAACCCTGCGCGCGAAGACCGTGATCCTGTCGCCCGGCGCACGCTGGCGCCAGACCGGCGTGCCCGGCGAATCGGAACACCGCAACAAGGGCGTGACCTATTGCCCGCACTGCGACGGCCCGCTGTTCAAGGGCAAGAAGGTGGCGGTGATCGGCGGCGGCAATTCCGGCGTCGAGGCGGCCATCGACCTGGCCGGCATCGTCGAGCACGTCACCCTGCTGGAATTCGACGGCAAGCTGCGCGCGGATGAAGTGCTGCAACGCAAGCTGCACAGCCTGCCCAACACCACCGTGCACGTGAACGCGCAGACCACCGAGATGCTCGGCGACGGCAGCAAGCTGCAATCGCTGCGCTTCACCGACCGCACCAACGGCGAAGTCAGCGACCTGGAACTGGCCGGCGTGTTCGTGCAGATCGGCCTGCTGCCGAATACCGATTGGCTGAAGGGCGCGCTGGAACTGTCACCGCGTGGCGAGATCGTGGTCGACGACCGCGGCCACACCAGCGTGCCTGGCGTGTTCGCCGCCGGCGACGCGACCACCGAGCCGTACAAGCAGATCGTGGTGGCGATGGGTTCGGGTTCGACCGCCGCGCTGTCCGCGTTCGACTTCCTGATCCGCCATTCGGCCCCGGTCGAGGCGAAGGCGGCGTGAACCTTTACCTTCTTCCCTCGGGAGAAGGCAAGGAAAACCCATGAATCTGCGCGATCTCAAGTACCTGGTGGCCCTGGCCGACCACAAGCATTTCGGCAAGGCCGCCGCGGCCAGCTTCGTCAGCCAGCCGACGCTGTCCACGCAGATCCGCAAGCTGGAGGAAGAGCTGGGCGTGTCGCTGGTCGAGCGCGCGCCGCGCAAGGTGATGCTGACCCCGGCCGGCCGCGATGCCGCCGAGCGCGCGCGGCGCATCGTCGCCGAGATCGAGCAGATGAAGGAGTCCGCCCGGCGCAGCCGGGACCCGGAGGCCGGCACGGTGCGGCTGGGCATCTTCCCCACGCTGGGCCCGTACCTGCTGCCGCACGTGGTGCCGCGCATCCGCGCGCGTTTCCCGCAGCTGGAACTGCTGCTGGTGGAGGAAAAGAGCGACGTGCTGCTGGCGCGCCTGCGCGAAGGCAAACTCGACGCCGGGCTGCTCGCGCTGCCGGTGCACGACGAGCAGCTGCATGCCGAATTCCTGTTCGAGGAACCGTTCCTGCTGGCCGTGCCGGAAAAACATCCGCTGGCCCGGCGCGACGCGCTGACGCTGGACGAACTTTCCGACCAGAAGCTGCTGCTGCTGGAAGACGGCCACTGCCTGCGCGAACAGGCGCTGGAAGTGTGCCGGCTGTCCGGCGCCAACGAGAAGTCGGAATTCCGCGCCACCAGCCTGGAGACGCTGCGGCAGATGGTCGCCGCCGACGTCGGCATCACCCTGCTGCCGACGCTGGCGGTGAAGCCGCCGGTGGCGCGTTCGGACAACATCCACCTGCTGGGTTTCAGCGATTCGCATCCGAGCCGCCGCATCGCCATGCTGTGGCGCAAGAGCTCGGCGATGCACGATTTCCTGCTGAAGCTGGCCGACGTGTTCAGGCAGCTGCCGGGCGAATTGTTATCGCCGGATGTGCAGGCCGGCACCGTCCGCCCGCCGACTTGAACCTTCGCGGCTTCCGGGCTACGTTAACCGGGTAAAATGCGAAACCGATGGGCGGCGCGGCGACGCGCCGCCCGTTTCCTTTTTTGCGCGCCATCCAGACCCGACCCAGGAATACGAGATGAACGACTCCCACACCAGCGGCCTGCCGCCTTCGCCACCCCCTCTGGTCGTTTCCAGCCGCGATTTCGCCCGGCTGGAAGCCCTGCTGGACACGCCCGTGCTGCGCCGCCACCCCGCCGCGCTGGCGCTGATGGATGAACTGAACCGCGCCGACGTGCGCGAGCCGGCAGACATGCCGGACAACGTGGTGACCATGCACTCGCGCGTGGAATGCCGCGACGAGCTTTCCGGCGAAACCCACCGCCTGACCCTGGTCTACCCGAACGAGGCCAACGTCGAAACCGGCCTCGTCTCGGTGCTGGCGCCGGTCGGAAGCGCCCTACTCGGCCTGTCGATCGGCCAGACCATCGACTGGAACGCGCCCGGCAACCGCGCGCTGCGCCTGCGCGTCATCGCCATCGATTACCAGCCCGAAGCCAGCGGCGACCTGCACCGCTGATCCGCATGCAGAAGCTATCTTCCCGTGGCCGGTCCGCGCCGCGGGACAGGGCATACTTGCTCTCCCGCCATCGCAATTCCCGCAACGCATGAACGCATCTTCCCCTTCCAAGCTCCGGCAATTGCGCGAACTGTCCGTCGTGGTCGCCGACACCGGCGACTACGACGCCATCCAGCGGCTCAAGCCGGTCGATTGCACCACCAATCCCACGCTGGTGAAGAAGGCGCTGGACCTGCCGGTGTACGCCGGCCTGATCGAACGCGAGCTGGCCTGGGCGCGCGGACAGGACGGCGACAAGGCCGCGCTGGTCGATGAAGTCGCCGACCGCCTGACCGTCGGTGTCGGCGCGACGCTCAGCGCGCTGATTCCCGGCCGCGTGTCGACCGAAGTCGATGCCGACCTCGCCCACGACACCGCCGCCACGGTGGCCAAGGCGCGCAAGTTCGTCGCCATGTACGCCGAACGCAACGTGGCGAAGGATCGCGTGCTGATCAAGGTCGCGGCGACGTGGGAAGGCGTCGAGGCCGCGCGCCGGCTGCAGGCCGAAGGCATCGACTGCAACCTGACCCTGATCTTCAACCCCGCGCAGGCGCTGGCTTGCGCCGAAGCCGGCGTGTTCCTGATTTCGCCCTTCGTCGGCCGCATCCTCGACTGGTACGTCGCGCGCGGCCAGGTGCCGGCGAACATCGACGAAGACCCCGGGGTGAAGTTCGTGCGCGGCGTCTATGCCGAATTCAAGCGGCGCGGCCACGCGACCGTGGTGATGGGCGCATCGTTCCGCTCGACCGCGCAGATCGAAGCGCTGGCCGGCTGCGACCGCCTGACCATCTCGCCCGATCTGATGGAGAAGCTGGACGCCGACCACGGCGAACTGGCGCGCCAGCTGTCGCCCGGCGCGCGCGAGGCCGGCGACCATGCGCCGGTCACCGCCGGAAGCTTCGCCGCCGCGCTGGAGGCCGACCCGATGGCGAAGGAAAAGCTCGCCACCGGCATCGAGGCCTTCGCCAAGGACCTGCACGCCCTGCGCGAGAGCATCGCCGCCAAGCTGCCTGCGTGAAGCCGAACGCGATCCACGCGGTGCTGGCGATGGCGCTGTGCGCCGCCGCGCTGTGGTGGTGGACCGCACGCTCGCCCGCGCCGCGGCCGCTGGACGCCGCCGGCGCCGGCCCGCTGCCGCCGGCCGTGGCCGCGGGCAACGCCCCGCTGCAGACCGACGCGCCCTCGCTGCCCCCGTTCTCGCTGCGCGGCTACACGCTGCAGCCGCTGGCCGGCTTCAGCGTCGATGCCCGCGTGCTGTCGCGCGAGGACTACAGCTTCGGCCGCGAAGCCGACCTGTCGCCGACCGATCTCGCCCTCGGCTGGAAGCGCATGGCCGACGACGACGTGCTGTCGCGGCTGTCGCTGAGCCAGTCGGGGCGGTTCTTCCGCTACGCATGGCGGGAGCAACCGCCGCTGCCCCCCGCGGAAATCATCCGCAGCGCATCGAACATGCACATGATCCCGGCCAACGACAGTATCGCGGATGCGCTGAAGAAGGTGCGTCGCGACGACCGCGTGCGCATCGACGGCTGGCTGGTGCAGGCCGACGCCGCGGACGGCTGGCGCTGGCGCAGTTCGCTGAGCCGCGAGGACAGCGGCAGCGGCGCCTGCGAACTGGTCTACGTCTGCGCGATCCGGCGCCAGGACATCCGATAGCTACGCAGGAGCGCACTTGGGCGCGACCGGAAACATCCCGGCCTGCGGATCTTCCGGGTAGCGCCATTGCCCTGGCCGCGCTCGAGATCGCGCCTGCGGGAAACCGGCTCCGGGTCAGGCCTGCACACCAACCGGGCAACTGACGCCGGTGCCGCCGATCCCGCAGTAGCCGTTCGGGTTCTTCGCCAGGTATTGCTGGTGGTAGTCCTCGGCGAAATGGAACGGCGGCGCGGGGAACACGATTTCGGTGGTGATGTCGCCGTAACCGGCGGCGTGCAGGCGCTGCCGGTAGGCGTCGCGGCTGGCCAGCGCGGCTTCGTGCTGCGCCGGCGTGTGGCAGAAGACCGCCGAGCGGTACTGCGTGCCGAAATCGTTGCCCTGGCGCATGCCCTGGGTCGGGTCGTGGCTTTCCCAGAACGTGCGCAACACCTGCTCCCGCGGGACCTGCGCCGGATCGAACACCACGCGCACGACTTCCGCGTGGCCGGTCAGGCCGGAGCAGACTTCCTCGTAGGTCGGATTCGGCGTCTGCCCGCCCTGGTAGCCGACCGCGGTGACGAACACGCCCGGCAACTGCCAGAACTTGCGCTCCGCGCCCCAGAAACAGCCCATGCCGACGTCCAGCGTTTCCATGCCGGGGAAATCCCCCTGCAAGGGACGGCCGTTGACGTAGTGCGCGCCGTGCAGCGGCAGCGGCGCATCGCGGCCGGGCAAGGCTTCGCCCGCGCGCGGCAGGCGCTGCTTGAACGCGCCGATCCCGAGTTTTTCCAACAGATCGCCCATGCGGGCCTCCTTTTCAGGCCGGGAGCAATTCCGGATCTCCCGCCTCCCCGGAGATGGGGTCGCCCGCGTCGTCCAGCAAGCCCGCCGCCTGCAGCGCGGCGCGCGCCTGCGGCCACGCCGCATCGGGCACGCAGACCCGCAACACGCCGAACAGCGGCAGCTCGCCGCCCGCACCCAGCAGGGATTCGCCGAACACGAACGCCGGCAGGCCCGCATCTTCCAGCGCGTGCTTGGCCAGATGCGCGTCGAACAAGTTCCCGGCCTGGTAGGCGACTTTCACGGCCGCAGCATACGCCGGTTCGCGATGCTCAGAGCGGCGCGCGCAGGGCCTCGGTGGCGGCGACGGTTTCCGTCTCGGCGGCAGCGGCTTCACGCCATTCGCGCAGCGCCGGCAGGGCCAGCAGCGCCTGCAGGTATCCCGCCGCCGCGCCGGAGACCGACACGCCGTA
>JBDHQQ010000006.1:0-34155 GCA_039807145.1 Pseudoxanthomonas sp. | reverse complement strand
TCGTCGCTGGTGTAGCCGAGACGGCGGGCCGGGGCCGCCCTACAATGCATCGTTCTCTCACGTCGGGATTTGCATGAGCATCAAGAGCGACCGCTGGATTCGGCGCATGGTCGAGCAGCACGGCATGATCGAGCCGTTCGAGCCGGGCCAGGTGAAGACCGCCGCCGACGGCCACCGCATCGTCAGCTACGGCACGTCCAGCTACGGCTACGACGTGCGCTGCTCGCGCGAGTTCAAGGTGTTCACCAACATCAACTCGACCATCGTCGATCCGAAGCAGTTCGACAGCGGCAGCTTCGTCGACGTCGAGTCCGACGTCTGCATCATCCCGCCGAACAGCTTCGCCCTGGCGCGCACGGTGGAGTATTTCCGCATCCCGCGCAGCACCCTGGTGGTGTGCCTGGGCAAGAGCACCTACGCGCGCTGCGGCATCATCGTCAACGTCACGCCGCTGGAGCCGGAGTGGGAAGGCCACGTGACGCTGGAATTCAGCAACACCACGCCGTTGCCGGCGCGCATCTACGCCAACGAGGGCGTGGCGCAGATGCTGTTCTTCGAATCGGACGAAGTCTGCGAGACCAGCTACAAGGACCGCGGCGGCAAGTACCAGGGGCAGAAGGGCGTGACGCTTCCGCGCACCTGACGTTTGCTCGGGCGCGGCCGGGTCGCGTTACAGACGTTTTCGCCAGCTTTCCACGCGCGCCGCAAGCGCGTTCGCATTGAACCTTTGCGCCGCGCCGCTGCCCCATGTCGGCCCCGGCCAGGCGGCATCGCCTTCGTGGCGACCGATCAGGTGAACGTGCAGCTGGCGGACGATGTTGCCCAGCGCGCCGATGTTGATTTTCTGCACGCCGGGTTCGCAGCGCAGCAGTTTCGATATTTGATTGATCTCGGCCAGCAGCAGGCGCTGCTGGCCGCCGTCGAGGTCGATCCATTCCGATGCGCCGGCCACCCTGGGCACCAGCAGCAGCCATGGGAAGCGCGCGTCGTCCATCAGCCGCACCTGCGACAGTGGGCCGTCGGCGATGAACGCGCTGTCGGCTGCCAGCCGCGGATTGAGGACGAATTCCGACTGCGAAGTCGTGCTCATCCGACGTGCTCGCGCAGGAAATCGAGCGAACGCGACAGCGCCAGTGTCGCGCTGTCGGCGTCGTAGGCGTTCGGATCGGCGTCGCGGTTGAAGGCGTGTCCGGCCGGATAGGTGAAGACCGGCATGCCGGGCAGCTTATCGCGGTGCGCCTGCACGGCGTCCGGCGGAATCGACGCGTCGTTTTCGCCGAAATGGAACATCACCGGCGCGCGCAGCGCCTGGTCGAGGAAGGGCAGGTCGCGCGCGCCGTAGTAGCTGACGCCGGGCAACCCGAGTATCTGCGCCGTGCGCAAGGCCACCGTGCCGCCCCAGCAGTAGCCGACCACGCCGACGCGCGCCGCCGGGCCGGACGCGTCGCGCAGCCATGCGGCGGCGGCATCGACGACTTCGATGGCCGCATCCAGCCCGACCTCGGTGACCAGTTCGCGCCCGCGCAGGAATTCGTCGGGGCCGTAATCCAGTTGCACGTCGGCTTCGACCAGGTCGAAGAAGGCCGGCGCCAGCACCCGGTAGCCTTCGCCGGCGTAGCGGTCGGCAACGCTGCGGATGTGCGCGTTGACGCCGAAGATTTCCTGTACCACGACCAGTCCGCCGCGCGGTGGACCGGCGGGTTCCGAACGCCAGGCCTGCACCGGGCCGCGGGCGGTTTTCAGGGCGATCCAGTCGTTCATCGGCGGCTCCGGGACGGGGCATCCAGTGTAACCCCCGTATAATCCGCGCCCTTCGTCGATTCGTCCCGCCAGGCCCGCGCATGTCCGTCGCCCAGCCGAAAGTCGGTTTCGTCAGCCTGGGCTGCCCCAAGGCGCTGGTCGATTCCGAACGCATCCTCACCCAGCTGCGGGTCGAGGGCTACCGGCTTTCGCCCAGCTACGACGATGCCGACGTGGTGGTGGTCAACACCTGCGGCTTCATCGATTCGGCGGTGGCCGAATCGCTGGACGCGATCGGCGAGGCGATGGCCGAGAACGGCAAGGTCATCGTCACCGGCTGCCTGGGCAAGCGCAGCGAGCTGATCCGCGAGCAGTTCCCCGGCGTGCTGTCGATCAGCGGGCCGCAGGACTACGCCAGCGTGATGGATGCGGTGCACGCGGCGCTGCCGCCGGCGCACGACCCCTTCGTCGACGTCGTGCCCGACTACGGCATCAAGCTGACCCCGAAGCATTACGCCTACCTGAAGATTTCCGAGGGCTGCAACCACCGCTGCAGCTTCTGCATCATCCCCTCGATGCGCGGCGACCTGGTGTCCCGTCCGGTGGACGAAGTGCTGCGCGAGGCGGAAAAGCTGGCCATCGGCGGCGTGCGCGAACTGCTGGTCGTTTCCCAGGACACCAGCGCCTACGGCGTGGACCTGAAGTACGCGAGAAAGACCTGGCGCGGCAGCGAATACGAAACCCGCATGCGTTCGCTGTGCGAGGGCCTGTCGCAGCTGGGCATCTGGACGCGCCTGCACTACGTGTATCCGTATCCGCACGTGGACGACACCGTTCCGCTGATGGCGGAAGGGAAGATCCTTCCGTATCTGGACATTCCGTTCCAGCACGCCAGCCCGCGCGTGCTGAAGCTGATGAAGCGGCCCGGCGCGATCGACAAGACCCGCGAGCGCATCCATCGCTGGCGCGACATCTGTCCCGATATCGTCATCCGCAGCACCTTCATCGTGGGTTTCCCGGGCGAAACCGAAAGCGAGTTCGAGGAGCTGCTCGACTTCCTGCGCGAAGTCCGGCTGGACCGCGTCGGCGCCTTCGCCTATTCGCCGGTCGAAGGCGCGGCGGCGAACGACTTGCCCGATCCGGTGCCCGAAGCGGTCAAGCAGGAACGCCTGGCCCGCTTCATGGAAGTGCAGGCGCAGATCAGCGCCGAGAAACTCGAGGCGAAGATCGGCACCGTGCAGCGCTGCCTGGTGGACCTGCTCGAGGACGGCATCGCGGTGGCGCGCTCGAAGGCCGACGCGCCCGAGATCGATGGCCTGGTCCACATCCAGAACGGCGGCGAGCTGGGCCTGAAGCCCGGCGATTTCGTCGACGTGCGCATCGACGACAGCGACGAGCACGACCTGTTCGGCGACGCGCTGCCGAAGAGGCCGGCGGCGAGCCTCGCGATCGTTTCCTGAGCGCCGGCGGGCCCATACTGTGACCATTTCCGTACGGAGGTGGCAGATGAAGGACAACCGGGCTTTCGAGCGGCTGTTCGTGCGGCTGGCCAAGGCGGCCTCGCGCTTCACCGGTCGTCCGCTGTGTTTCGGGCTGGCGGTGGGCGTGGTCGCGGCGTGGGCGGTGACCGGGCCGCTGTTCGGGTTCAGCGATACCTGGCAGCTGGTGATCAATACCGGCACCACCATCGTCACCTTCCTGATGGTGTTCCTGATCCAGAACACGCAGAACCGCGACACCGAGGCGATGCAGATCAAGCTGGACGAACTGATCCGCGCGAGTCGCGAGGCGCACAATGCGCTGCTGGACCTCGAGGAACTGGAAGACCACGAAATCGACGCGTTCCGCGCACGCTACATCGCGCTGGCGAAGCATGCGCGGGAGAAAGGCGATCTGTGCGAGGACCTCGAGACCGACCGGCCTCAGGCTTCGCCGTAGCGGACGCCGATGATCGCGAAGCTGGCGACGCCGCCGGGCAGCATCGCCTCGAATTCGTCATCGATGCGCTTCTTCAGCATCGCCCGCGCCAATGGCGAATCGATGCTGATCCAGCCACGCGCCGCGTCGGTCTCGTCCGGGCCGACGATGCGGTAGCGCGACAGTTCCGCGGTGGACAGGTTTTCCAGTTCGACCGCCGCACCGAAGAACACCGCTTCCGGGTCGGCGGGCGCGGCATCGACCACACGCAGCGATTCCAGGCGCTTGCTCAGGTAACGCACGCGCCGGTCGATCTCGCCGAGCTGTTTCTTGCGGTACGTGTACTCGGCGTTTTCGGAACGGTCGCCTTCCGCGGCGGCGGCGGCCAGCGCCTTGACCACCTCCGGGCGGCGCACGCGCCACAGGTCGTCCAGCTCGGCTTTCAGCCGGGCGTGGCCTTCGCGGGTGATCAATGCGGTGCTTTTCTCGGCGGGTGGGCGCCAGCGGGACATGGGGCAATGAGGCTCGTAGATTGCGAAAGGAGGGAGATTACGGTCGTTCGGCCCTTGGCTCGACTATGGGCCGGCGCCGGCCTGTGCCGGCGGGAACGCCAACTGCGCCGGGTCCAGCACCACATGGCGGATGCGCTGGCGCTTCCAGGTATAGGCCACGTGCACGCGTCCATCGCGGGTCTGGATCATGGCCGGATAGGAGAACTCCTGGCCCGGTTCGTCTTCCAGCGTGAGCACGGCGGTCCAGTGTTCGCCGTCTTCCGACAGGGCGATGTCCAGGCGGTCGCGTCCGTTCCACCAGTCCTTGCCGGAGACGTTCGGGTTGAACGCCATCAGGTAGCGCCCGTCGGCCAGGCGGACGGCATCGATGGCCGCGTTGGGGTTGGGCAGGTCCAGCAGGCGCAGCGCTTGCCAGTGGCGGCCGTCGTCGTGCGATGTGGTGGCGAAGACGTGGTCCTGCCGGGTCCGTCCCAGCGCCAGCAGGTTGCCATCGGGCCCAGGCAACAACACCGGCTGGATGGCTTCGATCCGTGCCGGGTTGGGGATCGGCGGCATGCGCTTCCAGTCGTGGCTGGCGCTTTTTTCCAGACGTTCGAAATGGATCCGCCAGCCGGCGTCCTCGGTGCTCGAAGGACTGAGCAGGCTACCGTCGCGCAATTGCATCGGCGGACTGCGTACCGGCCCGATGAGTCCGTCCGGCAGCCGCTTTGCAGCAGACCAGGTGCGTCCGCCATCCGTGGATGTTCGTTGCAGGCCGAGCCAGTGCCGGGGATCGGGGCCGATCTTGTAGAACAGCATCAAGGGGCCGTTGCGCGGCTCAAACAGCACCGGATTCCACGTCGGCAGCGGGGCGCCTTGCGGGTCTGCGCCGTCGGCCACGGCTTGCGGCGCGCCCCAGCCCGAATCCGTGCGTCGCGACAGCCAGATGCGGACGTCGGAAGCGCCCTCGTGGCTGCCACCGAACCACGCGGCAAGCAAATCGCCGTCGCTGGCCTGCACCAAAGTGGTGGCGTGCGATTGCGCTGTCGGTGGCGCGTCTGCGACGAATTCGCGCAGCAACACCGGCGACGTGGCGACTGCCGTCGCCGGCAGTGCCAGCAAGGCGCACAGGCCGGCAAGCCTGCGGATGCGTGTGGACGGGGTTTTTCCGGAGGCAGGCAAGGCATGGATCAGGTAGCGGACGAAAGGTCGGGCTGACCGATTTGCATGGGCGTTCGCAAGGGGTCGAAGCGACGTCTGGAACGGATGGCCTTGTCCTGTCACGAAACGGCAACCAGTCCGCAATGGCCTAGCGCCGGCCGAAGATGCCGCCGAGCACGCCGCGCACGATCTGGTTGCCGATCTGCCCGCCGTACTTCTTGCCGAGCTTGCCGGCCACCGTTTCTCCGATCGAACTGCCGACGCTGCGCCCGATCGAGCCGCCCACGTTGCGCGTGGTCTGCTTGGCCACGCTTTCCACCACGCCCTGCCGGCGCTTGGTGCCGAACAGGAATTCGTTGAGCTTCTGGCCGATGCCGCCTTCGTCCGCGTCGCTGGCGGCGGGCGCGTCCTTGCTCGCCTGCTGGACGCGCGCGGCCAGCATTTCCGCGGCCGATTCGCGGTTGACGGCATTGTCGTACTTCATGCCGACCGGGCTGCCGGCGCGCACCTGCGCGCGTTCGGCCTCGGTGATCGCGCCCATGCGGCAGCGGGGCGGGGCGATCAGGGTCTGCTGCACCGGCGAAGGCACGCCCTTGTCCTGCAGTGTCGATACCAGCGCCTCGCCGGTGCCGAGCTGGGAGATGGCCTGGGCCACGTTGAGCTTCGGGTTCGGCACGAAGGTCTCGGCGGCGGTCTTCACCGCCTTCTGGTCGCGCGGGGTGAAGGCGCGCAGCGCGTGCTGCACGCGGTTGCCGAGCTGGCCGAGGATGTTGTTCGGTACGTCGTCGGGGAACTGCGAGCAGAAGTACACGCCCACGCCCTTGGAACGGATCAGCCGCACCACCTGCTCGATGCGCTGCTGCAGCGCCGGCGGAGCGTCGTCGAACAGCAGGTGGGCCTCGTCGAAGAAGAACACCAGCTTCGGTTTGTCCAGGTCGCCGACTTCCGGCAGGTTCTCGAACAGCTCGCTCAGCAGCCACAGCAGGAAGCTGGAATACAGGCGCGGCTTCAGTACCAGCTGGTCGGCGGCGAGGATGCCGATCACGCCGCGGCCGTCGGTGTTGGTGCGCATCAGGTCGGCCAGTTCCAGCGCCGGCTCGCCGAAGAACATCTCGCCGCCTTCCTGCTCCAGCCGCAGCAGGGCGCGCTGGATCGCGCCGACCGACTGCGTGCTGACCAGGCCGTAGCTGGTGGAAATGTCCTTGCGTTCGTCGGAGACCAGGCCCAGCAGGGCGCGCAGGTCGGCCAGGTCCAGCAGCAGCAGGCCGCGGTCGTCGGCCAGCTTGAACACGATTTCCAGCACGCCGCTCTGGGTGTCGTTCAGTTCCAGGATGCGGGCCAGCAGGGTCGGGCCCATCTCGCTGACCGTGGTCCGCACCGGATGGCCGAGCTTCCCGTACAGGTCCCAGAAGATCACCGGGCTGGCGCCTGCCGCGTAGTCGGCGACGCCGGTGTCCCTGGCGCGGGCCAAGATCTTCTCGCTGCCGTCGCCGGCCACCGCCAGCCCGGACACGTCGCCCTTCACGTCGGCCATGAACACCGGCACGCCGATCCGCGAGAAGCCTTCGGCCAGGGTCATCAGGGTGACGGTCTTGCCGGTGCCGGTCGCACCGGCGGTCAGGCCGTGGCGGTTGCCGAACTTGGGCAGCAGGGTGACGGCGACGTCGTCGGTGACGCCCTTGCCGAGCAGGATGGGGTCCATGGCGTTCCTTGGAATGTGTGGTGCAGGTCGCGATTCTAGCGGTTGAACTTGCCGCGTCGTGAACGGTCGCAGATGTGCGGCCCACGTTGTCAAGCTTGTCGCTGGCCGCATGCCCCGGCTACCCTGCCTTTTTCCCCGGTTTCCCGATCCGATGCCCGATTCGTTCCGTTTCCCGCGCCTGCTGGCCCTTGCCGTTGTGTTGCTGTTGCCGGCCGTGTCCGCCCATGCGCAGCGGGTTTCCGCCAAGGACCAGGCCGCCATCGAGGCGCTGGACCAGCGCATGGCCGCCGCCGAGAAGCGCTACCGCGACGCGCTGGTGCTGGTGTCGAACGGCGACCCGAAGGGCACGACGGAAAGCGATGCCGCCCTGCAGGATATGGAGGACGTGATCGACGCCTGCGCCAGGCAGCGCGGTTGCCAGCTCAACACGCAGCTGGCGGCGTTCAAGCGCCTGCTGAAGGACAACGCGGACGCGCAGTCGCCGGACGACGACGAAGAAGAGATCGACGAGCCGCTCGAGGACGACCACGTGCCGGCCGCGGTCGGCGGCAGTGCCAGCGCGCCGCAGGCCCAGCAGGGCGCGGCGAAGCTGGACGACAAGCGCCACGCCTTCGACCGCATGGTGCAGTACAACCCGGCGGTGCAGGCCGGCATCCGCCGCTGGCTGACCGACATGCGCAGCTCGCTGGTCGACAGCTATGAGAACTACCAGAACATGCGCTTCCTGATGTGGCCGCAGTGGGAGCGCCAGGGCCTGCCCGAAGCGCTGCTGTTCGGGATCATGGCCAAGGAATCCAACGGCAAGGTGCACGTCAGCTCGCGCGCCGGCGCGGCCGGGCCGATGCAGTTCATGTACGCCACCGGCACGCGCTTCGGCCTGGGTCGGGACGACAGCGGTTTCGATACCCGCTTCGATCCGCGTTCGGCCGCGCAGGCCAGCGCCGAATACATGAGCGAACGCTTCGCCGAACTGGGCGGCAGCGTGGAGTTCTCGCTGGCCGCCTACAACGGCGGCGAGGGCCGCGCGCTGCGCGTGTATCGCCAGTATCCCGGCGCCAATTTCTGGGACGAACGCGTGTACAACCAGTTCCCGGCCGAAACCCGCGACTACGTGCCGATGGTGATCGCCGCCGCATGGCTGTTCCTGCATCCGCGCCAGTACGGGCTGGATTTCCCCCGCGTCTCGCCGCAGCCGGCGCCGCTGAAACTGACCCGGCCGACTTCGATCTACGAACTGACCCTGTGCCTGGGCACCGCCGGCGCGCGCGACGGCTACATGCGCACGCTGCGCAACCTCAATCCGCGCTACCAGGCGGACAGCTATCTGGCGCCGGGCCTGAACCTCAACGCCAATACCCGCATCGTCAACCTGTACAACCGCCATTGCCTCAACGGCCCGCGTGCCGAGCTGGCGCGCACGCTGATGGCGGCGAACGTCAACGCGGCCATCGTCCGCGCGCCGCTGCCGGAAGGCCGCGTCTCGGTCGGCGACGTCAGCCAGTTGCCGGAATCCGCGGAAGGGATGGGCGGTGCGGCGGAGCCGCCGGCGGAAAAGCCGCGCGTGCAGGAAAAACCGCCGGCCAAGGCCAAGCCCGTGCGCACCGCCAAGGTCGGCCGCGGCGACACCCTGGGCAAGATCGCCAACAAGCACGGATGCAGCCTGAAAACATTGGCCCAGGCCAACGGCCTGCGCGCGCCGAGTTATGCGATCAGGCCGGGACAGACGATCAAGCTGGAAGGCTGCGCAAAGTAGGGGCGTTTCGGAGGCAGGGATGAGTAGGTGGGGACGAATGCCGGTATCCAAGCGCCACAATGATGCGCTGGCGCAGGTATCGCCTCAGGATTTCGAACGCCTTGTGGCGAAGTATTTTCGCCGGCAAGGATATGAGGTCGAGCATTCGGGGACTGCAGGCACGGGCGGCCGTTTCGATGGTGGCATCGACCTGAAGTTGCGCCGTCCGGACGAATACGTCGTGGTTCAGTGCAAGCGGGAGAACGTTTTTCAGGTAACGCACAATCCCGTGCATGAGCTGATCGGCGTGATGGCTACGCAGAAGGCGACGGCCGCCATTTTCGTCAATACAGGCGAATACACACGGGCCGCGAAGGATGCGGCCGCGGCGGAGCCTCGGTTGCGCTTGATCGACGGCGAGGAGGCGCGTGCGATGCTGACCCCTCTTCTGGAAATGGAGGGTGCTGCGGTTACGTCGTCGGTTGCATCTGTCTCAGAATCCGCTGCCGTTTCATGGGAAAGGATCGGCAATAGTCAACGGAATCCCCGAAGTGGGAGGCGACAATCCCGGAAGCGTGAGTCCATAGGCGAGCGAATCGTTGCACTTGGATTTGGCCTGGTTTTCTTGTTGATGATTGTGAAGTGTGCGCCCGGCTTCGTGTCCAAAGCGCCGGTTCAATCGACAAAACACGAACATCGCGTAGAACGTCGTCTTTCAGATGCGGATCGACGGGATGGATCGCAAGATCCTGTTTCTGCAGTCCAGCGCGATCAAGCGCCGAGCCTGCAGACGAAGGCAGCCAAAGAGGAGTCGGAAGAGCGGCGGCGCAAGGGTGAGGAAGCGATGGAGATTATTGCCGGAAATACGCCGGAAATTCAGTCGTTACCAGTCGCTACGCGCATATCCGAAACCGGGGTCGCGCCCGAGGGCGCTCCTGCGACAGAATTGCCAACTGCTCCTCCAGCCTCAACGGCGTTTCCGCGCAGAGATTGGCGTCGAGTTCCGCCACCCACGACGGAAGCAACACAATCACCGTCGAGTCGTAATTAAAGCGACGTAGCCAGGATGAAGGCGTGAAGCGTCGGGGCGCTTTTCAATAGCCGTATCGCTGGTCATCCGGGGGCTTCCTGCCATCGCCACGATGGGCCGGTACGAAGCCGGTGGGCCAGGGCCCACCCTACGGAAGCTGTCGTCTGGCAACCATGCCGATTTCGACCCGGGCGTTGAGCGGCAAGCTGGCGCAGCCGATGGTCGTCCGGGCCGGGTAGGGCTCCTTGAACTGGTCCGCGTAGATTTCGTTCATCGCCGGAAAATCATCCATGTCGATGAGATAGACCCGTACCTCCGTCACGTCCTCGGGGGACAGTTCGGCGGCTTCGAGGACATTGAAAAGATTGGCGAAGCACTGTTTCGTCTGGGCCCGTATGTCGCCGTCGACGAGTTCCCCGGTGGCCGGATCGATCGGCGTTTGCCCGGAGAAAAAGACGAACCCGTTGGCTTCGACAGCATGCGAATACGGGCCGATTGCCGCAGCGCCTGAAGCCGAGATCGATTTGCGCGTCATGAGTCCCCTCCCATTGGGCCGCAAGCGGGTCGGGCAATGCCTGGGTCCGCTGCGCCGCCATCTGCAAAATGCTGTTACGAAAGCGTCGCCAGCTTCTGCCCCAGCTTCACCGGAGCTTCCGCTTCCAATTCAGCCTCCAGCGTCGCCACACCCGGCGGCAGCAACACAATCACCGTCGAGCCGTAATTGAAGCGCGCCATCTCGGTGAAGCGTTCGACGACGATGCCCTTGCCGCGCCAATCCTTCTTCGTGATCCGGTCGGCGTAGGCGGGAATCTCCACGCCGCTCCACACCGTTTCCACGCCCGACACCAGCAGCGCACCGACCATCACGCAGGCCATCGGGCCGAAGTCGGTGTCGAAGTGGCAGACCAGTCGCTCGTTGCGCGCAAACAGCCGCGGCACGTCGCGCACCGCCGCCGTGCCCACGCTGAACAGCCGGCCGGGCACGTGCACGGTCTCGCGCAGCACGCCGGTCCATGGCATGTGCACGCGGTGGTAGTCGCGCGGCGACAGGTAGACGGTGGCGAACAGGCCGTTCTCGAACGGCTTCGAGGCTTCCGCGTCGCCCAGCAGTTCGGCGGCGGTGAACGAACGACCCTTGGCCTGGAAGATCGTGCCGCCCGCGATGGGGCCGCACTGGCTGACGTGGCCGTCGGCCGGCATCAGCAATGCGCGCGGGTCGGCGGCGGGCACGCGCGCGCCGGGCTTCAGTGCGCGGGTGAAGAAGGCGTTGAACGTGGGGTAGGCGCGCGGATCGGATTCGGCGGCTTCGTCCAGGTCCACGCCGAACCTGCGCGTCACCGTGTCGATCAGCCACTGCTTCAGCCACGGCGCCCGCGAGTACGCCAGCCGCCGCGCCAGCGACGACAGCAGCCGGTGCGGCAGCGCGTAGGTCAGCGCGGTCAGCGGACTCACGGCGCGCTGGCCCGGGTCAGCGCGGCCAGGTCGGCGGCGATGGCCTTCGGCTGGAACGGCGGCCGGATCATCCCCGCCATGCGCCCCTGCGGGTCGATCAGGGCGAGGTTGGCCGAGTGGTCCATGCTGTAGTCCTGCGGGTTGTCCGCGTAGTGTTCGCCCGGCACCTTCATGAACACGAAACCCAGCGCGCGGGCGAAATCCTCCAGCGCGGGGACGTCGGCGGTGGCCGCCAGCGTGTCGGCGCTGAAACCGTGCGCGTACTCGCCGATGCGCAGCGGCGCGTCGCGCTCGGGGTCCACCGAGACGAACAGCACGCGCGGGCGGGTGGCGTCGGGCAGCGCCTGCCACTGCTTCTGCGCCTGCGCCAGTTCGGCCAGCGGGGTCGGGCACACGTCGGGGCAATAGGTGAAGCCGAGGAACACCACGGTCCAGTGCCCGTTCAATTCGCCCGAGGTCAGCTGGGTGCCGTCGGACTGGCGCAGCGAGAACGCCGGCAGCGGGCGCGGCTTGGCGAACATCGTCGCCGCCTGCATCGGGGGCCATTGCGAACCGGCCGCGCTGCCGCCGAAGAATCTCTGCGCGGCCAGCAGGCCCAGGCCGGCGGCCAGCGCGACGAGCAGGATGTAGCCGATCTTGCGGTTGAACATGGCGATCCGGGGACTGGAGCGGTTCCACATGATACCGACGCGCCGCAGGCGACGCCCTATAATCCCGGGCCCGACCCGCGAAACGCCGCCCATGACTGCCGATCCGGCCGCCGAGCTGCACACGATCATCGACCTGATCCGCTACGGCGCCAGCCGCTTCAACGCCGCCGGGCTGACCTTCGGCCACAGCCACGACAACGCGCTGGACGAGGCGACCCACATCGTCCTGCACACCCTGCACCTGCCGCCGGATATCGGCCCGGCCTACGGCCAGGCGCGGGTGACCGCGGCGGAGAAGGCGGCAATCCTCGCCCTGTTCGCGCGCCGCATCGACGAGCGCATTCCCGCCGCCTACCTGACCGGCGAGGCATGGTTCGCCGGGCTCAGCTTCAAGACCGACTCGCGCGCGCTGGTGCCGCGTTCGCCGATCGCCGAGCTGATCGAATCCGGCTTCGAGCCGTGGCTGGGCGGACGCACCGTGCAGCGCGCGCTGGACCTGTGCACCGGTTCGGGCTGCATCGCCATCGCCATGGGCCACTACAACCCCGACTGGCATGTCTACGGCGTCGACATCAGCGACGACGCGCTGGCGCTGGCCGCCGAGAACAAGGCGCGGCTGCACGCCGACAACGTGCATTTTCTCAGGTCGAACCTGTTCGACGACCTGCTGGGCACGCACTACGACCTGATCGTCACCAATCCGCCGTACGTCACCAACGACGAGACCGACGCGCTGCCGAAGGAATATTCCTACGAGCCCGACCTGGGCCTGCGCGCCGGCGACGACGGCCTGGACCTGGTGCTGAAGATCCTGCGCGACGCGCCGCTGCACCTGAGCCAGGACGGCCTGCTGATCTGCGAGGTCGGCGAGTCCGAGCGCGCGCTGGTCCAGCTGCTGCCGGACGTGGAATTCGTCTGGATCGAGTTCAAGGTCGGGCAGATGGGCATCTTCGCGATCGAGTGCTCCGAGCTGATCGTGCACCACCCGCGGATACGCGAGCTGGCGGACGCGCGGTCGTGATTTTTTGCTCGTCATTCCCGCGAAGGCGGGAATCGCTCCTGCTTTTGCCTTCAGGTGACTAGGACGGCAGGACGCCATGAAACAGCCTGCCGTCTACATCCTTGCGACCGGGAAGCGAGGTACTCTCTACATCGGCGTCACCAGCGACCTGGTCGCCAGAACCTGGCAGCATCGCGGGCATGTCGTCGAAGGTTTCACCAAACGTTATGGCGTGACGATGCTGGTCTGGTACGAGCTGAACGGGACGATGGAATCGGCGATCTTGCGCGAGAAGCGGTTGAAGAGTTGGAATCGTGAGTGGAAGTTGCGACTGGTTTCGGAGTCGAATCCGGAGTGGCGGGATTTGTGGGGCGACATTGTCGGGTAGGATTCCGGTAGCTCCATAGAGGCAAGAGCGAAGAGCGATTCCCGCCTTCGCGGGAATGACGAGCAAAAAATTAGTGAACACATTCGGGCATCTTTTCCGCGTCACCACCTTCGGCGAATCGCACGGGCCGGCGATCGGTTGCGTGATCGATGGCTGCCCGCCGGGGCTGGAAATCGCGGCGGAGGAATTCGCCCACGACCTGCAGCGCCGCGCCACCGGCAAGAGCCGCCACACCTCGGCGCGCAGCGAGGCCGACGAGGTCGAGATCCTCAGCGGCGTGTACGAGGGCAGGACGACCGGCACGCCGGTCGCGCTGCTGATCCGCAACACCGACCAGCGCAGCAAGGACTACGCGAAGATCGCCGCGCAGTTCCGGCCCGGCCATGCCGACTACACCTACTGGCAGAAATACGGCATCCGCGACCCGCGCGGCGGCGGACGCTCGTCCGCGCGCGAAACCACGATGCGGGTGGCCGCGGCGGTGGTCGCAAAGAAGTGGCTGAAGCAGAAGTTCGGCATCGTCGTGCGCGGCTACCTGGCGCAACTCGGCGACATCGCGCCGGATGCGTTCGACTGGAACGCGGTCGAGGACAATCCGTTCTTCTGGCCGTGCGCCGCGCAGGTGCCGGCGCTGGAAAGCTACATGGACGCGCTGCGCAAGTCCGGCGATTCGGTCGGCGCGCGCGTGAACGTGGTCGCCGACAACGTGCCGCCGGGCTGGGGCGAGCCGATCTACGGCAAGCTGGATGGCGAACTGGCCGCCGCGCTGATGAGCATCAACGCGGTCAAGGGCGTGGAGATCGGCGACGGCTTCGCCAGCATCGCGCAGAAGGGTACGCAGCATCGCGACCTGATGACGCCGCAGGGCTTCCTGTCGAACCATGCCGGCGGCATCCTCGGCGGCATTTCCAGCGGCCAGGCGGTGACCGCGTCCATCGCGCTGAAGCCGACTTCCAGCCTGCGCCTGCCGGGGCAGAGCATCGACGCGGACGGCAGCCCCGTCGAAGTGGTCACCACCGGCCGCCACGACCCCTGCGTCGGCATCCGCGCCACGCCGATAGCGGAGGCGATGGTCGCGCTGGTGCTGATCGACCAGGCGCTGCGCCACCGCGCGCAGTGCGGCGACGTCGGCGAGGTTTCGCCGAGGATTCCCGGCAGCGCGGCATGAGCGCGCCGCGCCCGCGCGTATGGTTGTCGCGGCCGCTGTTCGAGGACATCACCGGCCGCCTCGACGCATGGTTCGACGTCAAGAGAACGTCGCCGGCTGGCGACATGTACGCACCGGACGAAGTCGCGGCGCACCTGCGCGACGTGGACGGCGCGCTGGTGACCCTGGTCGAGCGCGTCGGTGCGGACGAAATCGCCGCAGCGGCGCAGCTGCGCGCGGTCGCCAACGTCGCGGTCGGCTACAACAACCTGGACGTGGCCGCGTTCGAAGCGCGCGGCATCGTCGCCACCAACACGCCCGACGTGCTGACCGAGACCACCGCCGACCTCGGCTTCGCCCTGCTGATGGCGGCGGCGCGGCGCATCACCGAATCCGAGCGCTGGCTGCGCGAAGGGCGGTGGACGAAGTGGTCGTTCGACACCTTGCTGGGCTGCGAAGTGCATGGCAGCACGCTGGGCATCCTCGGCATGGGCCGGATCGGCCAGGGCATCGCCCGCCGCGCCATCGGCTTCGGCATGTGCACGCTGTACCACAACCGCAGCCGCCTGCCCGAAGCGGTGGAGCGCGGCTGCCATGCCACGCACGTCGACCTCGACACGCTGCTCGCGCAGTCCGACCACCTGGTGCTGGTGCTGCCGTATTCCGCGGCCACGCACCATATTGTCGATGCTGCCGCGCTGGCGAAGATGAAGCCGACCGCGACGCTGGTGAACATCGCCCGTGGCGGGCTGGTCGACGAAGTCGCGCTGGCGGACGCACTGGCGAACGGCCGCCTCGCCGCCGCCGGCCTGGACGTGTTCGAAGGCGAGCCGGCGGTGCGCCCCGAGCTGCTGGCGCTGCGCAACGTGGTGCTGGCCCCGCACATCGGCAGCGGCACCCTGGCCACGCGCCGGGCGATGGTGTCGCTGGCGGTGGACAACCTGGTCGCCGCGCTCGGCTTCGGCCCGGATGCGGGTCGACCGCCGAACCCGGTGACGCGGCGCTGAGCGCCGGTTTCAACGGCAACCGTCGCGGCCCGCGCCGCGCTTCCGCTATGCTTCGCGATACCGGCGGGCCCGCGCCCGCACCGATTCCCCCACGCGAAACCCCACTGCAATGAGCAACCCGTCCCGCCGCTTCAAAGTCGCGGTCGTCGGCGCCACCGGCGCCGTCGGCGAAACCATGCTGGCCATCCTGGCCGAGCGCAAATTCCCGGCATCGGAAGTGATCGCCCTGGCCAGCGAGCGTTCCGCCGGCGGCGAGGTCGATTTCGGCGACACGAAGATCGACGTGCAGGACCTGGCGGAATTCGACCCGAAGGGCGTCGACATCGCCCTGTTCTCCGCGGGCGGCGCGGTATCGAAGGAATACGCACCGAAGTTCGCCGCCGCCGGCGCGGTGGTGATCGACAATTCCTCGACCTTCCGCTACGACGACGACGTGCCGCTGGTGGTCAGCGAGGTGAATCCCGAGGCGACGAAGCACCGCCCGCGCGGCATCATCGCCAACCCGAACTGCTCGACCATGCAGCTGATGGTCGCGCTGAAGCCGATCTTCGACGCCGCCGGCATCGAGCGCGTCAACATCGCCACTTACCAGTCGGTGTCCGGGGCGGGCCGCTCCGGACTGGAGGAACTGGGCGTGCAGACCGGGCAGCTGCTCAACTTCCAGGACATCGAGCCGAAGAAGTTCCAGGCGCAGATCGCCTTCAACCTGATCCCGCACATCGACGACTTCCAGCCCAACGGCTACACCAAGGAAGAGATGAAGCTGGTCTGGGAAACGCAGAAGATCCTCGGCGACCCGAACATCCAGGTGAACCCGACCGCGGTGCGCGTGCCGGTGTTCTACGGCCATTCCGAGGCGGTCAACGTCGAGACCAAGCAGAAGCTCACGGCGGAAGACGCGCGCAGGCTGCTCGAGGCCGCGCCCGGCGTGGTCGTCGTCGACGAGCACAAGGCCGGCGGCTACCCGACCCCGGTGACCCACGCCTCGGGCACCGACCCGGTGTACGTCGGCCGCATCCGCGAGGATTTCTCGCATCCGCGCGGCCTGAACCTGTGGGTGGTGTCCGACAACATCCGCAAGGGCGCGGCGCTGAACGCGGTGCAGGTCGCGGAACTGGTCGCCGCCGAATAGGTAGAGCGGGGCAAGCCCCGCCGCCTTTCGTTCTGCTTGTTCGTTGACTCACAAGAGCAGCGGGGCAAGCCCCGCTCTACGGCAGTCCCGCGTCCGCAGGCACGGAGGGTGCAGGAAAAGCTGCGTTGGTTGCTCGTTTCGGCTTATATTCGCCGGATGCATGAAGGGGAAGCACGCTTGAATCGACGACGGCTGCCGCCGATGGTCCGCTGGCTGGCCTGCGCGGCGCTGCTGTTGGCCAGCGGAGCCGCATGGGCGCTGGGTCTTGGCGAGGTGAGGGTGTTGTCCCGGCCAGGGCAGCCGCTGCTTGCGGAAATCCCGATCATTTCCAGCGATCCGGCCGAACTGGAGGCGCTGCGCGTCGGGCTTGCCTCCCCCGAGGTATTCGAGCGGGTCGGCCTGTCGCGGGTACAGGGGCTGGTGCAGGAACTGGACTTCGCCATCGCGGTGTCCAGCGATGGCGGGCCGGTGGTCCGGGTGACCAGCCATACTCCGGTGGAATCGTCCGCGGTGAATTTCCTGATCGAAGTCGATTGGGGCCAGGGCCGGCTGGTGCGCGAGTATTCCGTGCTGGTGGGAACGCCCGGCGTGCTCGCCGCCGCGCCGCCGCCGGTACAAGCGCCCTTGGCCGCACCCACCGATGCCATCGTGCGGTCGCCCGAGCCATCGGCACCGGCACCGGAACCCCGACCCGTGTCCGCGCCGCCGCCAGTGGCGCGCGCTGCCGCGATCGAAGCGGGCCCGGGGCAGGTCAGCGTCCGCGCCGGCCAGACCCTGTCGCAGTTGGCGCGCGAACTGGCGCCGTCGGTCGGCCTCAACCAGGCCATGCAGGCGTTGCTGCAGGCCAACCCCGACGCCTTCATCCGCGGCAACATCAACCTGCTGAAGCAGGGCGCGGTGCTGCGCGCGCCATCCGCATCCGAACTGGCGCAGGTCGATGCATCGCAGGCGGCCGGTTTCGTCCGCCGGCAGATGGACGAATGGCGGCAGTCGCGGTCGCTGCCGGAACCGGCTTCCGGCCCGGCCGTCGCGCCGCCGCCTTCGGTGGCACGCGCCGCGGAACGGGCTGCGCCACGCGTGGCCGAAGCGCGGCTGCAGATCGCGCCGCCGGTCGCGAAGGGCGACGGGCAGGCGGGGACAACGACCGGCATCCAGGCCGGAGGCGAGGGCGAGATGCTGGCGGAACAACAACTGCAACAGACCCGGGAAGACCTGGCCGCACGCGATGCCGAAGTGCAGGAACTGCGCTCGCAGGTCGCAGAGCTGGAAAAGATCAAGCAGCAGCAGGAAAAGCTGATCCAGATGAAGGACAGCGACCTGGCCGCCGCGCAGCAGAAGCTGTCCTCGCAGCAGGGCGGCGACGCGGGCACGCCGGTTTGGGTCTGGGGCGGCCTGGCCCTGCTGATCGCCGGTTTGGTGGTTGCCTGGCTGCTGGGACGCCGGCGCATCGCCGCCGTGCCGGCACGAGCCGCGCCGAAACCGCGCCTGGACAGCGCGGCGCTGGCGGCGGCGGTGCCGCAGGCGAGCCATGCCGATACGGAAGTCGAGGTGCCGGCCGTGCTCGAGGAAACCGCCGACGACATCGCCGAGCTCGAAGCCTGGAGCCATCGCCAGGGCGACGCCAGCCTCAACGTGGCCCTGGCGAACCCGGCGCCGGCCGGCCGCGAGCGGCTGGAACTGGCGGTCGCCTATCTCGATCTCGGCGACGTGGAGACTGCACGCGACCTGCTCAACGAAGTAGTCGCCGGCGACGATGCCGCCGCGCGCCAGGAGGCCGCGCAGCTGCTGCGCGAGCTGTAGGCCCCCGATGGCCCGTTACGCGCTGGGCGTCGAATACGACGGCAGTGGTTTCCAGGGCTGGCAAGGGTTGGGGCCATCCGGGCCGGCGACGGTGCAGGCGGCGTTGGAACATGCGCTTTCGTCGGTGGCCGACCAGAGCATTACCGTCACCTGCGCGGGGCGTACCGACGCCGGCGTGCATGCCGAATGCCAGGTCGTGCATTTCGACAGCACGGCCGATCGCGACCCGCGTGCGTGGACACTGGGCGTCAGCGGGCGCCTGCCACCGACCGTATGCGCGCACTGGTGCGTGCCGGTGCCGCTGGCGTTCAATGCGCGTTTTTCCGCGCGCGCGCGCCGTTACCGCTACCGGCTGCTCAATCGCCCGGTGCGGCCGGCGCTGTACCGCACCACCACCACATGGGAGCGGCGTCCGCTGGATGCCGATGCCATGCACCGTGCGGCACAGGCCCTGCTGGGCGAGAACGACTTCAGCGCCTTCCGCACCGTCCATTGCCAGTCGCCGCATGCGCGGCGCAATCTGCAGGAAATCGTGGTCCGCCGCATCGGCGACGCGATCGAGGTGGAAATCCAGGCCAACGCCTTCCTCCATCACATGGTGCGCAACATCGTCGGCTCGTTGCTGGAAATCGGGGCGGGTGCGCGAGGAGAAAACTGGATGGCCGAATTGCTGGCCGGACGCGACCGCACCCTTGCCGGGCCCACCGCGCCGCCACAGGGGCTGGTGTTCCTGCGCCCGCTGTATCCGTCCGAATGGGGGTTGCCGGAAAGCGTTACCCTGCGCGGATGAGCCACACCCGCATCAAATTCTGCGGCATGACCCGCGCCGAGGACGTGCGCCTGGCGGTGGAACTGGGCGTGGACTTCGTCGGCCTGGTCCTGGCCGAACGCAGTCCGCGGCGCTTGCTGCCCGGGCAGGCGCGGGCGCTGCGCGCACTGGCGCCGGAAGAGGTCGGCGTGGTCGCGCTGGTGATGGACAACCCGCGTGGCGAGGTCGCCGACATCGTCGCCGGCCTGCGCCCGGACTACCTGCAGTTCCATGGCGGCGAGGACGATGCATTCTGCGCCGGTTTCGGCCTGCCGTTCTTCAAGGCCGTCGCGATGGGCGACGGCGGCGATCCGCTCGAAGCGATGGCGCGGTTCCCTTCGGCGCACGGGTTCGTGCTCGACGGCCATGGCACGGGCCAGCCCGGCGGCGGCGGACGCGGATTCGACTGGTCGCGCCTGCCGAAGGACGTGGCGAAGCCGATCCTGCTGGCCGGCGGCCTGGCGCCGGACAAGGTCGCGCAGGCTATCCGGATCGCGCATCCGTGGGGCGTGGATGTATCCAGCGGCATCGAGGCCGCGCCCGGGGCCAAGGATGCGGAGAAGATGCGGCACTTCGTCGAGATGGTGCGCGCCGCGGATTCCGCCGGCGTCGAAGCGTCCTAGCCGCCGCTGCGCGGGATCGGGTAGGCTATGCCCACTCCATGAACGCATCCCGCCGCCCCGCACCGTTCGGTCGCTCGCTCCGCCGCTGGCGCCGCGTGCCGGCGGCTGCCGTCAGGTAAGCGGGAGCGGCCGGGTTGCCGGCCTTTCGCAGCCGTCGCGGCCGCCCATCGCGGCCGTTCGTTCCGGTTCAGGAGAATTTCCTTGGTCACGCATTCCCAGCCCGCGCCGCGCGCGGACATCGATTTCACCCAATACCCCGACGCCGCCGGACATTTCGGCCGCCACGGCGGACGCTTCGTCGCCGAGACCCTGATCGGTCCGCTGCAGGAACTCGCGGCGGCTTATGACACCGCGCGTGTCGATCCCGCGTTCATCGCCGCGTTCGAGAAAGACCTCAAGCACTATGTCGGCCGGCCCAGCCCGATCTACCACGCCGAGCGCCTCAGCCGCGAAGTCGGCGGCGCGCAGATCCTGCTCAAGCGCGAAGACCTGAACCACACCGGCGCGCACAAGATCAACAACACCATCGGCCAGGCGCTGCTGGCCAGCCGCATGGGCAAGAAGCGGATCATCGCCGAAACCGGCGCGGGCCAGCACGGCGTCGCGTCGGCCACGGTGGCGACGCGGCTGGGGCTGGAGTGCGTGGTCTACATGGGCGCGACCGACATCGAGCGGCAGAAGATCAACGTCTACCGGATGAAGCTGCTCGGCGCGACGGTGGTGCCGGTGACGTCCGGCTCGGCCACGCTGAAGGACGCGCTGAACGAGGCGATGCGCGACTGGGTGACCAACGTGCAGGACACGTTCTACATCATCGGCACCGTCGCCGGCCCCGACCCGTACCCGCGCATGGTCCGCGACTTCAACGCCGTGGTCGGGCGCGAGGCGCGCGCGCAGATGCTGGCCGACTATGGCCGCCTGCCGGATGCGATCACCGCCTGCGTCGGCGGCGGCAGCAACGCCATCGGCCTGTTCCACGCCTTCCTCAACGACGCCGGCGTGCGCATCGTCGGCGCGGAGGCGGCGGGTGAGGGCATCGAGACCGGCCGCCACGCCTCGTCGCTGGCGGCGGGCCGGGTCGGCGTCCTGCACGGCAACCGCACCTACGTGATCTGCGACGACGACGGCCAGATCATCGAAACCCATTCGATCTCCGCCGGTCTGGACTATCCCGGTGTCGGCCCGGAGCACGCCTTCCTCAAGGACACCGGTCGCGCCGAATACGTCGGCGTCACCGACGAAGAGGCGCTGGCCGCGTTCCACAAGCTCACCCGTACCGAAGGCATTCTGCCGGCGCTGGAATCCAGCCACGCGGTCGCGCAGGCGATCAAACTGGCGCGTGAGTTGCCGAAGGACGCACTGGTGCTGTGCAACCTGTCCGGCCGTGGCGACAAGGACGTGCACACCATCGCGGCGAAAGAGGGGATCGTGCTGTGAGCCGCATCGAATCGAAATTCGCCGAACTGAAGGCCGTCCACCGCAAGGCCCTGATCCCGTTCGTCACCGCCGGCGATCCGTCGCTGGAGGCCACGGTGCCGGTGATGCACGCACTGGTCGAAGCGGGTGCGGACGTCATCGAGCTGGGCGTGCCGTTCTCCGACCCGATGGCCGATGGTCCGACCATCCAGCGCAGCTCCGAGCGCGCGCTGGCCCGCGGCGCCGGCCTGCGCTACGTGCTGGAGGCGGTCGAGGTGTTCCGACAGCAGGACGACACGACGCCGGTGGTGCTGATGGGCTACCTGAATCCGGTCGAGATCCAGGGCGCGGCGCGTTTCGCCAGCGAAGCCGCGAGGGCCGGGGTCGATGGCGTGCTGCTGGTCGACCTGCCGCCGGAGGAAGCGGCCGAAACCCGCGCCGTCCTCGATGCGCACGGGCTGGCGCTGGTCATGCTGGCCTCGCCGACCACCGGCGAAGACCGCCTGGAGATGCTGTGCGGCGCAGCCCAAGGCTACCTGTACTACGTCAGTTTCGCCGGCGTGACCGGCGCGTCGGAGCGCCTGGACACGCAGGCGGCCGGCGAGCGGCTGCGCGGCATCCGCAAGGCGTCGAAAGCGCCGGTGGTGGCCGGTTTCGGCATCCGGGATGCGGCCAGCGCCGCGGCGATGGCCGTGGACGCCGATGGCGTGGTGGTCGGCAGCGCGCTGGTCGCCGCGCTGGCCGGGGCGGCGGACGGCGTGGACGCGGCTTCCCGCGCCGCAGCATTCCTCGCCCCGCTGCGGCAGGCGCTGGACGCTGGCTAAGGGCGGGGCGGGGTAGGCTAAACTGCGCCGTTGGCCCGAGTGGCCGCCGAGGTTTGCAGAAGAATGAGCTGGCTGAGCAAGCTGATGCCTTCGGGCATCCGGACCCAGAACAACGCCAACAAGTCCAAGCGCAGCGTCCCCGAGGGCCTGTGGGAGAAGTGCGAAAGCTGCGGCGCGGTGCTGTACGGGCCGGAGCTGGAAGAGAACCTGGAGGTCTGCCCGAAGTGCGACTTCCACCGGCCGATCCGCGCCCGCGCGCGGCTGGCGGCGCTGTTCGACGCCGACGTCCCGACCATCGAGATCGGCGCCGCGCTGGGCCCGACCGACGTGCTGAAGTTCAAGGACCAGAAGAAGTATTCCGACCGGATCAAGGCCGCGCAGAAGAGCACCGGAGAGCGTGATGCGCTGGTCACCCTGCAGGGCCGGCTGAAGGGCCGCGACCTGGTCGCCAGCGCCTTCGACTTCGCCTACATGGGCGGCTCGATGGGCTCGGTGGTCGGCGAGCGTTTCGCCCTTGGCGCGGAGAAGGCGCTGGAAATCGGCTCGCCGTTCGTCTGCTTCTCGGCCAGCGGCGGCGCGCGCATGCAGGAAAGCCTGTTCTCGCTGATGCAGATGGCCAAGACCTCGGCCGCGCTGGCGAAGCTGCGCGAGGCCGGGCTGCCGTACATCTCGGTGCTGACCCACCCGACCACCGGCGGCGTGTCGGCCAGTTTCGCGATGCTCGGCGACGTCAACATCGCCGAACCTAACGCGCTGATCGGTTTCGCCGGCCCGCGCGTGATCGAGCAGACCGTGCGCGAAACCCTGCCGGAAGGCTTCCAGCGTTCCGAGTTCCTGCTGGCGCACGGCGCCATCGACCAGATCTGCGACCGCCGCGAGATGCGCGAGCGGCTGGCCGCGCTGCTGGCGATGATGATGCGCCAGGACAAGCCCGCCGATCCGACGGTGCGGGCCGCATGAGCCAGCGCAGGTATTTCGGCACCGACGGCATCCGCGGCCGGGTCGGCGAAGGCCCGATCTCGGCCGATTTCATGCTGCGCCTGGGCAACGCCTACGGCCACGCGTTGAGCGCGGCGGGCGGTCGCGGCGGACGCCGGCCGATGGTGATCATCGGCAAGGACACGCGCATCTCCAACTACATGTTCGAGGCCGCGCTGGAAGCGGGCCTGGTCGCCGCCGGCGTCGACGTGCAACTGCTCGGCCCGATGCCCACGCCCGCGGTGTCGCACATGACCCGCGCGCTGCGCGCCGACGGCGGCATCGTCATCTCGGCCTCGCACAACCCGCACCACGACAACGGCATCAAGTTCTTCTCCGCCGAAGGCGAAAAGCTGGACGACGCCACCGAACTGGCGATCGAGGCCGCGCTGGAGCGGCCGTTCGCCACCGTGCCGTCCGAACACCTGGGCAAGGCCGTGCGCACCCGCGACGCCATCGGCCGCTACGTCGAGGCGTGCAAGAATTCGGTGCCGCGCGATTTCGACCTCGGCGGCATGCGCATCGTCGTCGATTGCGCCAACGGCGCCACCTACCAGGTCGGCCCGATCGTGCTGCGCGAACTCGGCGCGACGGTCGAGGCCATCGGCGACGTGCCGAACGGCCTGAACATCAACGACGGTATCGGTTCCACCCACCCGGAGGCGCTGGCCGCGCGCGTGCGCGAAACCGGCGCCGACCTCGGCATCGCCTTCGACGGCGATGGCGACCGCGTGCTGTTCGTCGATCACGCCGGCATGGTGGTCGATGGCGACGGCCTGATCTACGTGCTGGCCAGCGACTGGCGGCGCAGTGGCCGCCTGCACGGCACGGTGGTCGGCACGCTGATGACCAACTACGGGCTGGAGAAGGCGCTGGCCGGCCTCGGCATCGCCTTCGTGCGGGTCAAGGTCGGCGACCGCTACGTGCACCAGGCGCTGGTCGAGGGGCAGGGCATCCTGGGTGGCGAGGCCTCCGGCCATATCCTGTGCCTGGACCGCGCCAGTACCGGCGACGGCATCGTCAGCGCGCTGCAGGTGCTGGAAGTGCTGAAGCGCAATGGCACTGGCCTGCGCGAGGCGCTGGCCGGGCTGAAGATGCTGCCGCAGAAGACCGTCAACGTGCGCCTGAACGGCGATGCGAAGCGGGTGGTCGAGGCGGAAGCCGTGCAGGCTGCGCTGGTCGAGGCGCAGGCGGCGGTATCCGGCCGCGGGCGCGCGTTCCTGCGGCCGTCGGGTACCGAGCCGGTGGTGCGCGTGACCGTGGAGGCCGACGACGACGCGCTGATGCAAGCCACCCTCGACGGGCTGGCGACCGCAGTGCGCGCCGCCGCGACCTGATCCGGATCAAGCCCAACCCGGTGCGCGTGCCGGATCATCCCGGTACGCCCCTCCAGTGCAACAGGACGAGAACATGGCTTCCCGCATTCCCACCCTCGACATCACCCGCTACGACACCGATCGCGATGCGTTCGTCGCCGAACTCGGCGCCGCCTACCGCGAATGGGGCTTCGCCGGCATTCGCAATCACGGCATCCCGCAGGCGTTGATCGACGACGCCTATGCGGCCTTCCGGAAATTCTTCGCCCTCCCGGAAGCGGTGAAGAAGAAGTACCACGTGCCCGGCGGCGGCGGCGCGCGCGGCTACACGCCGTTCGGCGTGGAGACGGCCAAGGGCTCGAAGCATTTCGACCTCAAGGAGTTCTGGCACATCGGTCGCGAGATCCCCGACAGCTCGGAATTCCGCGACGTGATGCCGGCGAACCTGTGGCCGGAGGAAGTGCCGGAGTTGCGCGCCCATGGCTACGCGCTGTACGAGGCGCTGGACAAGCTGGGCTCGCGCGTGCTGTGCGCGCTGGCGCTGCACATCGGCCTGCCGGAGCATTATTTCGCCGACAAGACCGATTACGGCAATTCGATCCTGCGCCCGATCCATTACCCGCCGATCACCGCCGACGACATCCCCAACGTGCGCGCCGGCGCGCACGGCGACATCAACTTCATCACCCTGCTGGTCGGTGCCAGCGCGGCGGGGCTGGAAGTCCAGTCGCACGACGGCGAATGGGTGCCGTTCACCTCGGACGCCGACACCATCGTGGTCAACATCGGCGACATGCTGCAGCGCCTGACCAACCACGTGTACCCGTCGACGATCCACCGCGTGGTCAACCCGCCGGGCGAGGACGCGCGCAAGCCGCGTTATTCGGTGCCGTTCTTCCTGCACCCGAACCCGGATTTCCTGATCGACGTGCTGCCGTCGTGCATCACCCCGGACAACCCGAGCCGCTATCCCGAGCCGATCACCGCGCACGGATTCCTGGAAGAGCGGTTGAAGGAAATCAAGCTGAAATGAAATAAGCAGAAGGGCCGCGCAAGCGGCCCTTCTTTCTTGCAGGGCGGAGGGCTACGCTCCGCGGGGTGGATCGCGGCGGGCGTCAATCGACCTTGCGGTACTTCCTCGAATTGCGCTTCATCAGTCCCAGCATCCACGATTCCGGCAGGTGCTTGGCGACGAACGTCAGCAATTTGTAGCGCCAGCCCGGCACGCAGACCACCTGTCCGCGCTCGGCCGCGTCGATGCCGGCACGGGCCACGTCGTCGGCCCGCAGCCAGATCCATCCGGGCAGCTTGTTCATCATTCCGCGCGTGCCGGTCACGTCGTGGAATTCCGACAGGGTGAAGCCGGGGCACAGCGCGGTGACGTTGACGCCGCGGTCCAGGTTCTCCAGGTGCAGCGATTCGCTCAGCTTCACCATGTACGCCTTCACCGGCGCGTACAGCGTCTGCCCGTCCGCGCCGGGCACCAGGGCGGCGACCGAGGACACGTTGAGGATGCGGCCGTTGTCGTGGGCGCGGATGTCGGGCAACAGGCGCCAGGTCAGTTCACTGACCGCGCCGATCATCACGTTCAGGAAGGCCTGGTGGGTCGGCCAGTCGTTGACCCGGTAGCGGCCCGCCACGCCGTAGCCGGCGTTGTTGACCAGGATGCGCACGCCCAGGCCGCGCCGGTGGATTTCGTCGACCAGCGCCGCCGGGGCGGCCGGATCGGCGAGGGCGCAGGCGATCACCTCCACGGACACCCGGTCGCGGAGTCCGCCGGCCAGTTGCTGCAGGCGGTCCTCGCGCCGCGCGGTCAGGACCAGCGGCATGCCGCGCCGGGCGTACTCGCGGGCGATGGCCGCGCCGATGCCGCTGGATGCGCCGGTGATCAGCGCGTGTCCGGTCGTGGAGAGATTGTCTGGCGTCATCGGGTATCCTTTCGTGCTCGATTGGACGGAAATTGGTCTCATGCCTCGTAGGAAGATTGTCGCCGGAAACTGGAAGCTGCATGGCACCCGCAGCTTCGCCACCGCCCTGGTCGGCGAAGTCGCCACCGGCCTGCCGCTGGCGGGGGTGGAGGTCGTGGTGCTGCCGCCATTGCCGTACCTGGGCGACCTGATCGAGGACTTCGAAGGCCATGACATCGCCTTCGGCGCGCAGGACGTCAGCGAGAACGAAAAGGGTGCCTACACCGGAGAGGTGTCGGCCGGCATGCTGGTCGATGTCGGGAGCCGTTATGGCCTGGTCGGCCATTCCGAGCGCCGCCAGTACCACCGCGAGAGCAGCGAGCTGGTGGCGCGGAAGTTCGTGGCCGCCCGCCATGCGGGGCTGGTGCCGATCCTGTGCATCGGCGAAACGCTGGAGCAGCGCGAGGCCGGGCAGACCGAAGCGGTGATCTCTTCCCAGCTTGAGCCGGTGCTGGCCCTGGCCGGCGTCGCCGGCTTCGATGGCGCGGTCGTGGCCTACGAGCCGGTGTGGGCCATCGGCACCGGTCGCACCGCCACACCCGAACAGGCGCAGGCGGTGCACGCCTTCATCCGTGGCCAGATCCGCGGGCACGATGCTAGAATTGCAGATTCCCTGCCGCTGCTGTATGGCGGCAGCGTCAAGCCCGACAATGCAGGCGAGCTGTTCGCGCAGGCCGATGTCGACGGCGGGCTGATCGGCGGCGCCTCCCTGGTGGCGGCCGATTTCCTCGCCATCGCGCGCGCGGCGGCCCGCTGAGGTTTTCCGAGAAACGCAATCATGATGCTGATCCTCAATGTGGTTTACGTGCTGATCGCCGTCGCGATCGTCGCCCTGGTGCTGATGCAGCGCGGCGCCGGTGCGCAGGCCGGTTCCGGCTTCGGCGCGGGCGCTTCGGGCACCGTGTTCGGCGCGCGCGGCGCGTCCAACTTCCTTTCCAAGAGCACCAAGTGGCTGGCGGTGGCCTTCTTCGGCATCAGCCTGCTGATGGCGTGGCAGGCCTCGCACGGCGTGCGCCAGGCCGTGCAACAGCAGGATCTGGGCGTGATGAGCGAAGTGCCGACCGCCGCGCCGACCGCCTCGGGAGAACTGCCGAAGGCCGCCGCGCCCGCCGCCGCCCAGCCGTCCGTCCCGGCGCCCGCGCAGCCGCAGGACGCGTCGCCGCAGCCGCAGCAGGGCAATTAACCCGGTTACACTCCTTCGCAAGATTTGCCCAGGTGGCGGAATTGGTAGACGCACTACCTTGAGGTGGTAGCGGAGAGATCCGTAGGGGTTCGAGTCCCCTCTTGGGCACCATACGCACGAACCCCGTGGAAACACGGGGTTTTTCTTTGGCGGGGGCATTTTCGGCAAAGTGCCCGGTTTTCGTCGCGCCGGATGCGCGAGGATGCGGGTTTCCACGCTGTCGGCGGCAGGCAATCGTTTACTCCTAAGTTCACGAACCGGTACAATTCGGCGACTGGAACAACGCCCGGTACGATGCGCCTGCGTGCAGGCAGCGGAAAGGCGATCGCGCGCAGCGCACCACACCACGAGACCCCCGTCGAGAGAATCCGCGAGTGCTGGCCCATTACCTGCCGACCTTGTTGTTCCTGATCGTCGCCACCGGCATCGGCATCGCGCTGATGATCGTCGGCCGGGTGCTCGGTCCGCGCCGCCCCGATGCGCAGAAGCTGTCGCCGTACGAGTGCGGCTTCGAGGCGTTCGAGGACGCGCGCATGAAGTTCGACGTGCGCTACTACCTGATCGCCATCCAGTTCATCGTGTTCGACCTGGAAATCATCTTCATCGTGCCGTGGACCCAGGTGTTCATGGACCTCGGCCCGCGCGCCCTGGTCACCATGGGCCTGTTCGTCGGCATGCTGTTCCTCGGTTTCATCTACGTCTGGAAGAAAGGGGCGCTCGAATGGGAGTGATCCAAACCATCGATCGCCTGATGACCAACCCGATCCCGCAGGGACGGGTGGACGACATCCTGCGTCCGGAAGGCGAGAACCCGCTGCTGGAAAAGGGCTACGTCACCACCAGTGTCGACGCGCTGGTCAACTGGGCGCGCACCGGCTCGATGTGGCCGATGACCTTCGGTCTGGCCTGCTGCGCGGTGGAGATGATGCACGCCGGCGCGTCGCGCCTGGACCTGGACCGCTACGGCGTGGTGTTCCGCCCGTCGCCGCGCCAGTCCGACGTGATGATCGTCGCCGGCACCCTGGTCAACAAGATGGCCCCGGCGTTGCGCAAGGTCTACGACCAGATGCCCGACCCGAAGTGGGTCATCTCGATGGGCAGCTGCGCCAACGGCGGCGGCTACTACCATTATTCGTATTCGGTGGTGCGCGGCTGCGACCGCATCGTGCCGGTGGACATCTACGTGCCCGGCTGCCCGCCGACGGCCGAAGCGCTGGTCTACGGCATCCTGCAACTGCAGAAGAAGATCTGGCGCACCCAGACCGTCGCCCGCAAGAAATAACCCGGAGCACGCCCGCCCCATGGCCGAGCCAGCCGTCCCCTTCGCCGATCAACTGCGCACGCGCTTCCCGGAAGCGAGCGTCGACGTCGCCCTGCCGCGCGGCGAGACCACGCTCGAGCTGCCCGCCGCGCAGTGGCTCGATGCCTGCACCGCGCTGCGCGACGAATTCGGCTTCGAGCAGCTCAGCGACCTGTGCGGCGTCGATTACCTCGGCTACGGCAGCGACGAGTGGGATACCTCCGACGTCAGTTCGCAGGGTTTCTCGCGCGGCGTGGAAGGCAAGAACGCAGGCCGCTTCGCCTGGGGCGAATTCCCCAGCGAGGAAAACGGCGACGCCGGCGGCGCCAGCCCGGTGCCGGTGCCCAGCCGCCGTTTCGCGGCGGTCGCGCAGCTGATTTCCTACCAGCACAACCGCCGCCTGCGCGTGCGCTGCTTCGCGCCCAACGACGACGTGCCGGTGGTGGCTTCGCTCACCGGCCTGTGGCCGGGCGCGAACTGGTTCGAGCGCGAGGCCTTCGACCTGTACGGCATCGTCTTCGAAGGTCATCCGGACCTGCGCCGCATCCTGACCGACTACGGTTTCGTCGGTCATCCGTTCCGCAAGGATTTCCCGCTGATCGGCAACGTCGAGGTGCGCTACGACGAGGAGAAGAAGCGCGTGGTGTACGAGCCGGTCACCTCGGTCGAGCCGCGCGTGGGCGTGCCGCGGGTGATCCGCGACGATGCGCGCTACGCAACCGCCGCCGGCGAGCAGGCGCAAGGGGAGGGCGGCCGATGAGCGAATTCCACCAGGCCGGCCAGGCCTTCGCCAGCAATCCCGGCGAAAGCGCGCAGGAAATCCGCAACTACACGATGAACTTCGGCCCGCAGCACCCGGCCGCGCACGGCGTGCTGCGCCTGATCCTGGAAATGGACGGCGAGACCGTGGTCCGCGCCGACCCGCACGTGGGCCTGCTGCACCGGGGCACCGAGAAGCTGGCCGAATCCAAGCCGTTCAACCAGTCGATCGGCTACATGGACCGCCTCGATTACGTGTCGATGATGTGCAACGAGCACGCCTACGTGCGCGCCATCGAGACGCTGATGGGCATCGAGGTGCCCGAGCGCGCGCAGTGGATCCGCACGCTGTTCGACGAGATCACCCGCATCCGCAACCACCTGATGTGGATCGGCTCGAACGCGCTCGACCTGGGCGCGATGGCGGTGATGCTATATTCGTTCCGCGAGCGCGAAGAGCTGATGGACTGCTACGAGGCGGTCAGCGGTGCGCGCATGCACGCCACCTACTACCGCCCGGGCGGCGTGTACCGCGACCTGCCGGACCGCATGCCCCGCTACAACGAGTCGAAGTGGCACAAGGGCAAGGCGCTGCAGCGGATGAACGCCGCGCGCGAAGGCAGCATGCTGGACTTCCTCGAGGACCTGGTCGAGGAGTTCCCGAAGCGCTTCGACGAATACGAAACCCTGCTGACCGACAACCGCATCTGGAAGCAGCGCACCGTCGGCGTCGGCGTGGTCACGCCCGAGGAAGCGCGCGCATGGTCGATGACCGGGGTGATGCTGCGCGGCTCGGGCATCGAGTGGGACCTGCGCAAGAAGCAGCCCTACGCGAAGTACGCCGAGGTCGATTTCGACATCCCGGTCGGCGTCAACGGCGACTGCTACGACCGCTACCTGTGCCGCGTGGCCGAGATGCGCCAGTCCATCCGGATCATCGGCCAGTGCGTGAAATGGCTGAAGGCCAACCCCGGCCCGGTGATCGCGCGGAACTTCAAGGTCGCGCCGCCGAAGCGCGAGGAAATGAAGGAAAGCATGGAAGCGCTGATCCATCACTTCAAGCTGTTCAGCGAAGGCTATTGCGTGCCGGCCGGCGAGACCTACGCCGCGGTCGAGGCGCCGAAGGGCGAGTTCGGCTGCTACCTGGTTTCCGACGGCGCCAACAAGCCGTTCCGCGTGCACCTGCGCGCGCCGGGCTTCGCCCATCTTTCGTCGATGGACGCCATCGTGCGCGGCCACCTGCTGGCCGACGTGGTGGCGATGATCGGCACTTACGATCTGGTATTCGGTGAGGTGGACCGATGAGGGCCACGGGCAATTTCGAAAACGCGCGCAACGTCGATCCGATGGTGGTGCTGAGCGCGGAAACGCGTGCGCACATCGACCACTGGCTGACCAAGTTCCCGCCCGACCGCAAGCGTTCGGCGGTGCTGCAGGGCCTGCACGCCGCGCAGGAGCAGAACGGCGGCTGGCTGAGCGACGAGATCATCGCCGCGGTGGCGAAGTACCTGGACATCCCGCCGGTGTGGGCCTACGAGGTCGCCACCTTCTATTCGATGTTCGAAACGCGGAAGGTCGGCCGCAACAACGTCGCCTTCTGCACCAACATCAGCTGCTGGCTCAACGGCGCCGAGGACCTGGTCGCGCACGCCGAGAAGAAGCTGGGCTGCAAGCTGGGCGAATCCACCGCCGACGGCCGCGTCTACCTGAAGCGCGAGGAAGAATGCGTGGCCGCCTGTTGCGGCGCGCCGGTGGTGGTCATCAACGGGCATTACCACGAGAAGCTCGACGCCGCGCAGGTGGACGAGCTGCTGGACGGGCTGAAGTAATGGCAGGGCACGGTCACTATTCCGAGGGCTACGGCCCGGTCGGCCCGGCGCCGAAGGAGCACCAGGCGGTCTACACGACGCTGCACTTCGACAAGCCGTGGTCGTACGAGAACTACCTGAAGACCGGCGGCTACCAGGCGCTGCGCAGGATCCTGAGCGAGAAGATCCCGCCCGCCGACGTGGTCGAGATGGTCAAGGCCTCCGGCCTGCGCGGCCGCGGCGGCGCGGGCTTCCCCACCGGCCTGAAGTGGAGCTTCATGCCCAAGGGCGAGATGCAGAAGTACATCCTCTGCAACTCCGACGAATCCGAGCCGGGCACCGCCAAGGATCGCGACATCCTGCGCTACAACCCGCACGCGGTGATCGAGGGCATGGCCATCGCCTGCTACGCCACCGGCAGCACCGTCGGCTACAACTACCTGCGCGGCGAATTCCACCACGAGCCGTTCGAGCACCTCGAGGAAGCCACCCGCGAGGCCTACGCCAACGGCTGGCTGGGCAAGGACATCCTCGGCAGCGGCGTGGACATCGACCTCTACAACGCGCTGGGCGCGGGCGCCTACATCTGCGGCGAAGAGACCGCGCTGATGGAGTCGCTGGAAGGCAAGAAGGGCCAGCCGCGCTTCAAGCCGCCGTTCCCGGCCAACTTCGGCCTGTACGGCAAGCCGACCACGATCAACAACACCGAGACCTACGCCTCGGTCCCGGCGATCGTGCGCAACGGCGCGCAGTGGTTCCTCGAACTGGGCAAACCGAACAACGGCGGCTGCAAGATCTTCTCGGTGTCGGGTCACGTCGCGCGGCCGGGCAACCACGAGATTCGCCTCGGCACCTCGTTCGCCGAGCTGCTGGAACTGTGCGGCGGCATCCGCAACGGCAACCGCCTCAAGGCGGTGATCCCGGGCGGCTCGTCGATGCCGGTGCTGCCGGGCGAGACCATGATGCAACTGACCATGGACTACGACGCGATCCAGAAGGCCGGCTCCGGCCTCGGCTCGGGCGCGGTGGTGGTGATGGACCATACCGCCTGCATGGTGCGCGCCTGCCGCCGCATCTCGCGCTTCTACTGGAAGGAAAGCTGCGGCCAGTGCACGCCGTGCCGCGAAGGCACCGGCTGGATGCACCGCATGCTGGACCGCATCTGCAACTTCGAAGCCACCCTGGACGACCTGCAGATGCTGCGCGCCGCCGCCGGCCAGATCGAAGGCCACACCATCTGCGCCTTCGGCGAGGCCGCGGCGTGGCCGGTGCAGGGCTTCCTGCGCCATTTCTGGCACGAATTCGAATACGCCATCGTGAACAAGCGCTTCTACGTCGACGACGAGCGCGCCGGCGCCCTGGTCAAGCCGGTGGAGGTGGCCGCGTGAGCGCACAGCCCGTCAACCCGAACCTGCCGCCCGACCACGTGACCGTGTTCATCGACGGCGTCGAACTGGCCGCGCCGAAGGGTTCGATGATCATCCAGGCCGCCGACAAGGCCGGCATCCCGATCCCGCGCTTCTGCTACCACGAGAAGCTGCCGATCGCGGCCAACTGCCGCATGTGCCTGGTCGATACCGAGGTGGGCGGACGCTCGGCGCCGAAGCCGTCGCCGGCCTGCGCCACGCCGGTCATGGACGGGATGAAGGTGTTCACCCGCAACGACAAGGCGCTGAAGGCGCAGCGCAACGTGATGGAGTTCCTGCTGATCAACCATCCGCTGGACTGCCCGGTCTGCGACCAGGGCGGCGAGTGCGAACTGCAGGACCTGTCGCTGGGCTACGGCCGTTCGGTCAGCCGCTTCGTCGAGCGCAAGCGCACCGTGGCCGACGAGGACATCGGCCCGCTGGTCGCCACCGAGATGACCCGCTGCATCCAGTGCACGCGCTGCATCCGCTTCACCGCGGACATCGCCGGCACCTACGAGCTGGGCGGCATGTACCGCGGCGAGAACCTGCAGATCGGCACCTACGACGGCAAGCCGCTGACCACCGAGCTGTCCGGCAACGTGGTCGACGTGTGCCCGGTCGGCGCGCTGACCAACAAGGTGTTCCAGTTCCGCGCGCGGCCGTGGGAGCTGGTCGCGTGCGAATCGCTGGGTTACCACGACGCGATGGGCTCCAACCTGTACCTGCACCTGCGCCGCGGCGACGTGCTGCGCACCGTGCCGCGCGACAACGAGGCGGTCAACGAGTGCTGGCTGTCCGATCGCGACCGCTATTCGCACCAGGGCCTGTACGCGTCCGACCGCGCAACCCGTCCTCTGCTGAAGTCGGGCGACGACTGGCGCGAGGTGTCGTGGACCGAGGGCCTGGCCGCCGCCGCCGGCATCCTGCGCGCGCACCGCGGCGACGCACTCGGCGTGCTGGCGCACCCGGCCACCTCCAGCGAGGAGGGCGGGTTGCTGGCCAGGCTGGCCGCGGAGCTGGGCAGCGGCAACATCGACCACCGCATCGCCCAGCGCGATTTCAGCGACGGCGCGGTCGCCGAACCGTTCGCCCTGCCGCTGGCCGAAATCGAGAAGGCCGACGCCATCGTCGTGTTCGGCAGCAACATCCGCCACGAACTGCCGCTGTTGCACCAGCGCATCCGCAAGGCGGTGCGCAACGGCGCGAAAGTGCACGTGGTCAACCCGGTCGATTTCGACTTCACCTTCGGCATCGCCAGCAAGCGCATCGTCGCGCCGTCGCAGCTGGCCGGCGCGCTGGGCGATGCGGCGCTGCGCGAGGCGGCGAAGGGCGCGAACCGCGCCGTCGTCATCGTCGGCGGCATCGCTGAAAACCATCCGCAGGCCGCGCAGCTGCGCGCCGCGGCGCGCGAGTTC
>JBDHQQ010000119.1:0-7633 GCA_039807145.1 Pseudoxanthomonas sp. | reverse complement strand
GCGCAGTTCCTGCACGTCCTGCAGTTCGCCCTTGGGCTGGATGCGCAGGCGCCGTCCATCCTCGGTGATCTGCCCGGCGGAAACCGAGAAATTCGCCGCCTGCAGTTTCTGCACCAGTTCATTCAGGGCCACGCCGCGCGAAGTCAGGCGGTCCTTGTCCAGCGCGACCAGCACTTCCTGCTTGGCCACGCCCTCCACTTCCACCCGGGCCACGCCCGGCAGGCGCTCCAGGCGCTGCTTGATGCTGCGTTCCAGCAGCTCGGCGCGCGAGGTCAGGTCCTCGTCGCTGGTCAGGCGCAGGCTGATCGCCTCCTGGTCGCTGTTGCTCCAGCGCTGGACGTAGTACCGGCGCAGGTCGTCGGGCAACTGGTCGCGGATGGCGTCGATGCGTTCGCGCGCATCCGAGGCGGCGATGGCGATGTCCCTGCTCCAGTCGGAGAACTCGACCTGGATCGAGGCGCCTTCGGCGTTGGCGCGCGAGCGCATCGACTTGATGCCGGGCATCGTCGCCAGCGCCTCCTCCACCGGACGCAGGATGTTGCGCTCGACTTCCATCGGCGTCGATCCGGGATACGGCAGCGACACGAAGAAGAAAGGGATCGTCGCTTCCGGCTCGGCTTCCAGCGGCAGTCGGAACGCGGCGATCAGGCCGATGGCCACCATCGACACGAACAGCATGATCGTGGTGACCGGCCGGCGGATGGACAGTTCGGTGATGTTCATCCGTTCAACCCTTCAACGGATCGTGCTCGTGCGACAGCACTTCGGACAATTGCGCGGCGTTGCTGCGCGCGCGGCGTCCGCGTTCGGCGTAGAACTCGTCCGGCTTGCGGTCCAGCAGGTCGTAGACCACCGGGATCACCACCAGGGTCAGCAGGGTCGACACCAGCAGGCCGCCGATCACCGTGGTCGCCATCGGCGAGCGCACCTCGGCGCCCTCGCCGAAGGCCAGCGCCAGCGGCAGGAAGCCGAACACCGCGCACAGCGTGGTCATCATGATCGGGCGCAGGCGCGAGCGTGCGCCTTCGACCAGGGCCTCGCGCTTGGCCACGCCTTCCTCGCGCAGCTGGTTGACCTTGTCGATCAGGATGATCGCGTTCTTCACCACCAGGCCAACCAGCAGGATCAGGCCGATGAATACCACCACCGAGACCGGCGAGCGGGTCAGCATCAGCGCCGCGACCGCGCCGACCAGCGCCAGCGGGATGGTGAACAGGATCACGAACGGGTGCAGCAGCGACTCGAACTGCGAAGCCATCACCAGGTAGACCAGGAACACCGCCAGGCCGAACGCGAACAGCAGCGAGCGGATCGATTCGCCCAGCTCCTGGCCCTGGCCGCCGATGCGCATGCCGATTTCCGCGCCCAGCGGGTTCTCGGCCACCATCTTCTGCACTTCGCCGATCGCCGCGCCCAGGTCGATGTCGCGCAGGTTGGCCGAAACGATGGCGACGCGGCGCTGGTCGGCGCGGTGGATTTCGCTGGGCCCGGTGGTCGCGACCACGTCGGCCACCGAGGCCAGTTCCACCGGCGTTGCGCCGCTGGGGTTGACGATCAGGCGGCGGATGTCCTCGACCGAGGCGCGCTCGGATTCCTGCACCCGCACCAGTACGTCGATCTTGCGGTCGCGGAAGCTGTAGCGGGTGGCGACGTTGCCCTTGATCTTGTTGACCACCGCATCGGCGATCTGGCGCGTGGTCAGGCCCAGCGCCGCGGCGCGGTCCTGGTCGAACACCACCTGGATCTCGGGGAAACCCTGCTCCACCGTCGACTTGACGTCGGCGTAGTGCGGGTTGGCGCGCAGCATCCCGGCCAGCTTGTTGCCGGCCACGCGGATCGTTTCCAGCTCGCTGCCTTCGATCTCGATTTCCAGCGGCGGCGACAGCGAGAACAGTTCGGGGCGGGCGAAATCGACCTGCACGCCGGGGTACGAGCGCATGGTCTCGCGCAGGCTGTCGGTCAATGCGGCCTCGGCCTTGGTGTCGCTCATCACCACGGTCAGCTTGCCGATGTTCTCGCCGCTTTCGGTCGGACTGGCATCCAGCCGCGTGCCGGTGCCGGACACGCCGTACAGCAGGCGCACGCCGGCATCCTTCGCGTGCTTCTGCTGCACATCGCGGATCAGCGCGTCGGTCTGCGCCAGCGGCGTGCCGGGCGGCAGCTTAGCGGTCATCTCGAAGCGGTCCTGCGCCAGCTGCGGGATCAGGTCGGTGCCCAGCATCGGCAGCACCAGCAGGGTCAGCGCGAAAGCCAGCGCGGCCACGCCGAGTACCGGCCACGGGCGCTTCAATGCGGCCGGCAGAATGCGCAGGTAGCCGCGCTCGGCGCGGTTGTACGGCGCCATCGCCAGATCGCTGGCCTTGCGCATGATCGGACCGACCACCGCGCAGATGCCGCGCCAGATGCGCACGACGACCCACGCGACGCCGAAGAACCCGTAATGGAAGATCGCGCCCACGCCGCGACCAGCGTAGGCGGCTGGCTTCTGCCACTTCCTTTCCGGCTGCCAGCGTGGATGCGGCGCTTCTTCCTGGAACCCCAGCGGCGGGCGCCCCTTCAGCGCGCTCAGCATCGGGATCAGGGTCATCGCCACTACCAGCGACACCGCGATGGCGATGGCCACGGTCAGCGCCTGGTCGCGGAACAACTGGCCGGCGATGCCTTGCACGAACACCAGCGGCAGGAACACCGCGATGGTGGTCAGGGTGGACGCCACCACCGCCATGCTGACTTCCTTGGTGCCCGCGATGGCGGCCTCGAGGATGCCCAGGCCGCGCTCGCGCGCCTTGGCGACGGATTCCAGCACCACGATGGAATCGTCCACCACCAAGCCGGTGGCCAGCGCCAGGCCGCCCAGGGACATCACGTTCAACGAAAGGCCCAACTGGCCCATGAAGAAGAACGTGGCGATGATCGACACCGGCAGCGACAGCGAAATGACGAAGGTGCTCCAGCCGTCGCGCAGGAACAGGAAGATGATCAGGATCGAGAGCAGGCCGCCGATCACCGCATCGACCTTCACGTCGTTGACCGCGTGGCGGATGAACACCGACTGGTCTTCCACCTCGGTCAGCTCGATGTCCTTGGGCATCTGCTCGCGGATCGTCTTCAGGCGCGCTTCCAGCGCGTCCGCCGTGGCTACGGTGTTGGCGTCGCCTTCCTTGTACACGGCCAGTTCCACCGCTTCGTGGCCGCCGCTGCGGATCACCGCCTCGCGCTCCTTGTAGCCCTGGCGCACGTCGGCCACGTCCTTCAGGCGCAGCGGCAGGCCGGTCGTCGCGCCGCTGCCGCCGCTGCTGCGGTTGCTGCTGCCCAGCGCGGCCATCAGGTTCGGGTCGCCGCTGCGCATGATGCCGTACAGCAGTTCGTTGCTCATGCCGTTGGCCGCCGCCGAACCCTGCGTGGTCAGCAGCATCTCGCGCATCTGCCCGACCGTGGCGAACTGGTTGACCGTGCGCACCAGGTATCGCTGCGAACCTTCTTCCAGCCGTCCGCCGGACAGGTTGACGTTTTCCTGCTGCAGGCGCTGGATCACGTTGTCCAGCGACAGGCCGAACTGGGCCAGCTTGCGCTGGTCGATGTCCACCTGGATTTCGTCCTCCAGGCCACCGCCGACCTTGACCGCGGCCACGCCGGTGACCGGTTCCAGCTTGCGCTTGAGGTCTTCGTCCGCGTAACGGCGCAGTTCCATCAACCGGCGGATCGCGTCGGCCTCGGTGCCGGCGTCCTGCTTCGACGACAGCGCCAGGCGCATGATCGGCTGGGTCGACGGGTTGAAACGCAGCAGCACCGGCGGCTTGGCCTCCAGCGGCAGTTGCAGCGTTTCCATCTTGTCGCGCACGTCCAGGCCGGCCTGCTCCATGTCCGTGCCCCAGGCGAACTCCAGCACCACGTCGCTCTGCCCGGTGCGCGAGATCGACTTGAGCTTGCGCAGGCCCTTGACGATGCCCAGCGCCTCTTCGGCCGGCTGCGAGATCAGGGTTTCGACTTCCGCCGGCGCCGCGCCCTCGTAGTCGGTGCGCACGGTCAGGGTGGGATAGCTCAGGTCCGGCAGCAGTTCGACCTTCAGGCTCGATAGCGAGATCAAGCCGAACAGCACCAGGGTCAGCGTCATCATCGCGATGGTGACGCGGCGGCGGGTGGCGAATTCGATCAGGTCGAAGCCGCCGCCGGAAGCCTGCGGATCGTGCGGGCTCATTACTTGGCTACCTGCGCTGCCGGCGCGGTCGCCTTGGCGTCGGCGGCCTTGCCGCCCAGCACCTGCACCGCGCTGCCTTCGCGCAGGGCGGCCTTGCCGGCGACGACCACCGCGTCGCCCGGCTTCAGGCCTTCGCGCACCTCGACCCAGCCGGCATCGTCGTAGCCCAGGGTCAGGCCGGTGCGCACCGCCTTGCCGTCGCGCACCACGTACACGGCCGGCTCGCCGCCGTCTTCCAGCAGCGCGTTGCGCGGCACCACCAACGCATCGGCGCGCTGGTCGTAATTGATGCTGAGCCGGCTGAACATGCCCGGCTGCAGTTCGCCGCCGCCATCGAACACCGCGATCACGCGGAAGGTGCCAGAATCGACCACCGGCGACACCCGGTCGACCACGCCGGCGAAGGTCTTGCCGGGCAACGCGTCGGCGGTCAGCTGCACTTTCTGTCCCGGCTTGAGCTTGGCGATCTCGCGCTCCGGCACGTTCAGCGTGGCTTCCAGCCGGGACACGTCGACGATGGTCACCACGTCCTGGCCGAACTGCACCAGGTTGCCTGGCTTGATCGTCGCCGGGCGGTTGGAGACCACGCCGGAAATCGGCGCGGTGACCGTGGTGTAGTCCAGTTCCAGCTTCGCCGTGTTGTACTGCGCACGCGCGTTGTCGAGGTTGTAGCGCAGCTCGTCGAGGTCGCTGTTCGAGACCATCTGCTGCTTGATCAGCTGCTGCGCACGGGCGTAGTTGGCTTCCAGCTTGCGCATCTGCGCCTCGGCCTGGATCAGCGCCAGGCGCGGCCGGTCCGTATCCAGCTGCACGAGCGACTGGCCCACGCGCACCTGGCTGCCGACGTCCACGAACACCTGCTTCACGATGCCGGAAGCGCGCGCGGTGACGGTGGCCTGGCTGCGGGCCTCGAGCGCCGCGGTGTTGGCGTAGCTGGCGGCGATGGCCCGGCGTTCGGCCTTGACCACCTCCACCGGTACCGCGTCGGGGCCCTTGTCCTTTCCGTCCTTGGCCTTGGCGTCGCCGGCAGGGCCGGTCCCGACCTTGCAGGCGCCCAGGGCGAAGGCGACGATCATCGGAAGGGCCGCCACGCGGAGGACGAGGCGGCTGGAAGCGTTGACTGGGGGCATCGGGCAAGGACCGTTGTATAGGTGTTGTAGGTATGTATATCACCCGACCCAAACCGGCGTATGCGCCGAAGGTCATGGTGACCAATCGGGGATATCGAACGGATGCGGAAAAGGCAGCTTTGGTTGCGCTGCGACGGGCATTCGGGGGCGCACCAGCATACGTGCCCGGACGCGCCGGTTGGCGAGCTTCGTGAATGGCACGTTATACTTCGCTCAGCCAAGCGCCACGTTGGGAACGCGGCGCGCGCAACCCAGGGAATACCGGAAACAACATGAAGCGACCGCTGCCGCTCGCCGCCTGCCTCGCCTTGGCCGCCGCCCTCGCCGCGACTGCCGCCACCGCCGCCCAGGATCCCGCGTCCGCCGAGGCGCCTGCCGAAACGCCCGCTGCCGCTCCTGCCGCACCCGCCAAGCCGGTCGGCGATGCCACGCGCGGCCGCACCCTGGCCTACACCTGCCAGGGCTGCCACGGCGTCACCGGCTACAAGAACGCCTATCCGAATTTCCACGTCCCGCGCATCGGCGGCCAGGCGGCCGAATACCTGGCCCAGGCCCTGACCGAGTACCGCGAAGGCAAGCGCAAGCACCCGACCATGCAGGCGCAGGCCCAGAGCTTCTCCGAGCAGGACATTGCCGACATCTCCGCCTATCTCTCTTCGCTGAAGTAAGCCGAACATGACGAACGCCTTGCGCCCCGCCCTGCTTGCCGCGCTCGCCGCGGTCGCCCTTGCCGCCACCGGTTGCTCGCAAAACGACGGCGCCTCGCCGGGCCATGCCAGCGGCGAGCACGAATCCAGCTCTTCCGCCGGCCTGCCCGACGGCCGCGTCGCCATCGGCGAACAGCTGGCGAAGAAGAAGGGCGAGGCCACGGGGCAGAGCTGCATCGACTGCCACGGCGCCGAAGGCAACGCGCCGATCGACGCGACCTACCCCAAGCTGGGCGGCCAGTACGCCGACTACATCGCCCACGCCCTGCAGAACTACCGCGGCGGCGAGCGCGAACACGCGCTGATGACCCCGCAGGCGGCCAAGCTCAGCGACCAGGACATCGCCGACCTCGCCGCCTATTTCGGTTCGCGCACGTCGCAGCTGCGCGACCTGGCCCACCAGTAAGCAACCACCGCATCGCATCACGAAAAACGGAGCCGCGAGGCTCCGTTTTCGTTTGCACGCAACGTTTCGTGGGAGCGGCTACAGCCGCGATGCCCCTGTTTTGTAGAGCCGGGCACGCTCGGCGCTACAAGCATATGAGCGTCAGCTGTCGGTCTTGACCGGATTGCGTTTCTTCGGGATTTCCGGCGGCGGCCGGGCCACGGCGGGCTGGTCGTTGAGGTTCGAATCGAACAGGCCGCAGCCGCCGCCCAGCTGCAGCACCGAGATCACGCAGCGCACCTTCTTGCTGCTGCCCGGAATCGACACCTCCACCTCGCGGATGTTCCGCCGCACCCATTCCTGCAGCAGGCTCTCGCGCGGGTGCCAGTCCTTGTCGAACATGGTCGGTTCGTACGGAAACGGCACGCGCTTGAGGAAGGAATTGGCCGCCGAATCGTCGCGGGCCTGGGCCTGGCGCGAACCGGGCACGCCCGGCTGGGTGCTGGCCTGCCCCACCGAATCGCCCGGCAGGTTCGGGCGACCGTCGGCGTCGAACAGGCGGCCGCCCGCCTGCGCGCCGGGCTGGCCAGCGGTGTTGCGCGCCGCGTCGCCCCAGTCGTCGGCGCGGCGCGGGCTGGGCAAGGCACCCGGTTTGGAACCGGTCGCAGGTCCCGATGCGGTGGCGGCCGGCGCATTGCCGGCGACCGGCGTCGGCTGGCTGGCCTGGCTGGCGCCGGACGGCGCCGGCGACGACTGACTGGTCGCCGGACCGGGCTGCGGCATCGCGATTTCGCGCTCGCGCAGCTGCTGGCTCGGCGCGCTGCGGCTGGGAATGCTGGCCAGCGGCGCTTCCACCGGCTGCACGTTCACCTGCGGCAGCGGCGCGGGCACTTCGCGTTCGCGCACCTGCAAGTCGGGTGCGCGAAGATTGGGCACCGGCGATTCGCGCGGCCGGATGACCGGCGTCGCGGTCGGCACTTCGACCACGCTCACTTCGCGCTCGACCACGCTTTGCTGCTGCGTGCGCACCACGGGCGTCGGCATGGTCCTGTCGCGGATCGTCGGCGGCGGCACGACGAACGCCTGGGTCGGTTGCTCGGTCTCGGTGACCTGCAGCGGTTGCTCCGCCGGCGCGGGCGCGGGAACCTCGGCCGTGGGCGTCGGTGTTTCGCGTGGCGGCGCGCTGGCAGCCGCGGCAGGCGCGCGGCGCGAC
>JBDHQQ010000118.1:0-7639 GCA_039807145.1 Pseudoxanthomonas sp. | reverse complement strand
CGGCTGGAACTCGACCGCGAAGCCGACCTGATGCTGGAACGCGTCGGTTACAACCACTTCAGCGTACCGAAGGCCGGCGAGACGGTGTTCCTGCGCTCCACCGCCAACCTGTCCACCGGCGGCACCGCCACCGACGTCACCGACATCATCCATCCCGACAACCGGGCGATGGCCGAACGCGCGGTGCGCGCCATCGGCCTGGACGTGGGCGGCGTGGATTTCCTCAGCCCGAACATCGCCGAAAGCTACAAGCGCGTCGGCGGCGGCATCTGCGAGGTCAACGCCGCGCCCGGCTTCCGCATGCACGTCGCGCCCAGCGAAGGCACGCCGCGCGACGCCGCCGGCCCGGTGATCGACATGCTGTTCCCACCGGGCACGCCGGCGCGCGTGCCGATCGCCGCGGTCACCGGCACCAACGGCAAGACCACCACCACGCGCATGCTGGCGCACGTCGCCAAGATGTCCGGCTACACGCCCGGCTACACCACCACCGACGGCGTCTACATCGACGGCCAGCGCACCGTGGAAGGCGACATGACCGGCCCGGTCTCCGCGCGGATGGTGCTGTCCGACCCGCAGATCGACATCGCCGTGCTGGAAACCGCGCGCGGCGGCCTGCTGCGCGCCGGCATGGGCGTGCCGGAAGTGGACGTCGGCGCGGTGCTCAACGTCGCCTCCGACCACCTGGGCCTGAAGGGCATCGACACGCTGGAACAGCTGGCCGAAGTGAAGCGCATCGTGGTCGAGGTGGCGAAGGACTGCGCGGTGCTCAACGCCGACGATCCCAACGTGCTGAAGATGTCGGCCTACACCGACGCGAAGACCATCTGCTACGTGACCATGAACCCGTCGCACGCGCTGGTGCGCGAGCACATCCGCGCCGGCGGCCGCGCCTGCGCGCTGGAGGCCGGCGTCAACGGCCACATGATCACCCTGTACGACAAGAACACCCACATCCCGCTGATGTGGACCCACCTGATCCCGGCCACGCTGGAAGGCCGCGCCCTGCACAACGTGCAGAACGCGATGTTCGCCGCGGCCATGGCCTTCTCGCTGGGGATCAAGCTGGACGCGATCCGCCACGGCCTGCGCACCTTCGACAGCACCTTCTTCCAGGCCCCGGGCCGGATGAACGTGTACAACGAGCATCCGTTCAAGGTGCTGATGGACTACGGCCACAACGCGCACGCGGTCGGCATGATGGCCTACCTGGCCCAGCGCATGGACGTGGCCGGGCAGCGCATCGTCGTGCTGGCCGGTCCCGGCGACCGCCGCGACGAGGACCTGCGCGAAATCGCCAACGCCGTCGCCGGCAAGTTCGATCACTACATCTGCCGCCGCGACGACTCGCTGCGCGGCCGCGACGGCGACGAGGTGCCGCGGATCATCGCCAAGGCCCTGCAGGCCGCCGGCGTGCCGGAAAGCGCGCTGTCGATCATCCCCGACGAACAGGAAGCGGTCGACACCGCGCTGCGCATGGGCCGTCCCGGCGACCTGGTCATGGTCTTCGCCGACGCGCTGACCCGCACCTGGAAGCAGATCACCAAGTTCCAGCCGGCCGGCGAAGCGCCGAAGCCGGCGGCGAAGGTCGAACTGCCGCCGCTCGACACCGCACAGGGCGAAACCGACTTCGTGGCGATGGAAGGCGTGGTCCGCGACGGCCGCGGCCTGGTGTTCGAACGCGAAGAAAGCGATTGACCCACGCCGTGATCGCGGAACCATTCGAGGACTCGCGCCGCCTGACCGGCTGCAACCCGTATTTCGCCGGCCCCGGCGCGGCGCTGGAAAGCGTGCGCGGGCTGGCGTTCGACGACGACGCGCTGCAGCGCTGGCGCGCGAACGTCACCGTGGCCCGCGCCCACTTGGGCTGGCCCGAAGCCGACATCCACCTGCGCCGCCACGCCAGCGGCGCCTCGCTCGCCTTCGCCGCGCCGCTGGACCAGCTGTACGCGGCGACCGAAGTCAACGAATGGGCGTGGTGGTCGGCCGCCAACGCAATCGCCGAGCCTTACCACGCGCCCGGTCACGCAGCCATCTGGGATCAAGTTTCCGCATTGCACACCTTGCAGCGGCTGGCGCGTGACGAAGCCAGGCCGGCATTGGCCGCGCTGCGCGATGCCGCCGCCGCGCACCGCCTGCCCTTCCTCGCCGACGACGATGAAGCCACCCTCGGCGCCGGCGCGGGCGGACGCAGCTGGTTCGTCGAGGAACTGCCGGCGCCGGAAGACGTGCCATGGCCGCGGCTGCACGGCATCCCGGTCGCGCTGGTGACCGGTTCCAACGGCAAGACCACCACCGTGCGCCTGCTGTCGGCGATGTGCCGCGCGCACGGCTGGCACGTCGCGCACAGTTGCACCGACGGCGTGTTCTTCGACGGCGTGGAAGTGGAGTCCGGCGATTTCTCCGGCCCGGCCGGTGCGCGCACCGCGCTGCGCCAGGGCGGCGCGCAGGCCGCCGTGCTGGAAACCGCGCGCGGTGGCCTGCTGCGGCGCGGGCTGGCGCTGTGCCGCGCCGACGCCGCGGTGGTGACCAACATCTCCGCCGACCACTTCGGCGAATACGGCGTGCACGATCTGGACGACCTGGCGCGAACCAAGCTGACCGTCGCCCGCGCCATCGGCGCCGACGGCCTGCTGGCGTTGAACGCCGACGACGAACTGCTGCGCCGGCACGCGCCAGGCCTCGCCTGCCCGCTGGGCTGGTTCGCGCTCGATTTCGACCATCCGCTGCTCGTCGCGCACCGCGCCACCGGCGGTTCGACCTGCGGCGTGCGCAGCGGCCGGCTGCTGCTGCAGCGCGACGGCGACATCCACGACCTGGGCGGCATCGCCGCGATGCCGCTGACCCTCGGCGCGCGGGCGCACTACAACATCGCCAACATCGCCGCCGCGACGCTGGCCGCGCCCGCGCTGGGCATCGCGCCGGCGACCATCGCATCGACCCTGGCCGCCTTCGGATCGGCGCACGCCGACAATCCCGGCCGGCTGCAGCACTGGCGCTTCGGCGGCCTGCAGGCGTTCGTCGATTACGCGCACAACCCGGAAGGCCTGCGCGGCCTGCTCGACGCCGTCGGCGCAGGCGCGCGCAGCGGGCGCCTCGCCGTGCTGCTGGGCCACGCCGGCAACCGCGAGGACGCCGACCTGCGTGCCGTCGCCGACGTCGCCGCGGACATTCATCCCGACTTCGTGGTGCTGAAGGACATCGCCGGCTACGAGCGCGGGCGCGCCTCCGGCGAAATCGCCGCGATCATGCGCGCGCGGCTGCTGGCCGACGGCGTGGCCGACGACAGCATCGTCACCTGCCTGGACGAAACCGAAGCCGCGCGCACCGCGCTGGCCTGGGCGCGCGACGGCGACCTGCTGGTGCTGCCCATCCACGAGATGGAAGCGCGCGCGCAGGTCGGCGCCCTGCTCGACGAAATGACGAAAACCGGCTGGAAGCCCGGCGATCCTCTGCCCTGACCCGGCTGTTCGCCCACGGACACGGGGAAAGCGGGAACCCTCTGCTAAAATTCGGGCTCCCGCGCCGGATGTGACCAGCACGCCGGCCCCGATTCTTCCGGAGTTCCCATGTCGTCTTCCCTTCTCGAGGCGCTCGGCCTCGCCGCCTCCAATTCCGGCACCTACCTCGGCAACGGCGAATGGTCGAAGACCGCCGACGCCGGCCTGCTGCAGTCGATCAATCCGACCACCAACGAAGTGATCGCCGAGGTCCACGCCAGCAGCGATGCCGACTACGAAACCGTGGTCGCCCGCGCCCAGGCCGCGTACAAGGTGTGGCGGACCACGCCGGCGCCGAAGCGCGGCGAGGCGGTACGCCTGTGCGGCGACGCGCTGCGCCGGAACAAGGACCTGCTCGGCTCGCTGGTCGCGCTGGAAATGGGCAAGAGCAAGCCCGAAGGCGACGGCGAAGTGCAGGAGATGATCGACATCGCCGATTTCGCCCTGGGCCAGAGCCGCATGCTGTACGGCTACACCATGCACAGCGAGCGCCCCGGCCACCGCATGTACGAGCAGTGGCACCCGATCGGCCTGGTCGGCATCATCAGCGCGTTCAACTTCCCGGTCGCGGTGTGGGCGTGGAATTCGTTCCTGGCCGCGATCTGCGGCGACGTGTGCATCTGGAAGCCGTCGAACAAGACGCCGCTGACCGCCATCGCGGCGACCAAGATCTGCAACGAGGCGCTGAAGCAAGGCGGTTTCCCCGACATCTTCTTCCTGATCAACGACGCCGGCGTCGAACTGGCGCAGAAGTTCGTCGACGACACCCGCATCCCGCTGATCAGCTTCACCGGCAGCACCCAGGTCGGCCGCACCGTCGGCGAGCGCGTCGCCCGGCGCATGGGCCGCAGCCTGCTGGAACTGGGCGGCAACAACGCGATCATCCTCGACGAAACCGCCGACCTGAAGCTGGCGGTGCCCGGCATCGTGTTCGGCGCGGTCGGCACCGCCGGCCAGCGCTGCACCACCACGCGCCGCCTGATCGTGCACGAATCGATCTACGACAACGTGCTGGCCACGCTGGTCAAGGCGTACAAGCAGGTCGAGACGAAGATCGGCGACCCGCTGGACCCGGCCAACCTGATGGGCCCGCTGAACAGCCAGGCGGCCGTCGCCCAGTTCCTCGATTCGGTCGCCAAGGCCACGGCCGCCGGCGGCAAGGTCGAGACCGGCGGCACGGCCCTCGACCGTCCCGGCAACTTCGTCCTGCCGACCATCGTCACCGGGCTGAAGAACTCCGACGCCATCGTCCAGCACGAAACCTTCGCCCCGATCCTGTACGTGATGAAGTACAAGACCCTGGACGAGGCCATCGACATGCAGAACGCGGTGCCGCAGGGCCTGTCGTCGTCGATCTTCACCACCAACCTGAAGGCGGCGGAGAAGTTCCTGTCGGCGGCCGGCAGCGACTGCGGCATCGCCAACGTCAACATCGGCACCAGCGGCGCCGAGATCGGCGGCGCGTTCGGCGGCGAGAAGGACACCGGCGGCGGGCGCGAATCCGGCTCGGACGCGTGGAAGGCCTACATGCGCCGGCAGACCAACACGATCAACTACTCCGACTCGCTGCCACTGGCCCAGGGCATCAAGTTCGACCTCTGATCCATCCGCACAAGGAACGCCGCGCATGAACGCCACCACGCGACAGACCAGCACCCTCGCCATCGTCAGCCTCGTCTCCGGCATCCTCGGCTGGACCCTGCTGCCGCTCGTCGGCACGCTGGTCGCCATCGTCACCGGGCACATGGCGCGCAAGGAAATCCGCCGCAGCAACGGCCAGATGGGCGGCGACGGCCTCGCCGTCGGCGGCCTGCTCCTGGGCTGGATATCGGCGGCGCTGTGGCTGATCGGCATCGTGGTGTTCATCGTCTTCTTCGGCGGCCTGGTCTGGCTGGGCATGGCCAACAGCTGACGTGTACGGACTGGCGCGCCCGTTCCTGTTCGGCCTGGATCCGGAGAGGGCGCACGCCCTGGGGCTGCGCTCCATCGAACTGGCCTACCGCAGCGGCACCTCGCCGCTGCTGGCGCGGCGGCCGCAGCCGATGCCGACCCGCGCCTTCGGCCTGGAATTCCCCAACCCGGTCGGCCTTGCCGCCGGCCTGGACAAGAACGGCGCGCACATCGACGCACTGCTGTCGCTGGGCTTCGGCTTCGTCGAAGTCGGCACCGTCACCCCGCGCCCGCAACCGGGCAATCCGAAGCCGCGGATGTTCCGCCTGCCCGAACACAATGCGGTGATCAACCGCCTCGGCTTCAACAACGACGGCGTCGATGCCCTGGTGCGCAACGTCGAACGCGCGCGCCGGCGCGGCGGCCTGCTGGGCATCAACATCGGCAAGAACAAGGACACGCCGAACGAACGCGCGGCGGACGACTACCTGTTCTGCCTGGAACGCGTCTATCCGCTGGCCGACTACGTCACCGTCAACATCTCCTCGCCCAATACCGCCGGCCTGCGCGAGCTGCAGGAGGAACAGGCGCTGCGTCAGCTGATCGACCGCCTGCGCGAGGCGCAGGAAGCGCTGGGCGCGCGCCACGGCAAGCGCGTGCCGCTGCTGGTCAAGCTGGCGCCGGACCTGTCCGACAACGACATCGACGCCGCCGCGCGCGTGCTGGGCGACCTGGGCGTGGACGGCGCCATCGCCACCAACACCACCGTCTCGCGCGAGGCCGTCGCCGGCCATTCGTTCGCGAAGGAAGCCGGCGGCCTGTCGGGCGCGCAGCTGATGGGACAGGCGACCCGCGTGCTGCGCCTGCTGCGCACACGCCTGCCCGCCCGCATCCCGCTGATCGGCGTCGGCGGCATCCTGTCGGGCGCCGACGCGGTGGCGAAGATGTCGGCCGGCGCCAGCCTGGTGCAGACCTACACCGGCCTGATCTACCGCGGCCCCGAACTGGTCCGCGAATGCGTCGAAGCGATGCGCCGCCGCCGCGAGCACCGCAGCGGCGGGCCGGTGGGACCGTGATGCACGAAGCGATCCGCATCACCGAAAACGCATCGCTGCGCGCGCGCAACACCTTCGGGGTCGAAGCCCGCGCGCCATGGCTGGTCGAAATCACCGATGCGCGCGCGCTGCCGGAAGCCTTCGCCCTGCCCCAGCTGCAGGTCGCCCCGCCGCTGCTGCTCGGCGGCGGCAGCAACCTGCTGTTCGCCGGCGATCCCGCGGGCGCGGTGCTGTCGCTGCGGGCCGGCAGGGTGCGCGTCGTCGCGGACGACGGCGACACCGCCGTCGTGCAAGCCGAAGCCGGCGCGACCTGGCACGACTTGGTGATGTGGACGCTGGCGCAGGGATTGTGCGGACTGGAGAACCTGGCCCTGATCCCCGGCACGGTTGGCGCCGCGCCGATCCAGAACATCGGCGCCTACGGCACCGAGGCGGGCGAATTCGTGCGCCGCGTGCACGCCTGGGACCGCGCCGAAGCCCGGTTCGTCGAACTCGATGCCGCCGACTGCGCCTTCGCCTACCGCGACAGCCTGTTCAAGCACGAGGCGGATCGCCGTTTCGTCACCGCGGTGGAATTCGCCCTGCCGCGCCGTCGCGCGCCGAAAATCGAATACGCCGGCATTCCCGAGGAACTGGCCGCGATGGGCGTCGCCGCACCGACCCCGCGCGACGTGGCCGAGGCGGTGATCCGCGTGCGCACGCGCAAGCTGCCCGATCCGGCGGTGCTGGGCAATGCCGGCAGCTTCTTCAAGAACCCCATCGTGCCGGTCGCGCAGGCCGGGGCGCTGGCACCGGAACATCCGCAACTGCCGGTGTTCCGTGGTGACAGCGACGATACGCGCAAGCTGTCGGCGGCGTGGCTGATCGACCAGTGCGGCTGGAAGGGTTTCCGCGATGGCGACGCCGGGGTGTCGGCCGCGCACGCGCTGGTGCTGGTCAACCACGGCGACGCCACCGGCGCGCAGCTGCTGGCGCTGGCGCGGCGCATCGCCGCTTCGGTGCGGGAGACCTTCGGCGTGGCGCTGGAGCCGGAACCGAAGCTGGTCGGAGCCACCTGGTGAACATGCCTGCCGCGCAACCCGCGCCGTTCGTGAAGGCCGCCGGGCTGATGCTGCTCAGCACGCTGTTCTTCGGCCTGATGGCGGTGGTGATCCGGGTGGCGACCGATGCCGGCATGGGCACCGCCGAAATCGC
>JBDHQQ010000117.1:0-7893 GCA_039807145.1 Pseudoxanthomonas sp. | reverse complement strand
CGGCATGGGCCTGGTCTGGCTGGCCGAACGCGCCGACGGCCTGTACCAGCGCCGGGTCGCGCTGAAGCTGCTGCGTCCCGGCCTGGCCGACCCCAACCTGCGCCTGCGCTTTTCCCGCGAGCGCGAAATCCTGGCCCAGCTGCAGCACCCGCACATCGCCCGCCTGCTGGACGCCGGCATCGGCGGCGAAGGCCAGCCGTACCTGGCGCTGGAATACGTCGAAGGCGTGCCGATCACCGACTACGCCAAGCAGCACGCGTTGGGCGTGGAAGAGCGCCTGCGCCTGTTCCTGCAGGTCTGCGACGCGGTCAGCCACGCCCACGCCAACCTGGTCGTGCACCGCGACCTGAAGCCGTCCAACATCCTGGTGACGCCCGGCGGCGACGTACGCCTGCTGGACTTCGGCATCGCCAAGCTGTTGCAGAGCGAGGAATCCACGTCGCTGGACGCGCGCACCGAGGCGCGCACCTTCACCCTGCACTACGCCGCGCCCGAACAGGTGCGCGGCGAGCCGGTCACCACGATGACCGACGTGTATTCGCTGGGCGTGGTCCTGTGCGAAGTGCTGGCCGAAGCCCGGCCGTACCGGCTGCGCCGGCAGGGCGACGCGGAATGGGAACGGGTGATCCTCGAAGTCGAGCCGATGGGCCCGTCCACCGCGGTGATGCACGCCGAAGGCGACCCGCGCCCGCGCAAGCAGCTGCGCAAGCTGTCGCGCCAGTTTTCCGGCGACCTCGACAACATCGTCCTGCGTGCGCTGGCGAAGAAGCCCGAACACCGCTATCCCTCGGTCGAGGCGATGGCGGCGGACATCGACCGCCACCTGCGTGGCCGCCCGGTGCTGGCGCGGCCGCAGGGCTTCCTCTACCACGCGCGCAAATACCTCGTCCGCCACCGCTGGGCGATCGGGCTGGGAACCCTGGTGGCCGCGGTGCTGGTCGGCGCGCTGGCGGTGAGCGTGCTGCAGGTGCGCCAGGCCGAGCGCGAAGCCGCGCGCGCGCAAGCCATGCAGAGCTTCGTGCTGGGCCTGTTCAACAGCGCCAACGCCGACCTGCGCGGCGATCGCTTCGACGTGCGCGCGATGCTGGACGCCGGCGAACGCCGCGGCGAACGCGAGCTGGCGCGGCAGCCGCTGGCGCATGCCGAACTGCTCGGCACCATCGCGCAGCTGCGCATCGGCCTGGGCGATTACGCACGCGCGCAGACCCTGCTCGACCGGCAGCGGCGCTTGCTGGCGGATGCCGACGATGTTCCGCCCAGCCTGCGCCTGCAGGCGGCCACGCAGCAGGGCCAGATCGCGTGGCTGCTTGGCGACAGCCGTCGCTGCCTGGCGGCGATGGCTTCGGTGGAACCGCTGGCGGAAAGCCTGCAGTCGCGGCTCGGCCAGCCGGTGGCCACGTTCCTGTCGCAGCTGGGCCGCTGCCAGCGCGGCGCCGGCGACCGCTTGCAGGCGCGTCGGCTGTTCCTGCGCGCGTTGGCGATCCATCGCGAAGCCAACGACCCGATCGGCCGCGCCGAGAGCATGGGCGACCTGGCCGCGCTCGACGCCGAGATGAATCGCACCAACGACGCGGTGGCGCTGCTGCGCAACGCCCTAGCGCTGCTGCGCAACGGCGCCAGCGACCGCCATCCGCTGGCCATCGACCTGCAACGCCAGATCGGCCGCCTCTATCGGGATCGCGGCGACACCGAAGCCGCCCTGGCCGCCTATGCCGCCGCGCTGGCACTGGCCGAAGACCTGCACGGGCCGCTGCATCCGGTGACGCTGACCGTGCGACGCCAGGAAATCGCGGTGCTGATCGACCAGGGCCGCTTCAACGCCGCCTCGGCCCAGCTGCGCCAGTTGCATGCACTGACGGTGCAGGCGCTGGGGCCCACCCATCGCGAAACCGGCCTGAGCTGGAACTCGCTGGGCATCATCGCCTGGGAGCGCGGCGACTACGACGAGGCCGTTGCCGACATCAACCGCGCAGTGGCGATCTGGCGCAATCCGGACGGGGCGCAGTCGCTGTCCGGCGGCCTGTACAACCTCGGCATGGTGCTGCACAGCGCGGGACGCGACGCGGAGGCGCTGGTTGCGCTGGACGAAGCGCGGCGGCTGCGAGTGGAGCGGTACGGCGCCAGTTCGGTGCTGGTCGGCGACACCGATCGCCTGATCGGCGACATCCTGCTCGCCGAGGGACGCACGCAAGCGGCCGGCACGCGACTGGCGCGCGCACTCGCGCTGGCGCGCATCGGCTACCCGGAAAACCATCCGCGCCGGCTCGACACCGAACTGTCGATGGCCCACTTCCTCGCCCGCAGCGGCCAGGCGACGAAGGCGCTGCCGCTGCTGGACGCGCTGGGCAAGCACACCGGCAAGGGCAGCGAAGGCCCGAAGCTGCGCTGGCGCGCGCGCGCCTATGCGGCCGAAGCACGCTGCAGCCTGGACCAGGCCGCGCGCGGACGCGCCGACCTCGACGCGCTGCTGGCCGAACTGCGCCGCCTGCAGCCCGACGGCGGCACGATTCCGCGCGAAGTGCAGGAAATCCGCGACGCCTGTACCCGGTAGAAGCGCTCTCGAGCGCGACCGGGACAAAGGCGCTGCGCATTCTCCGCAGGTCCAGTTTCTGGTCGCGCTCGAGAGCGCTCCTACAGCGGCAACGGCGCCTGCAGCGGTTCGATGCGGCCTTCGCCGCGGCTGATCTTCTTGAATTCGGCGCGGCTGACCGAAACATAGCGCTCGTTGCCGCCGATCTCGACCTGCGGACCGTCCTGCACCGCACGGCCCTGCTCGTCCACGCGCACGGTCATCGTCGCCTTGCTGCCGCTGTGGCAGATGGTCTTGATCTCGCTCATCTCGTCGGCCCAGGCCAACAGGTACTGGCTGCCCTCGAACAGCTCGCCGCGAAAATCGGTGCGCAGGCCGTAGCACAGCGCCGGGATGCGCAGGCGATCGACCACCTCGCTCAGCTGCCAGACCTGCGCCTTGGTCAGGAACTGCGCCTCGTCCACCAGCACGCAGTTCAGCCGGCCGTGCGCGGCGATGTCGCGCTCGACCAGGCGCAGCAAGTCCGCATCGTGGCCGAAGGCGGTTCCTTCGGCCTGCAGGCCGATCCGCGACGCCACCGTGCCGCTGCCGGCGCGATGGTCCAGCTTCGGCGTCAGGATCAGCGTGCGCATGCCGCGTTCGCGGTAGTTATGCGCCGACTGCAGCAGCGTCGTGGTCTTGCCGGCGTTCATCGCCGAATAATAGAAATAGAGCTTGGCCATGCGCGCAGTTTAGCCTCTGGCGCGGATCCGCACCGGCTACAATCCGCGTCCCGATGAACTCCCTCAACCCTCCCCAACGCGCCGCGGTCGCCCACGCCGAAGGCCCGCTGCTGGTGCTGGCCGGCGCCGGCAGCGGCAAGACGCGGGTGATCGTGGAGAAGATCGCGCACCTGGTGCAGTCCGGGCGCTATCCCGCCAAGCGCATCGCCGCGATCACCTTCACCAACAAGGCCGCGCGCGAAATGCGCGAGCGCCTCGCCCGACGGCTGAAGGGCGATGCCGGCGAAGGCCTGACCATCAGCACCTTCCACGCGCTTGGGCTGAGGTTCCTGCAGATCGAACACGCGGCGGCCGGGCTGAAGCGCGGATTCTCGATCTTCGACGCCGACGACAGCGCCGCGCAGATCAAGGACCTGATGCCCGGGGCCAAGCCCGACGCGGTCGAGGCGATGAAATCGCTGGTGTCGCGGGCGAAGAACAACGGCCTGTCGCCGGAGCAGGCGCTGGAAGCCGCGCGAAGCACGCGCGAACGCGAGGCCGCCAAGCTGTACGCGCACTACCAGGCGCGGCTGACGTCGTTCAACGCGGTCGATTTCGACGACCTGGTCCGCCTGCCGGTGCAGATACTGGAGAACGACGCCGCGATCACCGCCGCGTGGCGCGAGCGCATCGGCTACCTGCTGGTCGACGAGTGCCAGGACACCAACGACGCGCAATACCGGCTGCTGAAGGCGCTGGCCGGCGAGGCGGGCAATTTCACCTGCGTGGGCGACGACGACCAGAGCATCTACGCCTGGCGCGGCGCCAACCCGCAGAACCTGCAGCAGATGGCCCGCGACTACCCGAAGCTGCAGGTGGTCAAGCTGGAACAGAACTACCGCTGCTCCAACCGCGTGCTGCGCGCGGCCAACGCGCTGATCGCGCACAACCCGCACGATCACGTGAAGAAGCTGTGGAGCGACCAGCCCGACGGCGAGCGCATCCGGGTGTGGGAATGCCGCGACAACGAGCACGAGGCGGAGAAGATCGCCGCCGAGATCGCCTTCCTGCACGTGGCCCGCGACGCGCCGTGGAGCGAGTTCTGCATCCTGTTCCGCGGCAACCACCAATCGCGGCCGCTGGAAAAGGCGCTGCAGCTGCTGCGCGTCCCCTACCACCTGACCGGCGGCACCGCCTTCCTCGAGCGCCAGGAAGTGAAGGACGCGCTGGCGTGGCTGCGCCTGGTCGCCAATCCCGACGACGACGCGGCGTTCCTGCGCGCGGTGCAGTCACCAAAGCGCGAGGTCGGCGCGACTTCCCTGTCGAAGCTGGCCGAGATGGCCCAGCACGCGCACATGCCGATGTCGCGCGCAGCCGAATCGATGGGCGCGCTGAAAGCGCTGCCGGCGCGTGCGGCCAACGGACTGAGCGCATTCAACGACATCGTCCGCGACCTGCGCGACCACGTGCCGCGACTCAATGCCGCCGACCTGCTGCGGCGGCTGTGCGAGCGCTCCGGCCTGCTGGCCGAGCTGCGCGCGCAGTGCAAGGACAACGCCGGCTTCGAGCGCCGCAAGCAGAATCTGGACGAGCTGGCCGAGTGGTTCGAAGGCGGCAAGGGCAGCGCCGGCGATCTGGCCGCGCAGCTGGCGCTGCTGTCGCGCAACGACAAGGACGACGGCGGCAACCAGGTGCGGCTGATGAGCCTGCACGCGGCCAAGGGCCTGGAATTCCGCTACGTGTTCATCGTCGGCTGCGAGGAAGGCACGCTGCCGCATGAGGCGGCGCTGGAGGAAGGCTCGCTGGAGGAGGAACGTCGGCTGATGTACGTCGGCATCACCCGCGCCAAGCAGGGCCTGTACCTGAGCCACAACCGCGAGACGCGCCGCTTCCGCGAGAAGCTGCGACTGAAGCCGAGCCGCTTCCTCGACGAATTGCCGCAAGGTGAATTGCAGCGCGACGGCGCCGACCCGGTCGCCGATGCGGAACGCAAGCAGGAACGCGCGAAGGCCGGGCTGGCGGCGATACAGGCACTGTTCGACGATTGAATCGCGCGAGCGGCGTCAGCTAACCGGCTTGCCCGCCGCCTGCCAGGCCTTGAACCCGCCGTCGAGATGGGCGACGTTGGCATAGCCCAGTTCGCGCAGCGCATGTACCGCCAGCGCCGAGCGTCCGCCCGAAGCGCAATGCAGGATGACCCGCCTGGACGGATCGAACTCGGTCTTGTGGTACGGGCTGGCGGGATCGGCGTAGAACTCGAGCATGCCGCGCGAGGCATGGACGGCGCCCGGGATCACGCCCGCTTCCCGTTCCGGCGCGTCGCGGACATCGACCAGCAGCACGTCGCCGCCGGCCAGTTCGGCCTGCACCTGATCGGGGTTGAGGTTCTCGATATCGGCCTTGGCCTGTTGCACCAGCTGCGCGGCGGTTTTTGCGGTCATGGCGGGGCTCCTTAGACTTCGACAGGAAACGACGGCAACACTATGGACCTAACGACGATTGCGTGCAGTCGGCGGCCAATCCCCCGAACACCGCGGCATGGGTAGGGCGGGTCATGACCCGCCCTACCAGTTCTCAACCCGTTTACCATCATCACGCGACAAGGCCAAACCTCGCCCTGCCCGCGTTGGGCCGTCAATCCAGCCTGCGGCCCTTTGTTTCGGCTAGCTCACGCCACTCCTGCCAGAATGTCGCCCAACCCTTTGCATCCTCTCCTTCGGGGGGCGGATTCTTCGGAGGGCTTTGCGAGTAAAAATTCATCACTTCGGCCGCGAAAGCTATTACAGCCGCTTCCCAAGACGCCCGCGAAACCACTTTCCGTTGCGCTCCTTTGCAAAGTTCGACGTCACGGCCCGTGTGTCTAATGCAAATATCTATCCCATTTGAACAACCCAAGATCAAGGCTGGAAATTTTCCGTCTGAAGGCAAGACATTGAAGCCGCAACACGGAAGGAGCTGGCCACCTCCCGAAACCGAGTTCTCGGGCGTATGGTCATGAGCGATCGTCCTCAGCAAGTTCAATGCGGCCGCGCTAACCGTCAGTTCGCCGTCTGCAGGGCTACAGAACACTTGGTCATCAATCGCAAGCGTGATGTACCCGTGCGCACACTGATCGTCGTTCGGATCGCCAACATTTAGCCAGTGCATTCCGGTAGCCCGAAGAACGATCATTGCAATCAAACTTCCCGTTATCCGGTGAACCGCCGCGATAACGGATAATACCCACCTGTCCACGCGCAGGAACCAGCCATGACCCGCTCCTCCCCCGCCTGGCGCTGGATCGGCTTCGCCGTCGCCCTGCTCGGTGTCGGCTTCAAGTACTGGCAGTTGCCCTACGACCAGGCCAGCCTGCCAAGCGCGCTGTACGGTCCCGGACTGGTCGCGCTGGGTGCGGTCGTGATGCTGCTGCGCGCTTTCGGTACAGGGCGCTTCGTGACGCTGTGGCTGTGGATGGCGGCGGCGGTGCCGTTGGCGGTGGCGATCCGCGTTGCCGTGGACGTGGCGCGGGACGCAAGCACGCACAACCTGTGGCCACTCGAACTGGCCATCGCCGCCGGCCTGGGGTTGGTGGCATCGCTGGTTGGCGTCCTGGTCGGCAGCGCGTTCCTGCTGCGGAGCAGCCGGCGGCCGGACTGATCGGTCCGGCAAAGCACCGGAACCGGTCGGCCGCCATGAATGGTCATCCGAAAACCGTGAAATCGGACTCGCTTGCATAGACTCCAGCACAAGTAATTCGTGCTACATGCGGACATTCACGGAGCGCGAACGACAACCGGGACAAGGTTTCACCCGGTCATTGAAGTAGCCACGCTGGTGTTCGCAGCCTGCCCATGGCCTGCAGAAGCCCGTGTCGACGTTCCCTCCACCGTGGAGCAGGGACAATCGGCACGGGTTTGAATCGAGGAATTTTCCGATGTTGAAGGCACAGCGGCTCGTCACGGGCCTGATGGCAACTTGTTTAGGGCTGGCCATGGCCGGTTGTGGCGGCGGAGGCAGTGGCGCGAGCGGAGGCGGGACACCGACTCCCAGCCCAACACCTACTCCAACGCCTACGCCTACGCCCACGCCAACACCGACTCCTACTCCAACGCCCACTCCTACTCCAACCCCAACGCCCACTCCAACACCGACGCCGACGCCAACCCCCTCAACCGGTTTTCTGCCGCGCTTTCCGGACGCCGCCGTCTGGAACCAGAACATCAGCAATGCGCAGGTGCATCCGCAATCGGCATCGATGATCTCGACGCTCGCGGGGCTCGGCGGCTTCGGCAACGGGCGCATGCAGATCGATTTCAGCATGCACGTCGTCCGCGCGACGGCCAGTGCGCCGATGCGCAGCATCGTCGGCTTTCCTTCCAGCAGCGAATACTATTCGCCCGACTGCGACGCGATCGGCACGCAGATGCCGGTGCCGGCCAATGGTGCCATTGAAGGCAGCTCCACCCTGACCTGCAACAACAACAACGGCGATTGCCATTTGCTGGTGTGGCAGGGCGACCGGCTATACGAGGCCTATCGCGCCAACGCCAGCGGCGCCAGCGGACTGCAGTCGCAGTGCCTGGCGGTGTGGAAACTGGACAAGGTCTACCCGGAGAGCAACCGCGGCGAGCACTGCACCAGCACCGACGCCGCCGGATTCCCGGTGGCGGCGCTGTTGTTCAA
>JBDHQQ010000116.1:0-7914 GCA_039807145.1 Pseudoxanthomonas sp. | reverse complement strand
TGCCGGTGCGTTCCCGACCTGGCTGGCGCCGGTGCAGGTGGTGGTGGCGAACATCACCGACGCCCAGGCTGAATACGTTCAGCAGGTTCGCAAAACCCTTGCGGAGCAAGGGTTCCGGGTTACTGCCGATTTGCGGAACGAGAAGATCGGCTATAAGATTCGCGAGCATACGCTGCAGCGTGTGCCGTATCTGCTGGTGGTCGGCGACCGCGAGAAGGAGAACGGCGCGGTGGCGGTACGCACCCGTTCGGGCGAGGATCTGGGCAGCATGTCGCTCCAGGCCTTCATCGAACGCCTGCAGGCGGAACACAGGCAGTAAGCATCCAGCCCCGGTCCCCGCGGACGCTCCGCCGGGGCCGGTTCGATTCCATCCGGAGATTGCAATATCAGTACCCCTGACAACAAGCAGAATCGTCGCAACCACGAAATCCGCGTGCCGCGCGTGCGCGTGATCGGCAGCGACGGTGAGATGATCGGCGTGTTGACGCGCGACGAAGCGCTGTCGATGGCCGAGGATGAGGGCCTGGACCTGGTCGAGATCCAGCCGCAGGCCGATCCGCCGGTCTGCAAGATCATGGACTTCGGCAAGTTCAAGTTCGAGCAGCAGAAAAAGGCCAACGAGGCCAAGAAGAAGAGCCGCCAGGTCGAGATCAAGGAAGTCAAGTTCCGTCCGGTCACGGACGAGGGCGACTACCAGATCAAGCTGCGCAAGATGCGCGGTTTCCTCGAGGAAGGCGACAAGGTCAAGGTCAACATCCGCTTCCGTGGCCGTGAAATGAGCCACCAGGAACTGGGTCGCGAAATGGCCGGCCGCATCGAGGCGGACCTGGGCGAGGACATCGTGATCGAATCGCGCCCGCGCCTGGAAGGCCGGCAGATGGTCATGATGATCGCGCCGAAGAAGAAGTAACGGCGCCGCGGCCTGGCCGCCGCCGTGCCGGTGGATGGGGAGGGGGTGATCCCGGTTTCCCGTCCCGCGTTCATGTGCCTGGGTCCTCGGTCGCCTGCGATTGCATGTGCGCCGGCTCCGGGGCATAATGGGCGGCCCGGTTCGCCGGGTTTGTTGTTTGCAGCACCCAACAGGACCTGCCTGCCTCCATCGGGAGCGCGGGCTTCAAGCAGGCAAGGGCAAGGATGGAAAGCGTGGTCCAGACCACCGCCCGGCCAGTAAAAAGAGACCATCAAGGACATAGCAATGCCCAAGATCAAGACCAACCGGGCGGCGGCCAAGCGTTTCCGCAAGACCGCTTCCGGCAAGTACAAGGCTGGCCACGCCAACCGTAGCCACATCCTCACCAAGAAGGCGACCAAGCGGAAGCGTAACCTGCGTCAGACGAACCACGTCCGCGCGGAAGACGCAGGCCGTCTGGACCGCATGCTGCCCTACCTCTGAGGAACTGAACCATGGCACGAGTTAAGCGTGGTGTGCAGGCGCGCCGCCGCCACAAGAAGATCATCAGCCAGGCGAAGGGCTACTACAATGCCCGCCGCAAGGTTTTCCGCGTCGCCAAGCAGGCGGTCATCAAGGCGCAGCAGTACGCCTACATCGGCCGCAAGCAGAAGAAGCGCAATTTCCGTTCGCTGTGGATCACCCGCATCAATGCGGCTGCCCGCATCAACGGCATGAGCTACAGCCGTTTCATGAACGGCCTGCTCAAGGCCGGCATCACCCTGGACCGCAAGGTGCTGGCGGATATCGCCGTGCACGACGCGGCGGGTTTTGCCGCGCTGGCCGAGAAGGCCAAGAGCGCGCTGGCGGCATAAGTCCTTCTCCTGCCGGCGCGGTCCACCCGCGGCGGTGGTGAATGAGGCAATGCATGGGGAAGGGCGCAAGTCCTTCCCCATTTCTTTTTCCAGCTTGGCCGTTCCCTTCTCCCGTGGGAGGAGGCGCCCCGAGGGGCGGATGAGGGCGCGCCGCAGGAGCCCGCGGCAGTCGCGGGGTTGAACGCGTCGCCGCGCCGGATTGGAATGCAATCCGGCGTCGGCGTCCGGGCAATCCGACTACGCTAGGATGCGCTCGTGCCCTCACCTCAGTCTTCTTCCGCCGGGAGAGGGCCGGGAGCTCCGGGATGTCCCCCGGTGCGGAACGCGTGAGGCGACCATCCGAGATCCGTCGATCCATGAGTGACATCCAATCCCTGACCGCCCAGGCGCTGGCCGACGTGGCCGCGGCGCAGAATCCGGAAACCCTGGAAAACCTGCGTGTCGCCCTGCTGGGCAAGAGCGGCAGCATCACCGCGCAGCTCAAGCAGCTGGGTGCATTGCCGGCCGACGAACGCAAGGCGGCGGGCGAGGCGATCAACCGGGCGCGCGACGCGGTGTCGGCGGCGCTGGGCGAGCGCAAGGCGCTGCTGGAGAACGCGGCGCTGGACGCGCGCCTGGCCTCCGAGCGCATCGATGTCACCCTGCCGGGGCGCGATGGCGGGCGCGGTGGCCTGCATCCGGTCACGCGCACCCTGGAGCGCATCACCGGGATCTTCGGCCGGCTGGGCTACGAACTCTCCGAAGGCCCGGAGATCGAGGACGACTGGCACAACTTCGAGGCGCTGAACTTCCCGCCGCACCACCCGGCGCGCGCCATGCACGACACCTTCTACTTCGGCGACGGCCGCCTGCTGCGCACGCACACCTCCGGGGTGCAGGTGCGCTACATGGGCGACCACCGCCCGCCGCTGCGCATGATCGCCGCCGGCAAGGTCTACCGCAGCGACAGCGACCAGACCCACTCGCCGATGTTCCACCAGGTCGAGGGCCTGCTGGTGGACGAGCATTCCACCTTCGCCGACCTCAAGGGCACGCTCAGCGAGTTCGTGCGCGCGTTCTTCGAGCGCGATTTCGAAATGCGCTTCCGGCCCAGCTATTTCCCGTTCGTGGAGCCCGGCGCGGAGGTGGACATCGCCTGGCAGCAGCCCGACGGCAGCACCCGCTGGCTGGAAGTGCTGGGCTGCGGCATGGTGCACCCGAACGTGCTGCGCAACTGCGGCATCGATCCGGAGCGCTACACCGGCTTCGCCTTCGGGCTGGGCGTGGAGCGCTTCGCGATGCTGCGCTATGGCGTGAACGACCTGCGCGCGTTCTTCGACAACGACGTGCGTTTCCTGCGCCAGTTCGCCTGAGGCGCGGCAGCAGGTTCCCCACAGGCATACACGGCGGGCGATGGCCCGCACAACGGATCGAGCAACGATGAAATTCTCCGAAAACTGGCTGCGCAGCCATGTCCCCACCGACGCCTCGCGCGACGCGCTGAGCGCGGTGCTGACCGCCATCGGCCTGGAGGTCGAGGAAGTGACGGCGTTGGGCCAGGGCCTGGACCACGTGGTGGTGGCACGCATCGTCGAGGCGGTGCGCCATCCGGAGGCCGACCGCCTGCAGGTGTGCAAGGTCGATGCGGGCCAGGGCGAACTGCTGCAGATCGTCTGCGGTGCGCCGAACGCGCGTCCGGGCCTGGTCGCGCCGCTGGCCCTGGTCGGCGCGCAGATCGGTGAACTCCGGATCAAGCCGGCCAAGCTGCGTGGCGTGGAATCCAACGGCATGCTGTGCTCGGCCAGGGAGCTGGGCCTGGATAGCGACGCCTCCGGGCTGCTGGAGCTGCCGGATGACGCGCCGGTGGGCGCGGCGCTGGTCGACTACCTCGGCCTGCCCGATGCCAGCATCGAGATCAAGCTCACGCCGAACCGCGCCGACTGCTTCAGCGTGCGTGGCATCGCCTTCGACGTCGCCGCCGCCACCCGCAGCGAAGTGAAGCCGTTCACCGCCGACGCGGTGCCGGCGCAGGCCACGCGCGAGCTGGCCATCACGCTGCAGGCCGGCGCCGAGGCGCCGCGCTATCTGGGCCGCGTGATCGAAGGCGTCGATGCGCGCGCGGCCACGCCTTCGTGGATGGCCGAGCGCCTGCGCCGCAGTGGCGTGCGCCCGGTGTCGCTGCTGGTGGACATCACCCAGTACGTGATGCTGGAGCTGGGCCAGCCGATGCATGCCTACGATCTGGATACGCTCAAGGGCGGTATCGGCGTGCGCCGCTCGCGCGCCGGCGAAACCCTGAAGCTGCTCGATGGCCGTGACGCGACCCTGGACGACAGCTTCCTGGTGATCACCGATGCCGACCGCCCGGTCGGCCTGGCCGGAATGATGGGCGGCTTCGATACCCGGGTCACCGACGCCACCGGCAACGTGTTCCTCGAGGCCGCGCACTTCGCCCCGGCGGCGATCATGGGCCGCGGCCGCAAGCTGGGCCTGCACACCGATGCCGGGCACCGTTTCGAGCGCGGCGTCGATCCGCAGCTGCCGCGCACCGCGATCGAATACGCCACCCGCCTGGTGCTGGACCTGGCCGGTGGCGTGCCGGCGCCGGTCACCGAGGCGGTGCGCGAAGCCGACCTGCCGGTGGCAGCCACGATCCTGCTGCGCCGCGAGCGCATCGCGCGGGTGCTGGGTATCCGCATCGATGATGCCGAGGTCGAGCGCATCCTGCGCGCGCTGGGCATGGGGGTGGCGCCAGCAGCCGACGGCTGGAGCGTCACCGCGCCGAGCCGGCGCTTCGATATCGCCATCGAAGAGGACCTGATCGAGGAGCTCGCGCGCATCCACGGCTATGAGCAGATCCCGACCACGCTGCCCGCCGGCGCGGCGCGCATCGCCATGCCCAGCGAAACCCGCCTGGACGAGCTGAGCGTGCGTCGCCAGCTGCTGGCGCGCGACATGCTGGAAACCATCAACTACGCCTTCGTCGATGCGCAGCTGCTGGACAATTGGTCGCTGCGGGACGGCCGCGTGGCGCTGGCCAATCCGCTGTCGGCGGAGCTGGCGGTGATGCGGCCGATGCTGCTGCCGGGCCTGGTGGCCACGCTGGGCCGCAATGTCGCGCGCCAGGCCGGCCGCGTACGCCTGTTCGAGCTGGGGCGCGTGTTCGCGCAGCAGTCCGGCGACGCCGGGCAGGCACCGCGCGAGACCGTGCGCGTCGCCGCCGCCGTCTGCGGCGACGCCGCGGCGCTGCAGTGGGGCGAGAAGGCGCGCAAGGTGGATTTCCACGACCTCAAGGGCGACCTGGAATCGCTGGCGGCCGCTGCCGGTGCACGCCTCGAGTTCCGGGTCGCGCAGCACCCGTTCGCGCACCCGGCGCGATCGGCCGACGTCTACCGCGACGGCCGCCGCATCGGCTGGATCGGCCAGCTGCACCCGCGCCTGGCCGCGGCGATGGAGATCGACGTCGAGGTGCTGGCGTTCGAACTGGACCTGGAGCCGCTGGCGGCGCGTGCGCTGCCGCGCGCCGGCGAGCTGTCGCGGTTCCCGGCGGTGCGCCGCGACCTGGCCGTGGTGGCGGCCGAAGCGGTCGAGTGGGAGGCGCTGTCGGCGACCATCCGCCAGGCCGCGGGCAGCCTGCTGCGGGAGGTGGTGCTGTTCGACCGCTATGTCGGCCAGGGCGTCGAACCCGGATTCAAGAGTCTGGCTATGGGCTTGATTTTGCAGGACACCTCGCGCACTCTGACGGACCGCGACGTGGACGCCGTGGTCGCCTCCGTGGTGGCCGCCGTCGAGCATGAACACGGCGCCAGGATCCGGGGTTGAAGCGCAGGTAACAGGGAACAGGCATGGCATTGACCAAGGCGGAGATGGCCGACCGGTTGTTCGACGAGGTCGGCTTGAACAAGCGCGAGGCCAAGGAGTTCGTCGATGCGTTCTTCGACGTGCTGCGCGATGCATTGGAACAGGGACGCCAGGTGAAGCTGTCCGGCTTCGGTAATTTCGACCTGCGGCGCAAGAACCAGCGCCCGGGCCGCAATCCCAAGACCGGGGAGGAGATTCCGATTTCCGCCCGCACGGTGGTCACCTTCCGTCCGGGCCAGAAGCTCAAGGAGCGGGTGGAGGCATATGCTGGATCCGGGCAGTAACCGCGAACTTCCGCCGATTCCGGCCAAGCGCTACTTCACCATCGGTGAGGTGAGCGAGCTGTGTGACGTCAAGCCGCACGTGCTGCGCTACTGGGAAACCGAGTTTCCCAGCCTGGAGCCGGCCAAGCGCCGCGGCAACCGCCGCTACTACCAGCGCCATGACGTGCTGATGGTGCGGCAGATCCGCGGCCTGCTGTACGAACAGGGCTACACCATCGGCGGTGCCCGCCTGCGCCTGGAAGGCGAGGGCGCGCGGCAGGAGTCGGCACTGAGCAACCAGATCATCCGCCAGGTGCGCATGGAGCTGGAGGAAGTGCTGCAACTGCTGCGACGTTGACCGCTTCGGCGGCAATACGCGTATAATCGCCGGCTCGCCACCACGGTGGCGGCATGCAGTAACGATCGGGGCGTAGCGCAGCCTGGTAGCGCATCTGCCTGGGGGGCAGAGGGTCGTCGGTTCGAATCCGGCCGTCCCGACCAATTACTGTTTGTGGATCAACGGCTTGCACTTCACAGTGCAGGCCGTTTTTCGTTGTGCCCTCCAGTGCATCTCCGTGGGGCGACACACGATGCACGCTGCCTGGTAGCACGTGTGCCGGCCGGCTCGACCGCAAGCGGTCGTGTGGCGCGCCGCTGCGTCGCCAGCCACGGCCCGTTCGTGCGCGGGGCCTGCGGTGTACGACGCGCCGCGCCATCACCGCGCGCACGCGCGGTGCCCTGAGCGCGCCTGCCGGTGGCTGGACGTACGTCGCAACGCGTTCGCCGGGCCGGGCGCCAGCGCCCGCCGGCTTAACGCGCGGGTGCACGGAACCGGCTAACGTCGCGCCTTTCCCGGAGGCCAGGAATGGACATGCGCGTTGCCCGATGGAGTGTGCTGGTGGGGTTGTGGTTGGTTTCGCTGCCACCCGTGCATGCCGCGCAGTCCGCGGAGCCTGGCAGCGCGCCGGCCACCGCACCGATCCGCGACCTGGACGCCCTGGTGGTGCACGGCGTGCAGCCCGGGCCGGGGTTGTGGAAGGTCAGCAAGGACGACCACGTGTTGTGGATCCTGGGCACCGCGTCGCCGCTGCCCGACCGGATCCAGTGGCAGTCGGGCGAGGTGGAAGCGATCATCGCGCGTTCGCAGCAGGTACTGCTGTCACCGTCGCTGTCGTTCAATGCCGACGTCGGCTTCTTCGGCATGCTGGCGTTGGCGCCCGCCGCGTGGAAGGCGATGCGCAACGAGGATGGCGCGACGCTGGAGGATGTGCTGCCGCCAGCGCTGCATGCCCGCTGGCAGGCGCAGAAGCGCCGCTACCTGGGGCGCGACGGTGGCGTCGAGCGCAAGCGGCCGATGATCGCCGCCAACGAACTGTACGCGGCAGCGATCAAGTCGGCCGGGCTGGGGCAGAAGCCGGTGATCTGGCCGGTGGTGGAGAAGGCGGCCAAGGCCGCCGGCATCAAGCCGACCTCGACGACGCTGAAGTTCGAGATCGACGACCCGAAGGCGGCCATCCGCGAGTTCCGTGCCGGCGGTTTCGATGACCTGGCCTGCTTCGAGCGCAAGCTGGTGTCGGTCGAGCGCGACCTGCCGCGGCTGGTGGAACGCGCCAATGCCTGGGCGGTCGGCGACATCGAGGCATTGCGCCAGCTGCCGCTGGAAGACGCCGACGGTGCCTGCCTGCGCGCCGTGGCCGATTCCGGGTTCGCCCGCAACCGGGGTTATGGCGACCTGCGCGAGCGTGGATACCGGCACTGGATGACGATCGCCGAGGACGCGCTGCGCCGGAACAACGAAACCTTCGCGATGTTGCCGGTCGACAGCCTGCTGGCGGCCGATGGCTACCTGGCCCGGCTGCAGGCGCGTGGGTATGAAGTGGAGACGCCCTGACCCGGCGCGGCGTCAGCTGGCCGCCAGCAGCCCGGCGACCGCCAGCACCAGGAACAGCACCGTCAACGCGCCGAACAGCAGCGGGCGGGCGCGGAAAGGGGCGGCGGGGCGCTGTTCGATGCGGGCAATGCTGGTGCGCAGGATGAGCCCGGCGGG